>JANOTZ010000001.1:0-4226 GCA_031416735.1 Frankiales bacterium
TGAAGAAGATGCGCATGGACCTTCCTACCGCGAAGGTGTCGGGCCAGTTCCACCGGCACGGGCTTCCTGGCGATCCTGGAGACCGTGCTCAGATCGACCAGAAGGTCGACGACGACACGATCATGGCGCATGTGGCCCTCGCGTGAGCGTGCTGCACACGCCGCACAGCACGCGGCTACCGGCGGCCCGGGCGGCTTCGGACGAGACTCTCGAAGGAACCGGCGCCGGGCAAACGGTTGGGCGGCCACGCGGGTGTCGGTGAGCGCTTCCGGAGCGGCTCTTGGCTTCTGGCGCGACACGCTGACTGAAGGCACTCATGCCGCAGGTCGAACTCGTCCAGCCGCCGTAACGGCGCTTCTGGACGGCTGCCGCTGCGTGGCGACCTCGCAGCGGACGATCGCGGTGCGGGCTCGCGACGCCTACCGCGACCGCTGGGTGCGCGGGGAGTGCGGGCACGAATGGGCAACAACGGACGACGACTTGATGAAGCTCTTCACATCCCACGTCCGGGCAGCGGCATGACCGGATGGTCGAGGCGGTGCGGCGATGGGGAACGGGGAGCCATAGCCTCGGCCCATGCGGATCGACGTTCTGCCGGCGGATCGCACCGATGATGCTGTGGCGCTGTGGCAAGTGTCCGGCTTGACTCGCCCCTGGAACGACCCGAACGCCGACCTGATGCGTGCGTTGGCAGGTCCTACTTCGACCGTCCTCAGTGCCCACGACGTCGATGGTTGTCTGCTCGGCACGGCGATGGTCGGTCACGATGGGCATCGTGGCTGGGTCTACTACCTCGCTGTTCAGCCCGAGCTGCGGCGCGGTGGGCTAGGACGCCAGTTGATGCACGCCAGCGAGCTGTGGCTCCAGGAACGCGGCGTCCCCAAGGTCAACCTGATGGTGCGCACGACCAACAAGGCAGTGGTCGCCTTCTACGAGTCGCTCGGCTACGAGGACGGAGACGTCGTCGTGCTCGGCAAGTTCTTCGACGGCTGATGTCGTCGAGACCGCGAGGAAGTGCCGTTCGCGGCAGCGCTGTCAGCGGCATGAGCGGACGCGGATGGACGGGCGACGTTCGGAGCGATAGAAGTGCGCACCACACGCTGCTTCGGCGTGGTAGCCCTCAAGTGGCACCAGGAGCGACATCATGAGCGACGAGGCGATCGAACGCTTCTTCGGCGAGTATGCCGAGCGCTATATGACGTTTGACGCGGAGGCGATCGCCGCCGTTTACGAGGTGCCCTTCCTTGCGGTTCGCGAGGGTCGGCCGATTCACCTCGGCGATCACGCGGCTGTTCTCGAGCACCTGACTGTGCTCATGGACGCCTATCGAGAGGCTGGCGCGGCGCGGGCGACCATCGCGGACCTGCACGTCCACCGCCTCGACGCAACAAGTGTTGTCGCGACAGTGCGCTGGAATGCCCTCTCTGACAACGGGGCCATCCTTCGCGACTTCACGACCAGCTACCACCTGCTGCGCCAGGAGCGCGGTGACTGGCGGGTCCTCTCATACACCTACCACCACGGATAAGTGGTGGGAGCGCCCTGTGGAAGGGCGCGACGTGCCTGACCGAACACGTACCTCGGTCGGGTCAGGACTCCGTGCGGCTTGGTGAGCCGCGGCACCCCCACTCAGGGCGACCGAGGGCCACCCGAGGGTTCGGACGCCGCAGTCCGCTCATCGGCAGGAGCGCCGTAAGCGGCATGAGCGGACGTTGTCACGAGCTGCTTGGTCGCACCGTGGGGCGTCCGCCCGAGCCCTCAAGCAGCTGGCCTCGACGAATGTAGTGCAATGTAGTACGATGACGTCGTGTACGACAACGCCGACTGGTCTCATCGCGGCGACTACATCGTCAAGAATCACGATGTCGTCCCGCCCGAGGCCAACGAGGCGTTGCTCGATCCCGAACGGATCGTGATCGACCCGGACTACAACAGCGCCAGCGGACGGTCGGTTCGGATCATCGGTTTCTCGAAGACCGCCGACGACCTGATCACCGTCATCGTCCTCACTGACGAAGGCGTCACGTACGGGGTCAATGCCTGGCGATCGAACGCGCGGGACCGCCGGATCTACCAGGAAGGGGAACTGTGATGGCGACGAAGCTGAAGAAGCTCATCGATGCCGAGGCAAGGGCCGCCGAGGATGGCGAGGTCGATCAGTCCTCGACCGCGCGCGCCGGGGTGAAGGTGACCCGCGGGCACGACCGGGCCAAGACCCTGCAGATCCGGCTCAACCAGGAGGAGATCGGCGAGCTGACTGCACTGGCGGAGAATCGTGGCCTCCCAGTGTCGACGGTCGCTCGCCAGCTGCTCCTGCAGTCCCTGAATCCGGTCGATGACCTCAAGGCCGCGCTGGACCGGCTCGAACGAGACGTCTCCGAAGTGCGTCGACGGGCCCTCAGCGCCTGAGCCTGCAGGACGGGCCCGGAGCCCGCTCGGGCTGCGAGGCGCGCACACATCCGCACCTCGGCAGGAGGGCCGTCAGCGGCAGATGAGTGCGGCAGCGGGGGGTCGTCGAGGAGGTTGTACGTCGCCCTAGGCGCCAACATGGTCTGCCCTGATGATCCGGGCGTGAGCTGGCCACGTCGCGGCAGCCGTCGAAGGCAGGGGAACCCCCGCGGGTGTCGAAACTAAGCATGTCCTCCCACCAGACCTATCGGAGTTCTCCATGCCGCGCCGTCCCGCACGTCTGATCGCTGCCTCGGCGGCCCTCGGGGTCTGCCTGGCCGGGCTCCCCGCACTCGCCGAGGACGGCCCGATTGTCGGTACGCCGCCGTTGCCCGACGCGGCGCAGGGCTGGGTCGAGGGCTGGTCGGACCCGGACTACTGGTCGTCGTACGCCCACGACGCCGTCGTGAACGGACACGTCAACGTGCCCTACCCGAACGACCCGGTGAAGCCCGAGGCGTTCCTCGTGAACGTGCCTGTCGCGGACGGCAAGTACGTGTCCTCGCTGCCCGTCAAGCACCGCGACCTGTCCCGCATCACCTACACCTACGGCGGTCAGACCAAGACGATCGCGCAGTTCGTGCGGACGACCCGCACGGACCAGGTGGTGATCGTCAAGGACGGCGTGGTCGTCGGCGAGCTCTACGCGAACGGCTTCTCCGCGGACGTCCGCCACCAGGCCTGGTCGGTGACAAAGACCTTCGTCGGAGCCCTCGTCGGCATCGCGCACGCCGAGGGCCGCATCCGCTCGCTCAAGGAGCCGATCGAGCGGTACGTCCCCCAGCTGCGTGGCACCGAGTGGCAGGGCGTCAGCATCGAGGACGTCCTCCAGATGGAGTCGGGCGTCCACTGGGACGAGGACACTCCGGTGCTGGCGGTCAACACCCAGGTCGAGCAGTGGCGCGACCTTGCGCTCGACCTGTACAGCGGCGGTGCGGCCGGCAAGACGCGCAACGAGTTCCTGGCGACGCTCCCGTCCATGGGCTACAAGGCCGGGACGGAGTTCCACTACAACAGCGGCAACACGCAGGTGCTCGCCTGGATGCTCGAGCGGCTCTACCGCGACACGTTCGAGGACATCCTGGAGCGCAAGCTCTGGCAGCCAATGGGTGCCCGCGGTGATGCGGTGATGACCGCCGACCGCGAGGGCAGCGTGATCGCGTCTCACGGCCTGTTCGCGCGGCCGCACGACTTCGCCCGCTTCGGCGAGCTGCTGCGCAACGGCGGCAGGACACCTGAGGGCAGGCAGGTCGTGCCTCGCAGCTGGGTGAGGGCGATGACGACGATGACGAAGGTCTCGGGCGGGAGGTACGGCCTGCAAACCTGGGCTCACGCCATCGCTGCGCCGGACGCCTTCTCCGCAAGCGGCTTCCAGGGTCAGAAGATCACCGTGCTGCCCTCGAGCTGCCTGACCGCCGTCCGCACGTCGCACGCCTTCGGTGCCGACGTTCGCGACGGCGAGCTGACCGATCCCGCGGCCTACGGCGCGGGCACCGAGTTCTACGCCGAGGAGTGGCAGACCATGCTGCGCGCCGTGGCGACGGCCCTCGGTGGGTGCAAGCCCGCCGCGCACCGATAGCAGCTCAACCGCACACTGCGTCGCCGAGCTGCTCCCTCACCCACCGAGCGTGTCCGCTCATCGGCAGATGAGTAACGGGCTCCCTGTGTCAGGCGCGATGCTTCTCTCGGCCCCCGTTCATGATCGTCGGAGCCCGCACAGCCCCCACCGGCGTGATTTTCGCGCTGTGTGCGTTCCGTGGAAGCCGAGGGTGCGGGCA
>JANOTZ010000002.1:0-3846 GCA_031416735.1 Frankiales bacterium
GATCACCGCCCGCAACCTGTTCGAGCCCTTCACCCAGGCTGAGACCGGACCCACCCGCGCGCATCAAGGCCTGGGCATGGGCCTGTACGTCGTACGGCGTCTGGTGGAGGTCTACGGCGGAGCCGTGAACGTGCTGGCCGAAGCCGGCTGGGTGACGGTGGAGGTGCGACTGAAGCCGGCTGGCGACCGCACCCCGATGGTTCAGGAACCGACGGCCGTGCCGATCCCGTACGTCACGGCGGCCGCGGCCGCGCCGAGCACCAGCTGACGGCCTCCCGCGTAGAGCCAATGGCGGGTCGTGAAGCGGGTCACGAAGGCGCCGGCGGCGAACAGGCCGAACCCGGCGAGGACCACCGACGGGAGCAGCGTGACTGCACCGAACAGGTAGGGCAGCAAGGGGAGCACGGCGCCCAGTGCGAAGGCGACGAAGGACGACCCGCACGCCAGCCACGGGCTGGGGAGGTCATCGGGGTCGACTCCGAGCTCCTCGCGGGCGTGCACGCGCCACACCTGCTCCGGGTCCTTCGACAGTTGCTTCGCCACCTCTTTGGCGAGCTTCGCGTCGACCCCCCTGCTGCGGTAGAGCGCCGCCAACTCGGCCTCTTCGGCCGCGGGTCCGCGGGCGATCTCGGCCTTCTCGATCTCGATCTCGTTGCGCGTCAGCTCGACCTGCGACGCGACGCTGACGTATTCACCGGTGGCCATCGAGAACGCACCGGCGACCAGGCCGGCGAGACCGGCCACGATCACGTTGTGCATGCTGCCGCTGCCGGCCTGCGCACCGGCAACACCCGCGATGAGGGCGGTGTTGCTGACCAGCCCGTCACTCACCCCGAACACCGCCGGACGCATCCAGCCACCGGTCACGTCCCGATGGACGTGGTGGTGCTCACCGGTGGAGCGGGCTGTGGTCGCCTCGGTCGTCACACCTGTGAGGGTACGTCGGAAGGCTCGGGGGCCCGCACGACGTCAGGGCCACTTGCCCGTCGTACCCAGAGGTAGGAGACCGAGGCGAGGAACATGACCAGGGCGACGAACACGTTGAGCCGGATGCCGAAGAACTGGTTGGCCTCGTCGATCCGCAGGGCCTCGATCCAACCGCGACCCACGCAGTAGAGGGCGATGTAGAGCGCCAGGGCACGCCCCTTGCCGAGCTGCCACTTGTTGTCGGCCCACAGGACCAGTCCGGCGACCCCGAGGTTCCACAGCAGTTCGTAGAGGAAGGTGGGGTGGTAGGTGCCCGGGAGGCCGTCGGGCGAGTGGTTGCCGTCGATCTCCAGCGCCCAGGGCACGGTGGTGGCCTTGCCGTACAGCTCCTGGTTGAAATAGTTGCCGAGCCGGCCAATGGCCTGGGCGACCGCGAGGAACGGGGCGACCGTGTCGGCCACGGAAAGGAAGCTGATCCCCCGTCGGCGCAGCATGAGCCAGGCGCCGACGCAGCCGCCGGCGATGCCACCCCAGATGCCGAGGCCTCCGTGCCAGATGTACAGGGCCTCGAGCGGGTCGTCGAGGTACTTCGCCGGGCTGGTGATCACGTGGTAGAGGCGGGCGCCGATGAGGCCGGCCGGCACGGCGGTTGCCGCCATGTCGGCGATCAGCCCCTTCTCGCCACCACGGGCCACCCAGCGCCGCTCCCCCAGGACGACGGCGACCACGACGCCGAGCAGGATGAAACCCGCATAGGCCCGCAGTGGCAGGGGGCCGAGGTGGAGGACGCCGCTGGAGGGGCTGGGCAGGTAGGCGAGGGGCACCCCGCCAGACTAACGAGCGGACACCGCGTCGAGGTCACCGGCTAGCGGCGGCGGACACCGGAGGCGAGGTCCTGGGCCAGGACGCGCACGGCATCGACGCCCTCGTCCTGCAGTGCACGGACGAAGGCCGAGCCGACGATGACCCCGTCCGCATAGGCGGCGACCTCGGCGGCCTGCTCGCCGTTGCTCACCCCGAGCCCGACGCACACCGGCAGGTCGGTCTGCCTCCGGGTGCGGGCGACCAGCTCCTCCGCGCGGTTGCCGACCGTCGTGCGGGTGCCGGTGACCCCCATCGTGCTGGCGGCATAGACGAAACCGCGGTTGGTGCGGCCGACCACCGCGATCCGCTCGTCGGTGCTGCTCGGCGCCACCAGGAAGATCGGGTCGAGGTCCTCGGTGCGGGCTGCCTCGATCCACGGCCCGGCCTCCTCGGGGATGAGGTCCGGTGTGATCGCACCGGAGCCGCCCGCGGCCTTGAGGTCCTGGGCGAACCGGGCGGGGCCGTACTTCTCGACCGGGTTCCAGTAGCCCATCACGACCGTCGGGGCGTGCGCGCTGACGGCCCGCACGGCGTCGAAGACGTGCGCGACCCGGGTGCCGGCCCGCAGCGCCGCGTCGACCGCCACCTGGATGACCGGACCGTCCATGCCCGGATCGGTGTACGGCACCCCCACCTCGACGGCATCCACACCGCCCTCGACCATCGCGATCATGCCCGCCACCGACAGCTCGTACGACGGAAACCCCACCGGCAGGTAGCCGATCAGGGCGGCCCGGTTCTCCTTACGGCACTGGGCAAACAGCTCGTCCAGCCGGCTCATGCGAGTCCGAACCAGCGCGCGGCGGTGTCGACGTCCTTGTCGCCGCGGCCGCTGCAGTTGACGATCACGGTGAGGTCGTCGCGGCCCTGCTCACGGACCCAGTCGATGGCCCCGGCGAATGCGTGGGCCGACTCGATGGCGCACAGGATGCCCTCGGACTTGGCGAGCAGCTCGAGCGCGGCCATCGCCTCCTTGTCGCCGACGCCTCGGTAGGTCGCTCTCCCCGAGTCGCGTAGCCAGGCGTGCTCCGGTCCGACCCCCGGGTAGTCGAGCCCGGCGCTGATGGAGTGGGTGTCGAGGGTCTGGCCGTCGTCGTCCTGCATCAGGTAGGAGCGGGCGCCGTGCAGGACCCCAGGGGACCCGGCGGTGAGCGGTGCCGCGTGCCTGCCGGTGTCGACCCCGTCGCCCCCGGCTTCGCAGCCGACGAGGGCCACCGTGGCGTCGTCGAGAAAGGGGTGGAACAGGCCCATCGCGTTGCTGCCCCCACCGACGCAGGCGACCAGGGCGTCCGGCAGCGCGCCGGTGCGGTCCAGGATCTGCTGCCGGGCTTCGACGCCGATGATGCGCTGGAAATCCCTGACCAGCTTGGGGAACGGGTGCGGACCGACGACGCTGCCGATGGCGTAATGGGTCGTCTCGACGTTGGCGACCCAGTCGCGGAACGCCTCGTTGGTCGCGTCCTTGAGGGTCTTGGTGCCGGTGCTCACCGGGATGACCTCAGCGCCGAGCAGACGCATCCGGGCGACGTTGAGGGCCTGCCGCCGGGTGTCTTCCTCGCCCATGTAGACGGTGCACTCGAAGCCGAACAGCGCCGCGGCGGTGGCCGTGGCGACGCCGTGCTGGCCGGCCCCGGTCTCGGCGATGACGCGCTGCTTGCCCATCTTCTTGGTGAGCAGGGCCTGCCCGAGCACGTTGTTGACCTTGTGCGAGCCGGTGTGGGCCAGGTCCTCGCGCTTGAGGAAGACCCGCGCACCGGCCTTCTCGGAGAACCGCTTGGCCTCCGTGAGCGGGGTCGGCCGACCGGCATAGTTGGTGAGTAGGTCGTCGAGCTCGGCGAGGAAGACTGGATCGCGCTGGGCCTCGTCGTGGGCCTGGGCCAGCTGATCGAGGGCAGCGATGAGGGCCTCGGGGACGAACCGACCGCCGTACGGGCCGAAGTGCCCGGAGGCGTCGGGTTGGACCTGACTCACTGCTGGTGCCTCACTGCTGGTGCCTCACTGCTGGTGCCTCACTGCTGGTGCCTCACTGCTGGTGCCTCACTGCTGGTGCCTCAC
>JANOTZ010000003.1:0-2063 GCA_031416735.1 Frankiales bacterium
GTCGCCACCGGCCGGGCCGCGACCCAGGACGCCTACGCCTACCACGTCCAGGTGGCCACCGCCGACCACGCGTCGTACGACGCAGTGGTCGACGAGGCGACGGTGGACGAGACGTCCTATGTCTCGTCGAGCAAGGTCTACGGCGACGGCAACCTCGTGTGGCGCGTACAGGCCATCGACAGTGCCGGTCACAAGCTTCCGTGGTCGCTGAGCCAGGCTTTCCTTCGCGACGCCACGCCTCCGAAGGCGGTCTCGGTGACGCCGAGCCGCAGCGTGGCCGTGACCCAGACCCTCCGGGTCGGCTTCTCGGAGTCGGTAACCGGGGTGTCATCGAGCACGCTGGCCCTGATCCCCGCGGTCCCAGGTTCAGTCAGCGTTCTGGACAGCAAGACGGCGACGTTCGCTCCGAGCCGTCCGCTGATTCCTGGTGCGACTTATCGGGTGACCCTGGCGCCGGGCATCAAGGACGCGGCTGGCAACAGTGCCGTTACCGCCGGACCTTCCTTCACCGTCAACCCGCTCGTCGATGACAGCAGCCGGGCGCTGACCTACACCGGTTCGTGGCGCACGCTAGCCTCGAGCAACGCGGTGGGCGGCGTTTTCCATGCGAGCACTCCGACCCCGACTGGGCAGACAAGCGCGACTTTGGTCTTCCGCGGCGCGAGCCTGGCGATCACCGCCTGCGTCGGGCCGGCGAACGGCTACGTCGACCTCTACATCGACGGAGCTCGCAAGTCGCGGGTCAGCACCTACCGCTCCTTCAGCGGCTGCGGTGTGCGGATCGCCGCCTTCGGGCTGGCTCGCGGGCAGCACACCTTCAAGCTGGTCGGGGTTGGTTCGCACACGCCCGCATCGAAGGGCAACGCAGTCGGGCTGGACGCTCTGACCGTCACGCCGTAACCGCCCTGCCGGCGGCATGGGAGACTGTTCCCATGCTTCGTTGGCTCACCGCTGGGGAGTCCCACGGCCCCGCCCTTGTGGCGGTGCTCGAGGGATTCCCCGCCGGCGTTTCCGGTGAGAGGGCAATCCGGATCGCGGCAGCAGGTGCCAGGGGTGGAGCGCTCGTTCTCAGTGATGGACCGCGTCGGCCCCTGTCTGTACCGTGCGAATGATGTCCAGTAGGCTGGACATACTGCCCGGTGCGACGGAGGTGGGATCACATGCAGCTCTTGGATCATCCCCTGGCCATCTTCTACGAGCCGCGGCGAGTCCGCGTGCTCGACGTGCTACTCGTGGCAGCGGACGAGCTCAGCGGCCGTGCGATCGCAGCGCTCGCCGGCATCTCTCCGACGACTGCCAACCTCGCGCTCGACGAGCTCGCTGACGCGGGTCTGGTCACCTCACGCCCGGTCGGCCGGGCGACCCTCTGGCGCACAGCCGAAGGGGCCCCGGTCTTGGAGCAACTGCGCTCTGTCGCACGCGCTGGGGAGGACGAGGTCTGTGACATCCTCGTCGAGGCCCTCGGCAGCGAGCCGGTCTCGATCACCCTCTACGGCTCCACAGCGCGCGGCACAGCGGGGGCGAGCAGCGACGTCGACATCCTCGTCGTCGCGCCCGACGAGGAGACGGAGAGCCTCTTCCGGCGGCGTTCCTACGTGGCCAGCAGGCGGCTGCGCGCGCTGCTCGGGCGACCGGTGCAGATCACGCTGATGGACCAGGCCAAGGTCAAGCGCACATTCGACTCCTCATTCGTGGCCAACGTGATCACCGACGGCCGCACTCTGCGCGGGGTGCCGCTCGCGCTGAGCGAGCCCTGATGGCGAGCCGCACACAACCCCGAAAGACGCGGCGATCCCTGACGCAATCCGACAACTTGACGAGATGCTTGCCGGTGCTCGGGCGGAGCGGACCGAGGGCAGGCTGCGCGCTGCAGGGACCCTCGCAGTCAGCGTCTCCGTCCGGGCCAGCGATCTCATCTGCGACTCCGAACTCGGCTACCACTCGACGGCCTCAAACCACCGAGCCGCGGTTGACCTGCTCGCGACGGTCCCCAACTCGGACACGCTCGTCGAGGACCTCGAGGTCTGCATCTCACGCAAGCGGGACCTCAACTACTCGGTTGA
>JANOTZ010000004.1:0-1911 GCA_031416735.1 Frankiales bacterium
GGCCAGAGCCGAACACGTCACTCACGAACACCACCTCAGTTGCAACCAGGACGCGCTGCCAGTCCTCGGTGGACAGCGCTTCTCGGGCATCTAGGGCAGCGATGAGGCGACCAACTTCTGCGGACAGCCGAGTCTTGTCGCCGAAGCCCATGGCAGCGGCAATGGCATCGGTTGGTCGGGCGGGACCCCACCACTCCAAGAGGCCGCACCGCAGCACGGCACGCTCGTCGTCGGAAAGGTCCACCGCCACCGGCTCTGCATCTGACACAAGCGCAGGCTATGTGCCGTTGCGCGAGGAGCATCCGGCATTGTCCGTAGCCATCCGGCCACTAGGCTGGCCCAGTGGGCTGGAAGCGAAAGACCTCGACGCGCCTGTCAGACGATGACATCGCAGCGCGCCAAGTTGCCTTCGTGGAAGAGGCCCGGGTCATCCTGCGGACAGCTGGCTTCATCGTCATGCACATCGGCGCGGGCGAAGATGGAGAGCCCAGTTTCCAGTTCACCGTCGGCCTGACGGACTTGGGGTTGTCGGAAGTCATCGTCTACGGCCTCGGGCAAGAAGTCGGGAGCAACGTTCTCGACGAACTTTCCAAACGGCTCATGGCGGGCGAGCGCTACGCGTTGGGCGAGACCATCCCCGGTCTGGTTGAGGGCGACTACCGACTCCACCTGCGCGATGCCGAATGGCTCACAGATCCCCTAGGGCTCGCGTACCAGATCTACGGAGATGCCTTCACCGTTCAGCAACTGGTCATCCCGGACACCAACGATGCCCTCCCGTGGGAAGACCGGTACCTCTGGCCGGACCTGCAGCCGCTGTTGTTTACCCCGCCCGCATAGCAGGAACATGAAGAGGGTAGGTACAGATATGCCGGTGATCCTTCGGGCACTTCGCCGGCCTCTCAGACGGAGGATCACCGGCATGATCTGCGCTTATGCCGAGGAGTTTGCTCCGCGTGATCTCCGATCACCGGCATAAGTGCCGCTACCTCACCCGTGGCCCGGGGCTCTGCGCCGGCAGCTCACGGCTGCCCGTTCGAGAGTTGGATCCATCCCATCCGGCTTGTTAGCCGTACTCAGTGCGGCGCGATCAAGGCTGTCAGCTCAGGGCGCAACAGCGCGAGTGCCTCGTCGAGTGTGGCCAGTCGGGCTTCGGGACGGGATGCGACAAGCGCAACCAGATAGGCATCCGTCACCTGACGATGCCCCTGCACCCCGCTGAGGTCTGCCTGGGCATAGGTCACCGAGTCCGGCCAGAACTCGCAGCCCGGGTTGGCGTGGAGCAACCGCAAGACCTCGGAGGCGACGCTGACGCTCTCCCCGATACGCACCAGAAAGCGGATGAGCGAGCCTTCGACGATCGGGCACAGGGCCACCCGATCGACACCGCGGATCCACGCGACAACCCGCGCATGATGCTCGTGCTCCTCGACGGTCAGTGCGATGAGCACGTTGGCGTCGAGCAGGTAGGTCGTCACTCCTCGTCGAGCGCGGCCGCGACGTCACCCGACGTCACCCGACGGCCCACGCTCAGCACAGGGAAACCCGAGCCGGCATCCGTCCGGACCACCACGGGCTCATCGAGTTGGCCCAGGCCGCGCGCAGTGAGCTCCGCCAGGGTCGCGGACAGCGATTGACCACGGGCCTTCGCGAGTTCTTGAGCGCGCCGGTGGACGGCGGGGGGCAGGTCCACGGTGGTACGCATGGCTGCATCATATCTGCATCACCCATGATGCGTGAAGGCTGCATCGGTCTCGGGGAGCCGGTCGCCTGCCATGATCGAGGCGCCGCCCGGTCAGGCGGCTCCACCCGGCAGGGTCCGGGGGCCCGCGAGGACTGCCAGGTCCGCGGCGGCCCGGCCGGCGGCATAGCCGTGGGCGTTGCTCACCGAGACGTTGCGGGCCTTGGTCG
>JANOTZ010000005.1:0-2324 GCA_031416735.1 Frankiales bacterium
TGCACTGCGCAGGTCGCCGCGCTGACAGGCACCGATCGCGGCCGCAGCCCATGCGCCCGCTGCACCGGGGCACGTACCAGCGGCGCGTGCCGCGGCCTCACTCCACCTGAAGACCTCAGACAGGTTGCGCCACAGCGCCCACCCGCACAGCAACTCGCTCATGCGCAACGCCACATCAGGCTCGTGCTCCACTGCCCATACGTGCGCCACGCGCAGCTCGTCGAACACGGCGCGTAGCAGAAGGTCAGCGTCGCCCTCGTCGGGGCGGCTGAGCCGGACCGCCGCGTCCTGCGCAACGGCCAGGACCCAAGCGGCATGGGCCGCCCTCGCAGCTGGTTCCGCCCCGCGTCTCCGGAGCTGCTCGAGCCCGTAGGCGCGAAGGTTCTCAAGGACGTGCATCCGTCCAGGTGTGGTCGGGCTGGTGCTGATGAGCGACCGCTCAAGCAGCGTCATCACGGAGGCGCCGACCGTCGGGTGGTCCGCGCCGGCCGCGACGACCTGCTCGGCGGCCGGGAGATCGAAGCTGCCCGCGAAGACGCAGAGCCGGTCGAACACGTGCTGTTCTTGCGCGTCGAGCTGTTCGTAGGACCACGCGATGACGGACCTCATCGAGCGGTGACGGTCCGCGCTGCGTCGACCGCTGTTGAGGAGGTCGAGCCGCCTGTCAAGCGCGGCGAGCAGACCGTCGATGCCCCATCGGGCGGCCTGTGCCGCCGCGAGCTCGAGGGCCAAGGGCAGCCCGTCCAGACGCTGACACAGCTCGACGGTGAGCTCGGAAGGCGTGACGACAGAGCCGGCCCGCAACAGGAACAGCTGCACTCCCGGGTCGTCGATGGTGCCGCACGGCAGCGGGGCCACCTGCCACACCTGCTCGGCGTCGACTCCGAGACGTTCCCGGCTCGTGGCGAGCAGGCGGACGCCGGGTGAGCGCTGGATCAGCTGCTCGGCAAGCACGGCGGCCTGCTCGATGACGTGCTCGCAGTTGTCGAGCACGAGCAGCAGGTCACGTCCGCTGACCTGGTCCACCACGTGGTCCAGCAGGGAGGCCCCGGCACGCTCCTCCACCCCGAGTGCGGCGGCCACCGCTCGGAGAACGTCAGTGGGTCGCCGAACGACCGACAGGTCGCAGAAGGCGTACCAGTGCGGCTGGTCGATCAGCTGGAGCAGCGCGCGTGCGACGCGTGTCTTGCCGACGCCGCCCGGACCGACCAGGGTGACGAAGCGGCGGACCTCCAGCAGGGCCACCAGGGATTCGACATCGTCGTCGCGCCCGAGCAACGGCCCACCCGACGGTTCCCTTCTCGCCCCCGGGGTCGGCGGTGCCACCCGTGCGGCGACGAGCACCTCATGCCGGAGCACCTCCCGATGCACTGCGCGCAGCCGCGGCGATGGGTCGAGGCCCCGCTCCTCGGCGAGCAGCGCGCGCCAATGCTCGTAGAGCTCGAGCGCAGCAGTGTGCTGACCGCAGGCGTACCGCGCCAGCATGAGCGCCGCGCGGACGTCCTCCCGCTCGGGCTCCTCGGCAAGCAGGGCCGTCAAGGCCGCAGCGGCTTCGTCGGGACGGCCGAGACGGAGCAGCAGCTCACAGTGCCGCTGGCGCACCGCCACGCGCAGCTCATCCAACCGAGCGGCCTCCGGGCGCGCCACTAGCAGCTCAGGGACGTCCTCGTACGCCCGTCCCCGCCAGAGCGAAGTCGCGCGCTCGAGCAGCTCGAGCGCGGCCTCGTCATCCGCCGACGCCGCTTTGTCCAGCAACGTCGTGAAGCAGTCAGCGTCGACCTGCTCGCTGGAGCAGTCCAGGCGGTAACCCGCCGGGGCGGTACGGACCTCGTGCGCAGCCGGGCCGAGGCTGCGGCGCAAGCGCAGGACCTGGGTCCGCAGCGCCGCCGCGGCATCGGCAGGCAGCTTGTCGCCCCATACCGCCTCGGCAAGCCGGTCGATCCCGACCGTGCGGCCCCGGTCGACCAGCAATGCCGCGAGCAGCGAGCGCTGAGACGCGCTCGCCGGCGCACGCGGACCTGCACCTGCGTCGAACTCGATCGCCCCTAGGACGCTGTAGCGCATGGGTCCTCCCCCGGAGGCGCAGTATGGCCGACGGCCAGGTGACATGCAGGTGACATGGACGGCCGGAACAGTGCTGGACATGACGGATCTCTCGCTCGCCACCGAACCGCTCACCCGCTGCGGTGCCCTGCTCTCGCCGGATGCGCCGGGCTACGACACCGCGAGGCGTGTGCACAACGGACTCATCGACAAGCGGCCGGCTGCGATCGTTCGATGTCAGACGCGCGAGGACGTCGTGCGGGCGCTCGAGCTCTCCGACC
>JANOTZ010000006.1:0-3631 GCA_031416735.1 Frankiales bacterium
TGGCGGCCTTGATCGACCGGGACGAACCGCTCGTGGCCCTGCTCGCACGCCAGCCGGGTCGCAAGGAGGCCCGCTACGCCCAGCTGCTCGTCGAGGGTGGCCCCGCCCCGGCTGCGTCCCTAGAGCCCGTCGAGCCCGTCGAGCCCGTCGAGAGCGCGCCGCGTCCGGGGACCTTCGCGTCACCCGCGCCGACCCTGGCCGGACCGCCCCCGCCGCCCCTCGCGGTGCCGCCCGCACCGACCCTGGCCGGGGTCTCCCTTGGTGGACCGACCCTGGCCGGCCTGGCCCGGGAGGTCGAGGTGTTGCGCGCCGAGCTGGCCGAGCTCAGGTCCCAGCTCCAGGACCTTCGGCGGGACTCTCCTGCGTTGTCGGAGGCAGGCGACCGCTTCACCTAACGGCCGCTCATCACCGCCTTCGTCTGCCCCCCGATGTCGGGCTCCCGTGATCTCGTCCACCGGCGATGTGGTGGTCCTACCCCGTCCTGACCGGGTGGTTCCACCACATGAGACGGCGGGGTGGGTGACGGCGGGGTGGGTGGTGCCGGGCTGGCGGAGGCAGCCACCCGCCGGACCGGGCGTCAGGCGAAGCCGGCGCGCCAGCCGTGCTCGGTGGTCGGCGGGCCCTCGTCGCGGTTCTCGAGGGCCGCCAGCTGGTCGCGGAAGGCCCGGGCCACGGCCCGCAGCTCCACCTCGGGGTCCAGCCCGGAGGTCCGGCACTGCTCGACCAGCCGCCACAGCTCGCCGCCCAGTCCGGCCTGCTCGACGACGGGTACTCCGACCACGGGGACGCCCAGCTTCTCGGCTCGGCGCTGCAGCTTGGCGGCCAGCGCCAGGGCCGGCTGACCGAGGGGGATGCCCTCGGTCACCGAGGTGCGGCCCTTCTCCGCCGCCTTCAGCGCCTCCCACGAACCTTCGAGGTCATCGGCGGGGGCGCCGGCGAAGACGTGGGGGTGCCGCCGTACCAGCTTGTCGACGAGGTCAGCGGCCACATCGTCGATGTCCCAGCCGGTCTCGCTCGCGATCCGGGCGTGGAAGGCGATCTGCAGCAGCAGGTCGCCGAGCTCCTCCCGCAGGTGCGCGAGGTCGCCGGTCTCGAGGGCCTCGTAGGTCTCATAGGCCTCCTCGAGCAGGTAGGGCATGAGGGTCTGGTGCGTCTGCTTGGCGTCCCACGGGCAGCCGCCATCGGAGCGCAGGCGGTCCATCACGGCCACCACGTCGAGCAGCCGGGCGCCGGGCGGGTCGTGGGAGCCGTAGATGACCTCGAGGTCGCGGCCGGCCAGGTGCCTGACGTCCTCACCCGAGGACAGCCACACGACGTCACCGTCGGGAAGGGAGGTCAGATCGCCTGTGTCCCAGACGATCCCGGCCGAAGTGAGGTGTGGCAGCTGGGGGTGCTCAGGGTCGCCAACCAGGACCGGACCCTCGCGCAGCGCCTGCCAGGCGGCCCACGACAAGATCCCCGCCGGAATGCGGGGCGAGCAGGCGACGACCCGCAGCCGGGCCACGGTCAGGGAGCGACCGGGGCGGTCGGCTCAGCGGCGTCCTCGGGCCGCGGGCTCGGCTTGGTCACGTCGCTCTTGAGGGCGACGACCTGCTGGCTCTTGGGGTCCCAGACGCCGAAGCGGGGGTTGATCGAGACGCCCAGGTCCTTGGCCGTCTTGAGCAACAGCGATTCCAGGGCTGTCTGGCCCTGCTGCGCGAGCATCCCTCGACGCAGCTCGGCCCGGGCCTGCTCGAAGGTGGTGATCCGGTGCTCGAGCACGCTGATCACGTGGAAGCCGTACTGGGTCTTGGCGATCACGAAGGCACCCGGCTTGGCCGTGAAGATGGCGTCCTCGAACGACTTCTCGCGGGCGCCGCGGCCCTGGAACCCGAGGTCACCGCCCTTGTCCTTGTTGGAGGTGTCGTTGGAGAACTGCTGCGCCAACGTGGCGAAGCGGGTCGGGTCGGCCTTCACGGAGGCGAGGATCTGGTTGGCCTTGGCCTGGGTGTCGACCAGGATGTGCGCTGAACGCACCTGGTCGTACTGGGCGATGCTCTGCTGGTAGGCCTGCTTGAGGGTGGCCTCCGGGACCGCCAACGAGGACGTGAGCTTGTCGGAGAGCGCGTCACGCAGCGCGACGTCGGACAGCGCCTCACGCAGGTCGGCCTCAGCGATCCCCTGCTTGAGGGCCGCCTCCTTGAGCCCCTGCTCGCCACCGGTCTGCTGGGCGAAACGGTCGTAGATGGCGTCGACGTCCGCGCCGTCGATGGACACGCCCTGGCTCTTGGCGGCCTCGGTGATGATCACGTGGGTGATGAGCCGGCGCAGGGCCGACCGCTCGAAGCCCGGCTTGTCGGCTCCCACGGTCTGCTGCGCGCCCGGGTCCTTCAGGCTGCGCGCCACCAGGGCCTGCAGGCTGGACGTGGTGATCCGCTGTTCGCCGACGGTGGCGGCAGCGCCGGCCTGGACCGCGCCGTCCCCGCAGCCCGTGAGCACGACGGCGGCGGTGATCGCGAGCGCGAGCAGGCGAGGGGTGCGGGTCACGAGCAGTGGTCTCCAAATCCGGGGTGGACGGGTCGTACGACGCTCTAGGGTGCCAGATGCGCCGGTGCGGGTGCCTCGAGGACGCCTTCGAGCAGCCCCCGGGCCCACGACAGCAGCTCCAGGTCGCGCAACGGCTCCCCTCCGAACTGCTTGGTCATCGGCTTGGGGACGAGCACGGTGTCGACGGTCTGCTTGACGATCGACTTCGGGTAGAGCCGCTGGAGTCGGAGCACCTGCGACTCCCGCAGCTTCATCGGGGCGAAGCGCACCTGGTTCCCCGCCAGGGTGACCTCGGCGAGCTCATAAGACCTCGCGAAGTTGCGGAACGCCGCAACCGCGAGCAGGTTCTGGACCGGTGTGGGCAGCGGCCCATACCTGTCCTTGAGTTCCTCCTGTACGGCGGCAAGTGCCGCATCGTCCAGGGCTGAGGCGATCTGTCGGTAGGCCGTGAGGCGCAACCGCTCCCCCGGCACGTAGTCGTGCGGAAGGTGCGCGTCGACGGGCAGGTCCACCTTGGTGTCCCGGACCTCGGGCGCGTCGTCGGCGAGGTCGCCGGGCATCCCGCCACCCCGCTTGTAGTCGGCGACCGCCTCGCCGACGAGTCGCATATAGAGGTCGAAGCCGACGCTGGCGATGTGCCCGCTCTGCTCACCACCGAGCAGGTTGCCGGCCCCGCGGATCTCCAGGTCCTTCATGGCGACCGCCATGCCCGCACCGACCTCGGTGTTCTGGGCGATCGTCGCGAGCCGGTCGTAGGCCAGCTCGGTGAGCGGCTTCTCCGGCGGGTAGGTGAAGTAGGCGTAGGCCCGTTCGCGGCCACGGCCCACCCGGCCGCGGATCTGGTGCAGCTGGGAGAGCCCGAAGGAGTCGGCGCGTTCCACGATCAGGGTGTTGGCGTTGGGGATGTCCAGGCCGCTCTCGACGATCGTGGTGCAGACCAGCACGTCGTACTCCTTCTCCCAGAACCCGACCATCACGTGCTCGAGCTCGACCTCGCCCATCTGCCCGTGACCGGTCGCGATGCGGGCCTCGGGCACCAGCTCGGACAGCCGCTTGGCCACCCGGTCGATCGACTCGACCCGGTTGTGCAGGTAGAAGACCTGTC
>JANOTZ010000007.1:0-7005 GCA_031416735.1 Frankiales bacterium
CATCGGCGTACAGAGCAGCATGGCGACGCCGTCGCTGCACGAGTTCGGCAGCGAGGAGCTCAAGCAGAAGTACCTCGTCCCGGCCATCGCGGGCACCCAGGTCTGCTCGATCGCCGTGACCGAGGCCGGCGCCGGTTCGGACGTCGCCTCGATCCGCACCACGGCGGTGCGCGACGGCGACGAGTGGGTCATCAACGGCAGCAAGCTCTACATCACCAACGGCACCCAGGCCGACTGGCTGTGCCTGCTCGCCCGCACGTCCGACGAGGGCGGCTACCGAGGCATGTCGCAGATCGTCGTCGAGACCTCCTCCCCCGGGTTCAGCGTCTCCCGCAAGCTCGACAAGCTCGGCAACCGCTCGTCCGACACCGCCGAGCTGGCGTTCGTCGACGTTCGGGTACCGGTGTCCAACACGATCGGCACGATCGGGCGCGGCTTCCAGCAGCAAATGGCGCAGTTCGTCATCGAGCGGATGTTCGCGGCGTACGGCTCCCCGGGCTCGTGCCGCCGCGCGCTGGAGCGCACCCGCGACTACCTCAAGCAGCGCGAGGCCTTCGGCAAGCCACTGCTGTCCAACCAGTACATCGCCTTCCGGCTGGCCGAGCTGTCGGCGCAGATCGACCTGGTCCAGGCCCACAACTACGCCTGCGCCGAGGCGTTCATGGCGGGCGAGGACACCACCCGCTACGCCACCGTCGCCAAGCTGATGACCGGCCGGCTCGTACGCCAGGTCGCCGACACCTGCATGCAGTTCTACGGCGGCATGGGCTACATGGAGGAGACCTGGACCTCGCGGTTCTTCCGCGACAGCCGCCTGCTGTCGATCGGTGGCGGCGCGGACGAGGTCATGCTCATGGTGCTCGCCAA
Organism: Frankiales bacterium; assembly: GCA_031416735.1. Taxonomy (GTDB): domain Bacteria; phylum Actinomycetota; class Actinomycetes; order Mycobacteriales; family SCTD01; genus RYN-111. The sequence continues at coordinate 868 of JANOTZ010000007.1, forward strand.
GCTCGACGGCTTCGAATAACTGCTCCGTCTGCGCCCGGGAACTCAGCGTTCCACTTCGGTGGCCTGCGGCTCCGGGCACGACCGTCCGTAGATGAGCTGGACCAGCTCGCCGACCTGCGCCGAACAGCCGGCCACGATCCGCACGAGGTCGCCGAGCTCCCCCGGCTCGAGGGACTCGGCCCGGATCTCGCCGGCCACGATGAGCACGCCCCCCTCGGTGTGTCCGCCATCGCGGACCGCTGGACGTGGTGCCACACCGCGGTCAGGTAGGTCATCGATCCTCGACGATCTGCTCGGGCACCCAGAAGACGCGGGAGTGCGACATTTTCGGCTCTCACAGGACGAGTGCGGCGCACCTGCTCTGCACCAGGTCGCTGAACTCGGCCGGGTAGGTGCCCGCCGCGATCGCGGTGGAAAGTTTCTCGAGCGTCTCGGTGACGACGGCCGAGGACGTGGCCTGGTCGAGCCGCCAACGGCGGGCTTCCTCGACCAGGTCCCGGCCGGTCACGGCGTCGAGGGAGCGCTGGCCGTTCACCGACATTGCGGCTTCACGCCGCAAGGTGGGCCACAGGGCGGTCGGCACCGTGTCGTACAGCGGAGCGAGCTCGACGACACCCGGAGTGCGATGGAGCAGGCTCAGGTTCTTGCCGTGGGCGTCCGCGTTCCCGATCGCGACCGTGTAGGTGGCCACTGCCAGCAGCCGTCGCAGCTCACCGGTGGGATGGGCCGAAAAGCGGTCGAGCAGGCCGGCGACCTCGGCGAAGGCCGGCCCACCGGCGGACTCGTACTTTCCTTTCCCGCCAGCGCTTTCGGCGTCACGCCCCAGGGCCTGGCAGCTGTCCTCCTGATGGAGCCGGACGATGCCCGGTGGCTCCCCGATCGGCGATGACGCACGGTCGAACCGCGACACGATGAGGCAGTCGATGCCGGCGAAGGACTCCACGGTCGCCTCGACCGTCGTGAGTCCGATGCGGCGGGCCAGGTCCAGCGCGGCGGCCTCCATCGTGACCAGCCCCGGGTAGCGACGGTCTTCGACCTTCAGGATGTGGGTGGACGGGTACCCAGCGGCCGGCCGGCCCCAGCCGCTGTCGGTGCGGACGAGCAGCAGCTTGTTCTGCAGACCCGCCAGGGACAGCTCGCTGTCGTCATGGAGGGCGAGCGGGTGCTGCTCGATCCCGGCCACCTCCGCGTCCAGCGACGCGCTGTCGTAGGGCTCGAGGTGGCCGACGCGAGGAGGGAGCTCACTGTCGGAGATGACGGCAGCACCGGCGACGTCGCGGCCGAACCGGGCGAGCATGCCGAACGTGTCATACGTGGGTACGGCGGCTCGGGCCGCCATCGCCTGGAGGGCGACCCCCTCGGGGAGCAGCCCCCGGAAGTAGGTGCCGGCCCCGCTCTGCTTCCGGCTGGTCAGCGGCAGCGAGCACGACAGCACGGCGGTGTTGAGGTCCCAGCGGTCCAGCGCCTCCCGGGTGTACTGGCAGCCGACGTGGCCCGGCCGGGTGGAGGTGAGGACCGCGACGCGGGCGCCATACAGCCACACGTGCAGCGGCGCTCGGCTAGCCATGCTGCGGACCGTCGGCCGCGGGAAGGGCCTGCTCGGTGGCGGCGACGTCGTCGAAGGTGATGGTCACTGTCGCGCCAAGGCGGCGCAGGGTCCGCAGTAGGTGGTCCAGGACGAGGGCCGACCGGCCGGTCTCCAGCTTTGCCAGCCAGGTCCGGGACAACCCGGCCTGGGTTGCCAGCGCCTGCTGCGTCAGACCGCGGGACTGGCGGATCTCGCTGATGGCGCGGCCGAGGTCCTCCCCGCCGCGCACCACCCAACGCCGCTCCATCCCGACCCCCGCTCCGTGCCTGGCGCCAGGCACATCACCCTTGCCTAGATTGATTGTGCCTGATGAGGCACAATCAGGCAACCCCTCACGGTGTGCCCCGACAGGCACGCCCGTCGCCTCCGCCCGAGGCAGGCACACTGGTCCGATGTCTCGTCTCCGGCAGGTGCTGCTGACCCTGTGCATGCTGGCCCTCGCCCACCCGTTCCTCGTCGTCGCCGTGGTGGCGGCTCCGCTCGCCGCGGCGGTGTGGGACGGCTGGGCGTTCCTCGCTCCCCCGCTGGCCTGGGTGGTCTTCGGCGCCCTCGGGGCACTGCTCGCCCGACCCGAGCTCCCCGGCGCGCCGATCCTGCCCGCGGACGAACCCGAGCTCGCTGCGCTCGTCTCGCGTACGGCGGAACGGCTCGGCTTCCAGGCCCCGCTGGCGATCCGGGTGGTGCCCGTCGTCGACGCCAGCCTGCTGGCGACGAAGCTGCGCGGGACGCCGGCGTACGCCCTGCTCCTCGGCTGGCCGCTGGTGAGGCACCTGGACGAGGCCGAGCTGACCGCCGTGATCGCGCACGAGCTCGCGCACCGCACCCACTTCGACGACCGCTGGACGCTGCGGATGCTCAGCGCCCGGGAGGGCCTGATCGCGAGCGCGGGCAATCTGGTGCACGCCCCCGCCTTCCTGGCCCGCCCGCTGCTGGCCGCGACGCAGCCCACCGCCTGGGCACTCGAGCTGGGCGCCGACCAGGACGCCGTACAGATCACCGGGGTTGCCGCCGCACAGCAGGCGCTGCTGCACACCGACCGGCTCATCGAGGCGTACGAGTCGCTGCCCGTCACCTGGGAGGACGTGCTGAGAGAGCGCGACCAGTATCCCGTCGACGTCTTCGCGGCGATGGCCGACGCGTTGCAGGACCCGGTTTTCGTCGCCCGCCTTGACGCGACGAACGCGCGGCCCTTCCCCGTCGACGTCTCCGACAGCCACCCGCCGGTCGCGGAGCGCCTCGCGGCTCTCGGTGAGCTCCCGGCGTCCGACCCCGAGCGGCGACCGATCCGGTTGCGCACGGCTGACACCCTCGAGCGTCGGTGCGTCGAGATGCTCTATGACACCGACCTGACCGCCGTACACGTGCTCGAGCTCGACCCGGACGAGCTGGCCGCTCCCGTGGACGAGCTCGTCTCGCTGCTGCTCACCGCGACGTCGGAGCACGACGTCCCGTCGGCGCTGCGGGCCGGGGTCGCCGCGCTGGCCGACGGCACGTGGGCTGATCTCGCCGGCCGGTTGGAGGTGGGCCTGCGCGACGCGGCGCCGTCGCAGCGGCACGAGGCCGCTCGGATGATCGTGAGCAGCTGCGTGGCGCAGGTCCTCGTCGAGGGCCTGCGGGCGAGCGGCTGGGAGCGGACCAGCCGCTGGACCCGCGTCGCGCTGCGCTCCCCCGACGGCTCCGAGGTGCGGGTGCTCGAGCTGGTGCAACAGGCACTCGACTCCGGCGACGTCAGCCAGGTCGAGCCGCTGGTGGCCGCCGCATCCTTCGCCGGGACGCCCTCATGACCCCACGACCTCAACGTCGTACGGCGATGCTGGCCGTCGCGGCGAGCATCGCCACCTTCCTGGTGATCGGCAGCTACCTCGGGGTGCTCGCCCACAGGTATACGGCCGACCAGAGCCGGGCCACCGCGACGGCCGAGGGCCTGGTCATCGAGGACGCGATCGGCGACGAGGGCGACATCCGGGTGCGGTGGACCGATGCCGACGGGCGCCGTCACGAGCGCCGCTTCGGTATCTACGACACCGACAGGTATGTGAAGGGCGCGCGCTTCGACGTGCGCTTCGACCCGGCCGATCCGTCCGGGCGGCCGTTCCCCGCCGATCCTGAGGAGACCTCGGGGCTCGACGATCTCGAGGTGCCGATCGGCTTGGCCGGCGTCGGAGCGGTGGGCTTCCTCGTGCCGTGGGGCTGGCGTGGGTATGCCTTCCGGCGGGTCGGCCGTCGCCCCGCTGTCACCACCGACGCGACCGCGCTGCGTGGCGAGACCCTTGACGTCGGCGTCCTGCAGTTCGGCGACAGCTGCTGGCTGCAGTTCGGTGACAGCACCTTTCAGCGGGTTATGTGGCACCCGTCGTTCGACGCCTTTCGGAAGGGTCCATTGCTCGTCCACGGCGACCTCACGGGCCGGCGGCGCGTCGTCGTCGAGCTGCCGGACGGGACCCGCCTGGTCCCCATCGGCCGACTGCGACACAAGGAGCCACGCAAGATCCTGCTGGCCCTGTCGGACGAACGCGTCGTCGACCGCGACGAGCTGTGGCTGTTTCCCCCAGGTGCGGTGGTGCCCCCGGCGCGGGCCTGGTGGCGACGTCCGCTCCTCATTGCTGCGGTCGGTGCCGGCATCGGAGCCGGCATGTCCATGCTGTTCGGCTCGGTGACCGGCATCCCGGCCTTCGCCGCTGCCATGGCCGGCTTCCTGGTGAACGTCTGGGCGTTGGTCGGCACCGAGCACTGACGTCCGGCTTCAGAACGGGGGCGGGTCGAACAGGCTGGGCCGGTCCACGAAGCCGCGTTCTGACAGGTATCTGCCGTCGCGCAGCAGCACGGTCCGCTGGCCTTCGTGCAGGTCGTGATGGAGCACGTCGCAGACCGGCACGGTCTCCTCCATCGTGGTGACGCCGTCCTTCGCGAACAGTCGGGCGTGATGCGGCCGGATCACCACCAACGGATCAGGTTCCCCACGACAACACCCGAGCCCGGCGCAGGTCCCACCGCCCTCCAACGAGAGAGCCCGGCGTTCCAACCCGGTCAGAGTCCGTTGGGCATGCACCGCTCGCAGGGCCTTCCCGCCCAAGCTGAGGACGAATGCTGTGACGCTGCTGTCGCACCACCACCGCCGGACCAGCGAACGCGGGAGCAGCGCACCGCTGTCCCCCCTCGCCGGAGCAGCCCCCGGCTCCCCGGTGACGGTGGACGCCGGGATGATCACGTTGATCTGCACCGGCACCTTGCCCGCCACCCCACCGAGGCCGTGCGCGAGATACCGCTCCAGCAGGCGGTTCAGCGCATCGTGCATCCGGAGCCGCTTGCACCGCGGCCGCTCCGCCGGGTCCATCCCCGCGAACAGATCCGCGCCAAGTCCCCACAGATCCTCGCCCAGGCCGCGCGCGCCACCTTGCTGGCCACCGGCGTCGTCTTGCTGCCCGTGCGCGTCGCTCTGCTGCTGCCCGCGCGCGTCGGCCCAGCCCTGGGTGTCCGTGGGGTTGCGCGGATCGCGGCTCGCCTCGGCGGTCAACGCGGTGAACAACCGCTCGCCGCACTCCAGGTCCAGATCGGCGCTGACGTGCCAGCCGGTCCCGTCGTCCTTACGCGTCATGCTCACACCGCGCTGGTCATGGCCCTGCTCGGCCCGGTCCTCCAACACACTCGGGAGCACCGACAACACCAACTCCTCCAGCAGCCCGGTCAACGCCCGGACCGGAACCTCCCTAGCCAGCAGCGTGAACGCACCCTCCAACTGCTGCAGCTCCGACCCACCACAGGTGAGGATCGCCTCCGCCTCGGCCACCAACGACGCCAGCCGCGGGTCGTCGTCACCGAACCCCAGCAGGTAACGCGCAGTCAGCGTCACCACATGCCGCACCACCGCGGGGATCACCTCCGCCGCCGGCTGACCGTCGATCAGCCCATCCGGACGGTCGACGTGCCGCCCGCACCGACGCAACGCATGCACCACCTTGCGGGCCGCGCCCAACGCGCAGTCCCCCGCCTCGACCGCGGCCTGCAACACCGGGAAGTCCCGCAACGCCAACCCCAACGGGGCGTCCCCGGTATCGCCATCCGGACGCCTTGCCCGCAACCAGGTCCGCGCCGAACGGAAACCCACCAACGCGTGCAGGCCCCGCGCGCCGACGTCGGCAATGCGCCGTACGCCATGAACGCGGAGCTGCTGCTCCACCGCGAGCAGAGCCTCGCTGTCCACCAACGCCTGCGCCGCCGGCAACGTCGTCGGGTCCGCCCCGCACACGTCAGAGACCGCGCGCTGCAACGCAGCCACCACCGGACTCACCGCCGGCAGCACCAACGCCATCGGCCCCGCCGACAACCCAGTCACCCCCGGGATCGACCAACCGACCTCCGAGCCGACACCCGCGTCCGAGCCCACGTCCGGGCCCGAGCCCGAGCCCGAGCCCGAGCCCGAGCCCGAGCCCAGTGCGGAGTCCACGTCCCCCAGCGCGCACCCGCAGTCGCACGACGGGAGATCCGGCAACGGCTGCGCCGCGAGCACCCAGTCCGGGACCACATCCGGCAACCGCCACTCGACAGCAAGA
>JANOTZ010000008.1:0-11805 GCA_031416735.1 Frankiales bacterium
GGGCGGCTGGGCGGGCCCGTCGCGGCGGGGGTAATCCCCGGGGGCCCCCCCCCCGCCCCTAACGTCGATCCACACGGCCCCACCCCCGAGACGGTCCCCGCCGGCCCCGGGCCCGTGCCGGCCGCCCCCGCCGAGGAGGTCGGCTGCGTCCTGCGGTGGCTCGAGTCGGACGGGGTGCGTCTGGTGCGGCTCGAGGGCACGCTGGCCTCACCGGCTCGCGGCGCCGGGCGGCTGCGGACCTGGCTCGATGAGGTGGCGGCGGCCCGCGACAGCGTGCGGCCCTTCGACGACCCGCGCGAGCAGCGGCTGCTGTCCCGGCCGGCCCGGGCTTCCTGACCCCATCGCCTGACCCCATCGCCGGACCCGACTCAGCCGGGGCCGAACTCCTGGCGCAGCGCCGGGCCGTGCTCGTCGAGGGCCGGGGCCGCCGGCCGCACGCCGGGGTCGGGCCAGGCCGACAGCTTCACCGGGTTGCCCGGCACCGGCACCCCGCCGGCGTCGACCACCATCTGGCGGGCCTGCGACTGCTCGGACCCGACCGCCTCCGCGACGTTGTTGATCGGCCCGCACGGCACCCCGGCCCCTTCCAGCACCGCGAGCCAGTGCGCCGCGCGCCCAGTCCGGAGCACGGTCTCCAGGAGGTCCTTGAGCGGCGTGCGGGAGTCATGTCGGAGCGCGTTGGTGGCGAAGCGCGGGTCGGTGAGCAGTGCCGGCAGCCCCAGTGCGGAGCACAGCGCCCCGAACAGCAGGTCATTGGCCGCGCAGATCGTGATGTCGCGGTCGGCGCAGGTGAAGGTGTCGAAGGGCGCGATCGCGAAGTGCGCGTTGCCGATCCGGCCGGGGTCGACGCCGGTCGCCAGCCAGGAGAGCGCGGCGCCTTCCAGGAGGGACACCGTTGCGTCGTACATCGCGATGTCGAGATGGGTGCCGCGACCGCCGCGCAGCGCGGCGCAGATCCCGCCGAAGGCGTAGAGACCGGCCGACAGGTCCGCGACCGGGGAGCCGGGTTTCACCGGCGGCCCGTCGGGCGAGCCGGTGATCGACATCAGGCCGCTCATCCCCTGCACCACCGCGTCATAGGCCGGCCGCTGTGACCACGGCCCGGTGTGCCCGAACCCCGAGATCGAGCAGTAGACGAGGTCCGGGTTCAGCGCCAGGCAGTCCGCGGGCCCGAGCCCGAGCCGGCCCATCACCCCGGGGCGGAAGTTCTCGACGAGGACGTCGGCCGCCGCCACCAGCCGCCGGGCGACCGCCAGGTCCTGGGGGTCCTGCAGGTCCAGGGCCACCGACTCCTTGCCGTGGTTGACCCGCGCGAAATACAGCGAGGCCTCGCCGAGGAACGGCCCGAAGGTGCGCGAGTCGTCACCGGTGTCCGGTTTCTCGACCTTGACGACCCGCGCCCCGAGGTCGGCCAGCATCATCGTCGCGAACGGCCCGGCGAGCACCCGGGAGAAGTCCACGACCAGCAAACCCTCGAGCGGACCATGAACGTGGGGTTGCGACACGCCGCACATCTTGCCCCCAACTGGGAACGCAAGGGTGGAGTGTGGTGTTGTGGAGACTGTGACCGGAACCATTACGCCCACCGCCCCAGCAACTCTGACCCATGCCGACCGCTGCGACCGTTGTGGTGCCCAGGCCCGCGTCCGGGTCCTGCTCACCTCGGGCGACCTGATGTTCTGTGCCCACCACGGCCATGCCTACGAGGCGAAGTTGAAGGAATCTGCCCTCGAGTGGGTCGACGAGACCGCTTCGCTCGACAGTCCGACCTGACCCCCACCCGCCTGTACGACGGCCGCTTGCCCCTCGGGGCGGGCGGCCGTCTTCGTCACCCGGGGGTGGCGCGTGCCGTCCAGCGGCCCTGCGAGCCGGCGACCTGCAGCGGGATGCCGAAGGCCGCACTGAGCAGGGTGTCGGTGAGGACCTCGGCCAGCGGACCGGACGCGACCACCCGGCCACGGGCGAGCAGCAGGGCGTGCGTCGTACCGACCGGGATCTCCTCCACGTGGTGGGTGACCAGCACCGACGGCGGGGCGCCCGGTGAGGTCGACAGCCGGGTGAGCAGCCGGAGCAGCGCCTCCCGCGCACCGAGGTCGAGGCCGGCCGCCGGCTCGTCGAGCAGCAGCAGCTCCGGGTCGGTCATCAGCGCCCGGGCCAGCAGGACGCGCTTGCGCTCGCCCTCCGACAGCGAGCCGAAGCGCCGCTCGGTGAAGGCCCGCAGGCCCACCCGGGCCATCAGCTGGGAGGCCCGCTCCACGTCGGCCGGGTCGTAGCCCTCGTGCCAGCGGCCCAGGATGCCGTGCGCGGCGGTGACGACCACGTCGATCGCCTTCTCCTGCGGCGGGACCCGGTCGATCAGCGAGGAGGACGACAGCCCGACCCGGGTGCGCAGCTCCCCGAGGTCGACCTCACCGAAGAGCTCGCCGAGCAGCTCGACCCGGCCGGACGACGGGAACAGCGACGCCGACGCGACGGCCAGCAACGTGGTCTTGCCCGCCCCGTTGGGACCGAGCAGCACCCAGCGGTCGCCTTCTTCGACGGTCCAGTCGATGGTGGACAGCAACGTCGCCCCTTCACGGACAACAGTCACCCCGGACATCGACAGCACGCTCACGTCTCGACCGTACAGAGGCATGCGGCAGGATCGGGGGATGGCCTACCGCTGCTTCGACGTCGACATCACCGATCAGGTCGCCCATGTGCGGCTCTCACGCCCGGACGAGCTCAACACGATGGTCCCGGAGTTCTGGACCGAGCTGCCGCAGATCGTGAGCCGGATCAGCGACGAGGCGTCCGCCCGCGTCGTGGTGATCTCCAGCACCGGCAGGCATTTCAGCGCGGGCATGGACCTGTCGGTGTTCAGTGAGGGGCAGCTGCACCAGGACGCCGAGGTGGGTCGGCGGCAGGCCCGGCTGCGGTCGACCGCCAAGAAGCTGCAGTGGTCGTTCACCGCCCTGGAGAAGGCCCGCATCCCGGTCCTGGCCGCCGTCCAGGGCGGCTGCATCGGTGGAGCGGTCGACCTGGTCACGGCCGCCGACTGCCGCTATGCCAGCGCCGACGCGTTCTTCGTGATCCAGGAGATCAACATCGGGATGACCGCCGACGTCGGGACGCTGCAGCGGCTCGGCAAGGTCATCCCGGAGGGTGTCGCCCGCGAGCTGGCCTTCACCGGCCGCCGGATGACCGCACAGCGGGCGCACGAGGTGGGCCTGGTGCAGGAGGTCTACGCCGACCACGACTCGCTCGTCGCGGGTGTGCTGGAGACCGCGAAGGAGATCGCGGGCAAGTCGCCGCTGGCGATCTGGGGCACCAAGGTCGCGATGAACTACGCCCGCGACCACAGCGTCGACGACGGGTTGGACCAGATCGCGACCTGGCAGGCCGGGATGTTCCAGCCCGGCGACATGATGGAGGCCTTCACCTCGAAGGCTGAGAAGCGCGACGCGGTGTTCCCCGACCTGCTGCCGGAGCCCGACCGCCTCTAGAGCTGGTCAGCCCCGGCCGTGCAGCAGCCGGATCGTCTTGAGCAGCAGGCGCTCGGTCTTCTCGGTGCGGTCGAAGCTCATCAGCGGCAGCGGCAAAGCGAACCGCTGCCGGGTGATCGCCTTGGCGCGGGTGAACTCGCGCAGCCCGTCGTCGCCGTGGATGCGCCCGAAACCGGAGTCACCCGACCCGCCGAACGGCAGGCCCGGGATCCCCGCGAACGCCAGCACGCTGTTGACGCTGGTCATCCCGGAGCGCAGCTGTCGGGCGATCTCCACGCCGCGGCGCTTGGAGAACACCGACCCCGCCAGCCCGAAGGTCGTCGCGTTGGTCAGCGCGATGGCCTCGTCGATGTCCTTGACCTTGGTGACCGTGATCGTCGGTCCGAACGTCTCCTCGGTGATCGCGAGCGAGTGCTCCGGCACGTTGACCAAGATGGTCGGCTGGACCAGCGTCCCGTCGATGTCGCCACCGGTCAGCGCCGTGCCGCCCTCGGCGAGGGCGTCCGCGATGTGGGTGCGGATGATCTCGACCTGCGACGGCATGGTGATCGGGCCGTAGGACACCCCCGGCTCGACCTTCTTCGCCTTCTCGACGAGCTTCGCGAGGAAGCCGTCATAGGCCTTCTCGGTGGCATAGACCCGCTCGATGCCGATGCAGGTCTGGCCCGCGTTGGACATCCCACCCCACAGGGCTGCGTCGGCGGCGGCCTCGAGGTTGGCGTCGTCGTCGACGATCATCGAGTCCTTGCCGCCGCACTCCATGAGCACCGGGACGAGGTTCTCGGCGCAGGCCGCCATGACCTTCTTGCCTGTGCGGGCCGAGCCGGTGAAGGCGATCTTGTTGACCCCGGCGCGGCACAGCGCGGCCCCGGTCTCCCCCATGCCCGTGATCAGCTGCAGGACGTCGTGGTCCGGGACGACCTCGGCGAACGTGTCCACCAGCCACTTCCCGACGGCGGGGGTGTATTCACTCGGCTTGAACACCACGGTGTTGCCGGCCGCGAGCGCGTAGGCGATCGAGCCCATCGGCGTGAAGACCGGGTAGTTCCACGGTCCGATGACCCCGACCACCCCGAGCGGCTGGTATTCCAGCGACGCGGCCTGGTTGGCCATCATCAGGCCGCTCGCCACCCGCCGCGGCCCCAGCACCCGCCGGGCGTGCTTGGCGGCCCAGGCGATGTGGTCGACGGCGAGGACCGCCTCGAGCTGCGCATCCCCGGTCGGCTTGCCGTTCTCGCGGTGCATCACCTCGGCCAGCTCGGGGAGCCGCTTGGCGATCAGCGCCTTCCAGGCGTCCAGCCGGTCCTTGCGCCCGAGGTACCCCAGACCCTGCCACCACGGCGCCGCGGCGTGGGCGCGCTGCACGGCCGCCACCACCTCGTCCGTCCCCTGGACGGGGAAGCTGGCGTAGACCCCTCCGGTCCTCGGCTCCAGCGAGTCGAAGGTCTGCGCCTGGAGTGCAGGGGCGAGCGTCACAAAGGGCTCCTCGTGTGTCTTTGGTTACTCCACGGTACGACGGGCGATCCAGACGGCACACTGATGCCATGGCCGCAGACCGCGAGACCGTCGTCGTGACGACGGCAGGCATGTCCGGCTCGGACGACCGCAAGCTGCGGCAGCGGCGCTACCTCATCACCCAGGTCGTGCGGATCTCGTGCTTCCTGCTGGCCGTCTGGCTGCCCGTGCCCCTGTGGGCCAAGCTCGTCCTGATCGTCGGGGCCTTCGCCCTCCCGTGGATGGGAGTCGTCGCGGCCAACGCCGGCCCGACCCTGCCGCGCCACCGGGCGATGTCGACGGTGGACCCGCCCGAGGCGACACAGCCCGTCGCCCTCGGGCCGGGCCGGATCATCGACCAGGAGTGAGAGCGGTCGTCTCGCGGGTCACCTCCGCGTCCGTCACGGTCGCCGGCACCGTCGTCGGCGAGATCGGTGAGGGCCTGCTCGTCCTGCTCGGCGTCACCCACGACGACGGACCCGACCAGGTCGCGGCGATGGCCCGCAAGCTCCACGAGCTGCGCATCCTGCGCGACGAGCGCTCCTGTGCCGACAGCGGCGCCGCGCTGCTCGTCGTCTCCCAGTTCACCCTGTACGGCGACACCCGCAAAGGTCGCCGGCCGTCCTGGTCCGCGGCCGCCCCCTCGTCGGTGGCCGAGCCCCTCGTCGAGGCGGTCGTCCAGGAGCTGCGAAATCGTGGAGCGACGGTGGCGACGGGCGTGTTCGGCGCCGACATGGCGGTGGCCCTCGTCAACGACGGCCCCGTCACCGTGCTGCTCGAGGTCTAGGTCTTCTTGGCTTTGGCGGCGGCCTTCTGCTCCTGCTTGTAGGCCCGGACCTGCAGCAGCGTCTCCGGACTGGTGACATCCGCCACACTGCGCAGCGTTCCCTGCTCGCCGTACGCGCCTGCCGCCTCGCGCCACCCGGCTGGCTGGACGCCCCGCTGCTTTCCCAGCAGGGCAAGGAAAATCTTGGCCTTCTGCTCCCCGAAACCGGGCAGTGCCTTGAGGCGGGTCAGCAGCTCGTCCCCGGTCCGCACGCCCTTCCAGACGTGGTCGGCCCGGCCGTCGTGGTGCTCCACCAGATAGCGGCACAGCTCCTGGACGCGCCCCGCCATCGAGCCGGGGAACCGGTGGATCGCCGGTGGCTGGGCGAACAGCTCCGCGAGGTCCGGGCGTTCGGCGATCTCGGCCGCGTCCAACTCCGCGCCGAGCCGCTCGCGCAGGACCGCCGGGCCCTTGAACGCCTTCTCCATCGGGATCTGTTGGTCCAGCGCCATCCCGATGAGGAGCTCGAGGGAGTCTCGGCTGATGAGGGCGTCGGCCTCGGGTTCGCCGGAGATGTGAAGGGCAGGCATGCACGCACTTTCGCACGTGCGGCGCAAGCCTAGGAAGGCGCCGCGGCCACCAGGCCCAGCCCGGTGGCCGCGCCCGCCATGCGCACGTCATAGGTGAGGACAGCTCGAAGTTCGGCGCCGATCTGTCGGGCCGAGGCAAGGTGGATCGCATCCAGGCCCCGCAGGACGCTGCCCGGAGCCAGGTCGGCCGCGTCGTCGAGGACATCCCGACCGACCTCGAGGAAGTGGAGCCGCGACAACACCCGGCGGGCATGGGCCTTGGCGTCCGGGCCACCACCTGACACGGCCCGCACGAGCTCGACCCGGGCCAAGGCGCTGGTGACCCGAAGATCTCCGCTACAGCGCCGCAGGTAGCGGCGCAGAGCCGCCGATTCAGCCTCCACCTGGACGAGCTTTACCAGCGCCGACGTGTCGAGATAGAGCTTCACCGCTCGTCATGGCGTGCTGCAGCGAGCGCATCCGACGCGTCGACGCCGTAGTCCGCGGCGGGCTCGCCCTCCAGGTCCACGTCATCCACCGGCGCCTGCACCTGGCCTCGCCGCACGAGGTCCTCCCAGTGATCGCCGACCACGGGAACGAGCAGGGCCACGGGTCGGCCTCGGTCGGTCACCTGCAAGGTCTCCCCAGCAGCGTCAGCGGGCGGTGCGGACGGTGCGGGCCGCGAGCCAGGTCTCGAAGGCGCCCGGAGGCGTCGTCAGCCAGCCGGCCAGGTCGGTGCCGAAGGTCGCCGTCGACCCCCGCAACGAGAACACCGTGAAGGCGACCAGGTGGTCCCGCGCGCACAGGTGCATGGTCTCGTCGTGGGCATCGACGGAGGACCCACACTCCGCGCACGGCATATGACGAGGCGTGAAGATCATGCTCCGATTGTGCATCGCCGACCACGTTTTTGGACCTGGACGGTCACACTTTCCCGATCTATCGTCAACGGTGCCCGACTGGCAGGAGCCAGAGGAGGCCGTTATGGCTGAAAAAGTACGTTCTGAGAGCACGGAGAGCATCGAGGCCCTGGCACGTCGCCAGCACGAGGCGTGGAACGCCCGGGACTTCGACGCGATCGTCGAGCTGACCCACCCGGACGCGACCTTGACCCTGGCCGGCTCCGGCGAGGTCCTGCGAGGAAAAGAAGGTGCACGGCGATACGCGCAGATGTGGGCCGAGGGCTTCCCCGACGGGAAGATCACCGAGGCCACCTACATCGCGCAAGGCAACACGGTGTGCTCGGAGTTCATCGGCCGAGGCACCCAGACCGGGCCACTGAACGGCCCCGCCGGGACCATTCCCCCGACCGGCAAGTCGATCACGCTCCCTTACTGCGAGGTGATGGAGTTCAAGGGCGACAAGCTCATCGCCCTCCGCGCCTACACCGACATGGCGGGGCTGCTCACGCAACTCGGGGTGATGCCTGCCCTAGCGAAGGCCCGCACCTGACCCAACCCCATCAACACCAACCCCCATCAACACCAACCCCCGTCCACCCATCCACCTGCCGCTCCTGCCAGTTGGACCCTTCCGTCCGGTGAGGCGTGACGACGCGAGCCGCGCCCCGCCGCTCTGCGAGAATGGTGGGCATGGAGCCCGTCGCAGTGCCTGACCCGGAGGGCGTCGGCAGTTTCGCCGACCTCGCTCTCCGCCCCCAACTCGTCGACGCGCTCGCCGCGCTCGGCTACGAGGAACCCACCCCGATCCAGCGCAAGGCCATCCCGCCGCTGCTCGAGGGGCGCGACCTCGTCGGCCAGGCCGCCACCGGCACCGGCAAGACCGCGGCCTTCGCGCTCCCCCTGCTGCACCGCCTCCCCGAGGGCGACCGGGGCAAGCAGCCGTCAGCCCTGGTCCTGGCCCCGACCCGCGAGCTGGCCGTCCAGGTCGCCGAGGCCGTCACCAAGTACGGCGCCGCCCTCGGTGCCCGGGTCCTTGCGGTGTACGGCGGACAGCCCATCACCCCGCAGCTCAAGGCCCTCCAGAAGGGCGTCGACATCGTCGTCGGCACCCCCGGCCGGATGCTCGACCACCTCAACCGCGGGTCGCTGAAGCTCGACTCCCTCAAGGTGGTCGTCCTCGACGAGGCCGACGAGATGTTCGACATGGGCTTCGCCGACGAGATCGAGGCGATCCTGGCGGCCGTCCCGACCGAGCGGCAGACGGTGCTCTTCTCGGCCACCATGCCGCCGAAGATCGCGCGGATGGCCCGGCGGCACCAGACCGACCCGGTCCACATCCAGATCGAGCGCGAGGCTGCGGTGGCGGGAGCGGTCCCGCTCGTCACCCAGACCGTCCACCTCGTCATGCGCCCCCACAAGCCGGCTGCCCTGGCCCGCATCCTGGACATGCAGCAACCCGCCGCGGCCATCGTGTTCTGCCGCACCCGCGAGGAGGTCGACGAGCTCACCGAGACCCTCAAGAGCCGCGGCTACCGCGCCGAGCCGCTGCACGGCGGCATGAGCCAGGAGCAGCGCGACCGGGTCATGAACCGACTCCGCAACGGCACCGCGGACCTGCTCATCGCCACCGACGTCGCGGCCCGCGGGCTCGACGTGGACCACCTGACGCACGTCGTCAACTACAACGTCCCGCCGGCTCCGGAGTCCTACGTCCACCGCATCGGCCGGGTCGGTCGGGCCGGGCGCGAGGGCATTGCCATCACCCTGGCCGAGCCCCGCGAGCGCCGGATGCTCGAGGCGATCGAGCGCCTCACCGGCCAGAAGATGAAGCTCCTGAAGGTGCCGACCCTGGCCGACCTGCTGGCCTCGCGGCTCGCGGTCACCCGGCAGGCCCTCATCGAGGTCCTGGAGTCCGGCGACGTCGACGGGGTCCGCGCGATGGTCGACGAGCTGTCCGCGACCTATGACCCCGAGCGGGTCGCGCTGGCCGCCACCGCCCTCGCGCACCGCGCCGCGGCACCTGCCGACGAGCAGGACATCCCGGAGGTCTCGTCGAAGCCGGTCCGCCCCGTGCGCGACGACCTGCCGCGCAGTGGGGCGCCCGCCCGGAGCACGGGCACCGGCACGACGGCCCGGGCCAGCACGACGGCCCGCGGCGCCACGTACCAAAAGGGCGAGCGGATCGAGCGCAAGGGCCCCAAGCCCGGGATGGCGAAGCTCTACGTCGGCGCCGGCCGCACCGCCGGCGTGCGCCCCCAGGACCTCGTCGGGGCGATCGCGGGCGAGTCCCACCTGACCGGCAAGGATATCGGCGGCATCGAGATCACCGAGCGCTTCTCCCTCGTCGAGGTGCCGGAGTCCGAGATCGACAGCGTGATCCAAGCCCTGCGCTCCAGCGTCATCAAGGGCCGCAAGGCGCTCATCCGCCGCGACCGCGACAGCTGACCGCTTGCAAGACGGACGTACGGTTTGATAGGTTCGACCCGTGCCCAAGGTGTCGGACGAGAAGCTCGCGGCCCGGCGTGCCGGGATCCTCGCGGCCGCCCGGCGGGCCTTCGCGCGACACGGCTACGAGGGCGCGACCGTGAAGGTGCTGGAAGCCGAGACCGGCCTGAGCAGGGGCGCGATCTTCCACCACTTCAAGGACAAGGACGCGCTGTTCCTCGCCCTGGCCGAGGACGACGCCACCCAGATGGCCGAGACCGTGACGCAGCACGGCCTGGTGCAGGTCATGCGCGACCTGCAGGACAAGGACGCCGGCTGGCTCGGAGTCCAGCTCGAGGTACGACGCAGGCTCCGCACCGACCCCGCCTTCGCGCAGACCTGGGCCGAGCACCGAAGCGCCGTCCTCACCGCGACCAGAAACCGACTTCTGCGCCAGCGCAAGGCCGGTGTCGTCCGCGACGACGTACCACTTCCGATCCTCGTGGACTTCCTGCAACTGGCCTACGACGGGCTGGTGTCGGGCCTCGCGGCCGGCATGCCCACCGACCACCTCCCCGGGGTCCTCGACCTCGTGGAGGACGCCGTACGACGGCGCACTAGCGTCTCTACCGACCTACAGAAGGAGCAGCACAGATGAGCCTCGACAGTTTCGGCGCCAAGGGAACCCTGACCGTCGGGGAGCAGTCCTACGACGTGTTCCGCCTGAGCGCCGTCGAGGGGGCCGCTGACCTTCCCTACTCGCTGAAGGTGCTCCTGGAGAACCTGCTCCGCACGGAGGACGGCGCGGACATCACCGCCGACCACGTCCGGGCCCTCGCCGGCTGGGACCCGAGCGCGGAGCCCGATACCGAGATCGCCTTCACGCCGGCCCGCGTCCTCATGCAGGACTTCACCGGCGTCCCGTGCGTCGTCGACCTCGCCACCATGCGAGAGGCGATGGCCGACCTCGGCGGCGACCCGAAGAAGATCAACCCACTCGCTCCCGCGGAGCTCGTCATCGACCACTCGGTCGTGGCCGACTTCTTCGGCAGCAAGGACTCCCTGGCGCTCAACAACGCCCTGGAGTACGAGCGCAACCGCGAGCGCTATGAGTTCCTGCGCTGGGGCCAGACCGCGTTCGACGACTTCGCCGTGGTGCCGCCGAACACCGGGATCGTGCACCAGGTCAACCTCGAGCGCCTGGCCCGAGTGGTCTTCGAGCGGGATGGGCTGGCATATCCCGACACCCTGGTCGGCACCGACTCGCACACCACGATGATCAACGGCCTGGGCGTGCTCGGCTGGGGCGTCGGCGGCATCGAGGCCGAGGCGGCCATGCTCGGCCAGCCCGTGTCGATGCTCATCCCGAAGGTCGTCGGCTTCAAGCTCGTCGGCGGGCTCCCCGCCGGCACGACCGCCACCGACCTGGTCCTCACCGTCACCGAGCTGCTGCGCAAGCACGGCGTCGTCGGCAAGTTCGTGGAGTTCTACGGCCCCGGCGTCACCAACGTGCCGCTGGCCGACCGGGCCACCATCGGCAACATGAGCCCGGAGTACGGCTCGACCTGCGCGATCTTCCCGGTCGACGAGGAGACGCTGTCCTACCTGCGGCTCACCGGCCGCCCGGCCCAGCTGGTGGCCCTGGTCGAGGCGTACGCCAAGGAGCAGGGGCTCTGGCACGACCCGTCGGTCGAGCCGCGCTTCTCCGAGACCCTGTCACTGGACCTGTCGACCATCGTGCCGTCCTTGGCCGGCCCGAAGCGGCCGCAGGACCGGGTGCCGCTGTCCCAGGCCAAGGCCATGTTCCGCACCGTCCTGCGCGACTACGCCAGCACCGGAAACGGCCACGGCGAGGTCACCGACGGCGGCATCGACGAGGCCAGCTCGGAGTCCTTCCCGGCCTCCGACCCGGCAGCCCCCTCGGAGAGCAAGCCCTCCGACCAGCCGATCAGCGTCAACGTCGGCCCGGTCGGCGACCGGCCCAGCAACCCCGTGCACGCCGTCCTCGCCGACGGGTCCGCGGTCGAGCTCGACCACGGCGCCGTCGCGATAGCCGCGATCACCTCCTGCACCAACACCTCGAACCCCTACGTGATGGTGGCCGCCGGCCTGCTCGCCAAGGCCGCCGTGGAGAAGGGCCTGACCTCCAAGCCGTGGGTCAAGAC
>JANOTZ010000009.1:0-15922 GCA_031416735.1 Frankiales bacterium
GATCTGGCCGATGACCGCCTCGAAGCTGTCGACCGGCACCCGCATCGTCACCGACGCCGACGGGCTGTCGCCGAACTCCTGGCTGGTGCTGTCGGAGATGTAGCCACGCGCCGATCGGGCGACCGCGGTCACCTTGGTGACAGTGACGGTGACCTTCCCGTCGTCCACGACGAGCGACAGCCCACCGGTCTTGACGACCCTCGCCTCGGCAGCGCTGTCGAGGGCCCGCTTGCCGACCTGGATCGTGGACGCGACACCGGAGAGCGCGCTGGTGACCTCCGGAGGTGGGGCCGCCTGGGGCATCGCCTGGGGCACCGAGCCGAGCACGTCCGCGCCTGTGCCACCGCCTGAACCTGTGGTGCCGCCTGAACCACTGGCACCGCCGGCGACCGGACCGCTCGCGTCGCCGGAGGACCGCTGGGCCCCCGCCGCCGTCGAGTCCTGCTTGAGGCTCGGCCCACCTCCGCCGCTGCCCTGGGCAAGCACCGCGGCGAGCGCGACCACAGCCGCGGCGGCGGTCAACTGCACCCCCCTGCGCCGGGGCCAGGCCTTCGCAGAAGGCACGTCCTCGTGCCCTTCGAGCACCGAGCCGGGTCCCTGCGCAGGAACCTGATAGGCCTGCGCGGCCTCGCCCAGCAGCCGGGTGAGGTCGTCCTCACTGAGCATCGAAGCGTTCATCGCACTGCCTCCTGAGGTTCCGATACAACGGCCCAGGCAGCCAGCCGCGGGTCCTGGGCGAGTCGCTGCCTGGCGTCGTACAGGCGGCTCTTGACGGTGCCGGGGCGACGGTCGATGGCGACCGCGATCTCCTTCTCGGAGAGGCCGGCGTAGTAGCGCAGCACCAGCGGCACGCGCAGCAACTCCGGCAGATCGGCGAGAGCGGCGACGACGTCACCGGCGAGCTGGGAGTGCTCAGCCGCGTCGTGCGGGGTGGGGCCTTCGGAGGCGAGCGTCTCGAGGCCCAGGTCACCAGAATCCTTGCCGGTGCGCGATTTCTCGCTGCGGATCCGCGAGACGCACGCGTTCACCACGACCCTATACAGCCAGGCCTTCCGGGCCTCGCCGGCGGGCACCGCGTCCCGGAAGCGCCAGACCCGCAGGAACGCCTCCTGCACTGCGTCCTGCGCCTCGACCGGATCGCGCAGCACCAGGCACGCAGTCCGGTAGGCCGTCGCGTAGTCGCGCTGGAGCCAAGCGTCCAGATCGTCCATCGGTCACCCCCTTGTTGCCTGTACGACGCAACGGACCGCCGATCGGTTCGCCTACTGGGGAAGAAGTCGCTGCACGAACTCCTCGAGCTGCACCGCGTTGCGTACCTCGACCATCTCGATCAGGTCCTCGTAGGCCCCGGTGACGGAGTCGCCACTCCCCCAGTAGGCCTGCGGCTCGGGGTTGAGCCAGTAGGCGTGCCGCGACCGGGCCACCAGCTTCTTGAGGGTCTGCGCACCGGTTGCCCGGTAGTTGTTGCGGGCATCGCCGAGGATGAGCAGTGAGGTCCGCGGACCGACGGCGTCGGGGTAGTCCTCGTCGAACTTCTCGATCGAGTGCCCATAGTCGCTGTGCCCGTCGAACCACACCAGCTTTGCCTCAGAGCTCATCCGTGCCAGGGCATCTGCCACGTCGCCGCCGGGGGTGAAGAACCGCGTCACCTCGTCGCAGGTGTCGATGAACGCGAACGCCCGCACCTTGGTGAACTGCTCGCTCAGCGCGTAGGCGAGCATCAGCGTGAAGTGCGCGAAACCGGCCACCGACCCGCTGACGTCGCACAGGACCACCAGCTCGGGCTTGTGCGGCTTGTGCGGCTTGTGGTGGGTCACGAGCGGCACCCCGCCCGTGGCGAGAGAAGCCCGGACGGTACGACGGAAGTCGAGCTTGCCGGTCTTGCCGAGGCGCCGTCGGGCGGTGAGGCGGGTCGCCAGTCGGCGGGCCAGCGGGAACACCTGGCGTCGCAGCTCGGCCATGTCGTTGCGGGAGGCGCGCAGGAAGTCGACCTGCTCCGCGAGCGGTTGCACGGCGGTCTTGGAGATCTGCTCCACCCCGCGGTCCTCGGCCAGCCTTCGCCGTACCTCGGCTTCGACCATCTCCTGGAAGGCCTTGATGCGTTCGGTGATGGTCTGGCGGGCCACCTTCTCGGCGAGGCCGCCGCGGTCCTGTCCCTTGAGCATCGCCTCGAGCAGCGACGCCATCAGCGTCTCGGGAGAGAGCTGGCGGAGCACCCGGTAGGAGAACCAGGACTGGCGGCCGGGCGCGGTGTCCGCGCGCCCCAGTCCCTGCACGACCTGGCGGGCGAACCGGCGCATCGACTCCTCGTCGCCGTCCATCAGCAGGTCGCGGAGCAGGTCGCGATACGCCTCGGTGTCGAGGGGCTCACCCTGACCCTCCGCGGCCTCACCGGTCGGACCGTCGACCTGGCTCGGATCGCCTGTCACTGCAGGGAACCAGAGGTCGAACAGGGTGTCGAAGGTGGTGCGATGGGCGGGCCGCTTGAGGACGCAGGCAGCGAAGGCAGCGCGCAGCGCCTCCCGGTCGAGCAGGTCGATGGCGCCCATCGCCCGGGTGCTGTCGAGCACCTCGGCGAGCGAGACGGTGAGGCCGGCCGTGCGGAGCGCGTCGAGGAACGCGATCTCGCGGTCGAGCAGCCCGGTAGCCGCTCTCACGGTTCGCTCCGGCGCTCCCTCGCTGCGCGAGCTCGGTTCTCCGCTCACGTCAGTTCAGCTTGAGCTGGGTGGCCGCCCGCTCATGGTCGCTGGCGTGCTTCAGCACGACGCCGAGGGTGGACTTCACGGTCTCCTCGTCGAGGGTGTCGAGGCCGAGGGCGACGAGGGTGCGGGCCCAGTCGATGGTCTCCGCGATGGACGGCGACTTCTTGAGCTCCAGCGCCCGCAGCGCCCGCACGGTCCGGACCAGCGCCTCCGCGAGTTGCTCGGCGACCTCGGGCACGCGGGACAGCACGATCGCCTTCTCGCGCGCCGCGTCGGGGTAGTCCAGGTGCAGATAGAGGCAGCGGCGCTTGAGGGCCTCGGACAACTCACGGGTGGCGTTGGAGGTGAGGAACACCAGCGGCCTCCTGGTGGCCACGATCGTGCCGAGCTCGGGGATGGTGACCTGGAAGTCGCTCAACACCTCGAGCAGCAGGCCCTCGACCTCGACGTCGGCCTTGTCGGTCTCGTCGATGAGCAGCACGGTCGGGTTGGGGTTGCGGATCGCCGTGAGCAGCGGCCGCGACATGAGAAACTCCTCGGCGAACACGTCGTCGTGGATGTCGTCCCACGCGTCGTCGTCCTTGGACGCCTGGATCCGCAGCAGCTGCTTCTTGTAGTTCCACTCATACAGCGCGCGGGCCTCGTCGAGACCCTCGTAGCACTGCAGCCGGATCAGCTCGCTCGACGTGGCGGCGGCGACAGACTTGGCGAGCTCGGTCTTGCCGACCCCGGCCGGGCCCTCGATGAGCAGCGGCTTCCCGAGCCGGTCAGCCAGGAACACGGTGGTGGAGATCGCGTGGTCGGCGAGGTAGCCGGCCGCGCCGAGACGCTCCTGCACGTCGGCGACGGACGCGAACTGGGGCTGAAGCACGGGCTCTCCTCTGGGTGACCTGGTGCGGTGACCGAATCCCATTCTGTCGTACGGCGGACGGGCCGCTCCGGTGAGGTGGGGTCTGTCCTCATTCGCCGTGTGGGCCTAGCGTCCCCAGTGAAGTCACACAACGACGACGAGGGAGCCTTCGCGATGACCACCAAGACCTCCTACCAACCCGGCCAGCCCATCTGGGTCGACCTCGGCACCCCCGACATGGATGCCACGATCGCCTTCTACGGGAGCCTTTTCGGCTGGACGTGCGAGCTCGGCCCGGAGGAGTTCGGCGGCTACTCCAACTTCCTCAAGGGCGGCAAGCAGGTCGCCGGCCTCATGCCCCTGATGAGCGAGGGGCAGCCCCCGGCCTGGTCCTGCTATGTGTGCACCGACGACGCGGACAAGACCGCCGCCCTCGTGGTGGAGGCCGGCGGCGTGGTCATCGCGCCGCCCATGGACGTCGCCGACCTCGGCCGGATGGCCGTCTTCGTCGACCCTGCCGGTGCCGGCTTCGGGGTCTGGCAGCCGGGCACCCACATCGGCGCCGAGCTGGTTGACGAGGAGGGCACCTGCAGCTGGATCGAGCTGGCCAGCCGTGACCAGGCCGTGGCCCACCCGTTCTACAACGCGGTCTTCGGGTGGGAGACCCATGCCAACCCGGGCTACACCGAGTTCACGCTCTCCGGGGACTCCGTGGCGGGGTGCACGGACATGCCCGCCATGGTTCCGGCGCAGGTTCCGTCGTACTGGATGACCTACTTCGCTGCGGACGACCCGGCTGCCAAGGCGCGGGAGGCGGCCGCTCTCGGCGCGACCGTGCTGGTGCCCTTCATGGAGATGGGCCAGGTGGCGTTCTCCGTGGTCCAGGACCCCAACGGCGCCACCTTCGGTCTGCTGAAGCTCAACCCGTAGCGTCGGCGGCATGAGAGTCGCCTTCCTGGGTCTGGGTCGGATGGGTGTGCCGATGGCTGCCCACGTCGCGCGGGCTGGTCACGAGCTGACCGTGTGGAACCGCACCCCGGGCCGGGCCGGGTCGCTCGTCGAGCTCGGCGCCACCGAGGCCCGGTCGATCGCCGCGGCAGTCTCGGGCGCCGAGGTCGTCGTGCTCATGCTCTTCGGACCCGCGGCCGTCCGGGCCGTCCTGCCCGACGTGGTCAAGCACGGCACCGGCGCCCTCGTCATCGACGGCTCCACGATCGGCCCCGAGGCCGCCCACGAGTTCGCAAAGGCCTGCAGCACAGGCGATCTGCGGTACGTCGATGCCCCCGTGGCCGGCTCGGTGGCCCCCGCCACGGACGGCACCCTCGGGGTGTTCCTGGGCGGCGCCCCCGACGACGTGGCCCAGGCCCGTGAGCTGGCGGTCCTCTGGGGCGAACCGCAGCGGGTCCTGCACGTCGGCGGGGTGGGCAGTGCGAGCGCGCTGAAGCTCTGCGTCAACCAGGGTCTCGGGGTCATGGCCGCCGGGGTGGGTGAGTCGCTGCGGCTGGGGCGCGACCTCGGGCTCGACCGCGACCTGCTGTTGCAGGTCCTGTCGGCGACCGCCTACGGCTGGTACCTCGGTCAGAAGCGTCCGATGCTCGAGGCCGACGACTTCAGCGCGACCACCTTCTCCCTCGACCTGCTGGCCAAGGACCTCGACCTGGCGGTGACGTCCGCGGACAGCGACCTCGTGGTCACCCGCGCCTGCCTCGAGCAGGCCAAGCGGGCCCTGGCCGCCGGCCACTCCGGTGAGGACTACGCCGCCCTCACCGGTCACCTCGCCGACGAGGGCGAGGCCGGCTCGGTCTGAACCGCACCCGAGGCGGTGAAGGATGCGCGGCGGGCGGCCCGGCGCAGGATCCGCAGCAGCACCGGCCCGGTGGCGACGACGAGCACCACGTTGGTGATCGCCCGACCCACGTCCCAGCCGAGTGAGGTGGCGAGGGTGAACCCCAGGAAACGATGCAGATTTTCCGCGGCGGGGTCGCCGGGGACGAACGACAGCCCGGTGCCGTCGCCGAGGGAGAAGGGCCAGAACGACAGGTTGAGCAGCAGGCCGTAGGCGAGGCCGACGACGGCGCCGTACGCCGCAAGGACGGCGATCTCGAGGCGGCCGCGGCATCGCGGGAGCAGCCCTGCCCCCAGCCCGACAAAGGCGGCACCGACCATCTGGTACGGCAACCACGGGCCGACGCCGCCGGTGAGCAGCGCCGACGAGAGCAACGTCGTGCACCCTTGTACGAAGCCGAAACCGGGGCCGAACACGCGGCCGCCGAGGATGAGGACGAAGAAGATCGTCTCGAGGCCGGCCGTCCCGGCGCCCAGGGGCCGGATCGCCGCGCCGAGGGCGCTGAGCACGCCCAGGAGCGCGATCGCCTTCGCGTCCAGGCCGCCGTCGCTGATCTGTGCGAGCACGACCGCCAGCGCGATCGGCAGCAGGAGCGCGAAGAACCAGGGTGCCACCGCCTGGTCGGCCAGGACCGCGCCCGGGTCGACGAACAGCGGCCAGCAGAAGGCGACGACACCGAGCACCGCGGCCACCGTGAGGATGAGCCTGCTCCGGCGGCCGAGCGGCACGGCCGTGTTCACGCCGACTCCCAGGCCGTCGCCACGTCCGCGACGGTGAGCCAGCGCTGCGGAGCCAGGACTTTCGCGACCTGCGGGGCAAAGACGGGTGAGGCCGTGACCACGTCGGCCACCGGCCCGTCCGCGACGACGTCCCCGTCCGCAAGGACGACCACGCGGGTGGCGCATTCAGCGACGAACTCCACGTCGTGGCTGGCAATCACCACGGCATGCCCGTCCGACGTGAGCGACCGCAGGGTCCTAGCGAGCCGGGACTTCGCGGGGTAGTCGAGGCCGCGCGTCGGCTCGTCCAGGAGCAGTACCCGCGGGGCCGGGGTGAGCGCGATCGCCAGGACCAGGGAGAGCCGCTGACCCTCGGACAGGTCGCGTGGGTGGATCTCGTCAGGGATGCCCGGCGCGAGGGTGTCGAGGTGCGCGCGGCAGGTGCCTGGGGCCGCCTCGGACTCGCTGTCGGCCTGCGCGCACTCGCGGCCGACGGTGTGCAGGTAGAGCAGGTCAGCGGGTTGCTGCGGCACCAGCCCGATCCGGCCGCGCCGCTGCTCCGGTCGCTGCGACTTCGGGTCCGTGCCCTCCACCAGCACGGTGCCCGCGGACCTCGCACCACTTCCCTGGCAGGCCCACAGCAGGCTGGACTTGCCTGAGCCGTTGCGGCCCATCAAGGCCACGAGCTCACCGCCACCGACCTGCAGGTCCACTGCCCGGACGGCCAGCGTGCCGCCGTACCGGACCTGGATTCCGCGTGCTTGCAGCAGCGGGCTGCCGACGACGGGCGCAGACACGGGCGGCAGGTGGCCTTCGAGCCGCTCGCGCAGCGGGCCGGCCAGGCGGCGTGCATCGCGCACCGACACCGGAGGACGGGACCAGCCGGCGAGCTGGGCGAGGCGCACCACGGGAGGTGCGACCGGGGCCCGGCTCAGGACCTCCCCCGGATCGCCGAGAACCGGCGGCCCATCGGTGGGCAGCCAGAGGACGCGGTCGGCATACTGCGCCACCCGCTCGAGTCGGTGCTCGGCGACGAGGACCGTCATCCCGAGGTCGTGCACGAGACGGTGCAGGGCCGCAAGCACCTCTTCGGCAGCTCCCGGGTCGAGGGCTGAGGTCGGCTCGTCGAGCAGCAGCACCTGAGGGTGGGCGGTGAGCGCGGCCCCGATCGCGACCCGCTGCTGCTGCCCACCCGAGAGGGTCGACAGCGGCTGATTGCGGACGCCCACGAGCCCGAGCAGGTCGAGCGTCTCCTCGACCCGGGTCCGCATCACGGACTCGGGCAGCCCCAGCGACTCCATCACGTAGGCCAGCTCCTCCTCCACGGAGTCGCTGACGAAGCCTGCCGCCGGGTCCTGCCCGACATAGCCCACGACATCGGCGAGCTCGCGTGGCGGGTGGTCCTGGGTGGACCGGCCACCGACCAGCACGCGCCCCGCCAAGGTGCCGCCGGTGAAGCGCGGCACCAGGCCGTTGACGGCCTTCAGCAGGGTGGACTTGCCGGAGCCGGTGCTGCCCACGATGAGGTACAGCTCCCCCTCGGGAAGGTGCAGGTCCACGTCGCGCAGCACGGGCTCGGCGGCACCGTCGTAGGTGACGCTCACACCCTCGAAGCGGATCACCGGGCCGCCCCTCGCACGAGAACCAGCGGGGCGAGTGCGCCGAGGACCGCGACGGCCGGCACCAGCGGCACCGCCGGGAACGCGAGCGGGGTGGTCACGGGGACCAGCAGCTCGGCGTCGGCGGCGCCGAAGGCCTGCACGAGCACGATGACGACGACGGCCGCCGCACCGGACAACGCCACCGAGACGGCCCGCGCATCCCAGCGGGCGGGGCGGTAGCGAGAGCGGTGGAGCCGACGCGAGGCCAGCCGAAGCCCGACGGCGGACAACCCCACACCGACCAGCAAAGTCGGGAACCCCAGCGCTGTGGGAGCGGAGCTGTCGAGCAGGCCGTAGGCGCCGACACACAGGCCGAGCAGCCCGGTCAGCATGAGGCCGCCGGTGATCCTCCGCTCTCCCGCCGTGACGGCACCGGCCCGGCCGTAGCCGCGGGCGTCCATCGTGGCCGCCAGGTGCATCGAGCGCTCGAAGGCCTCCTCGAGCACCGGCACGAGCAGGGTACGAAGGGCATGCCGGCCCCGCACCGGCGCTCCGCGCAGCGCACGCGCCCGGCGTACCGACATCGCGGAGATCGCCAGCTGCGGCGCCAGGGTGAGGCCGACGGTCACGGCGACGCTCACCTCGTACAACGCGGTGGGCACGGAGCGGAGCAGCCTCCGGGGGTCGGCGAGCGCGTTGGCGGCGCCGACGCAGCACAGCATCGTGGCGAGCTGCATCCCCAGATACAGCACCTGGGTCAGCCCCTCGGCGCTCACCTTGCCGCCCAGCCGGACGCTCGCCGCCCACGCGGGCAGCGGCACCTCGGGCAGGGTGAACAGCGTTGTCGGACCGCCGACGCCGCCCAGCAGGATGTGGAACACCACCCGAATGCCGAGTACCACCAGGCCGAGCATGAGGAACATCCCGAGGGCGCGGCTCCAGGGCCCCGGGGTGCGGCAGGAGACGGCCACCCGGGCGGCCACGGCAACGATGAGCAGCAGCAGCACGGGGTTGGTCGTGCGGCTGGCCACGATGGCAAGGCACAGCGCCCAGATCCACCAGGCACCTGGGTGCAGCCCTCGGCTCACTCCCCTTCCCTCCCGCGGCGACGGACAGTGACGATCGTCGAACCGACGAGCACGGCGATCACGGCAGCGGCCAGGAGCAGGGACAGACCGCCGCGGCCCTGACCGGTGGTGACCGGCTTCGGTCGAGCAACGTCGGTAGCCAGGGCAGTCACCGCCGGGTCAGGTGAGGGGCTCGGGGTCGCCGAGGGGGTGGCGGCCGCCGGCACCCCGACCGTCGGTGCCGACCCGGAGGCCGCGCTGGTCGGACGCGCTGTCGTGGGCGCCGCCGAGCTCGCCGGGCGAGGCGTGGTCGCGACGGTCGTGCGGGGCCGGGCCGACGGGCTCGGGGCAGCGGCCGACGGGCTCGGGGCAGCGGCGGGGGGCGCGGTGCGGGGCTCGTCCTTCGCGCCGAACGCCCAGCCCTCGACACTGCCGGGTGGCGGGTCGTAGGTCCCGGCCCCCTCGTTGGAGTACTGCCAGCGGCCGCCTCGGGCGGCGTGCCAGTAGCCCCACGAGGCATCCGCGGGCGAGGTGTTGACGCACTTGTCCTTGTCCGCGGTCGGCTGCCCGTCGATCCGGCAGACGAACCCGGGCTGCCGCGAGGCAAAGGTGTACGAGAAACCCGCCCCGGTGAGGGCCGCGAGCCCACTGTCGGGGTCGCCGGGCGCGCACCGCACCTGCACGTCGCCGCCGAGCGCGGTGAAGTCCGCGACGACGGTCACCCCGGCCGTCCCCTCGCAGGCGGCCGCGTATGCGGGCGGCACGAAGCCACCCCACATCAGCAGCGCGGTGACGAGCACCGCGACTGACCTGGCGACCGCCTGCGCGGGACGGGTCGTGCTCACGCCGTGGTGTGCTCCCTGCTCCGACCGACCGCCACGAAGGCCAGACCGGACAGCAGCAGCAACCCACCGAGGATCAGCGAGTCCTGGACCGGACCGCCGGTCGCGGGCAGCTCCTCGGCCACCACAGGAGCAGCGACAGGAGCCGCAATGGGAGCCGCGGGGGCACCGCCGCCGACCCCCGTGGTGGGCGGGGCTGCTGCCGGCGGGGCGGCGGGTGCGGGGACCGTCGGCGCGGCACAGGCGAGGGTCGGGGAGCCGGCGGTGGCCCCGGAGGAGCTCACCGTGCCCAGCCCGACCGCCGCGAGGCCCGGGATGGCCTGGCTGGTCGCGCGCGGGGCGGTGCCGGCGCTGAAACCGCCGCCGCTGTAGGCGATCGCACCCCGGTTGGCTGCTGCACCCGCGCAGCCCACCTGGAGCGAGAGCAGGTAGCCACGCGCAGCGCCCTGGGCGGCGGTCCGGCCGCCGAGGCCCAGGGCGACCATCGCTAGGCCGGTGGAGTTGCTGTTGGTCTCAGCGGTGGGCCCAGTGCCACCGAAGCCGCCGTTGCTGCGCTGCTGACCCACCAGCCAGGTGAGCGCCGCGTCCACAGCACTCGTGCGACCCGCGGCCTGCAGCGCCTGCACGGCATAGCCGGTGGCGTCCACGTCGGGGCTGCAGGTGGCCTGCTCGAAGGAGAGCGGGACCCCGCCGTTCGGGCACTGCTGTCCGACGAGGTAGTCGACGGCCGCCGCGGGCGCCGTGGCGTCACGCTCAAGGGCGAGGATCGCGAGCGACTGGGTGATCGCGTTGGAGTAGTCCCCGTAGGCCGAGATGTCCTTGAACCGGCCGGTTCCGGAATCCAGCTGCCCCGAGAGCCGCGTGAGCAGGTCGCTGCCACCGAAGGCGCGCGGGTCCTGGCCCTGGGCCTGCGCGA
This sequence comes from Frankiales bacterium, assembly GCA_031416735.1. Classification (GTDB taxonomy): domain Bacteria; phylum Actinomycetota; class Actinomycetes; order Mycobacteriales; family SCTD01; genus RYN-111. The sequence goes on from JANOTZ010000009.1 coordinate 10,544, forward strand.
CGAGGGCGAGCTTCGAAAGCGCACCCGCGTAGGACTCGGTGGTGCCGTCACCGGTGTAGGAGCCGACCTGCCCCTTGAGCCAGGTGGTGGCTGCCGCGGCGGCGCTCTGCGCGACCCCCGCCGCATCCAGGGCGAACACGACATCGGCCGTCAGACCCGCGTCGGGGTAGGCGGTGCCGCTGAACACCGTCTCCATGTGGTTGCCGTCGGCGAGCTGGGCGCCCAACCACCCGGCGGCGACCTGCGCGGGATCGGCGGCTGCGGCCTGGGCCGGACTGGTGAAGCCCGAAGCCAGCGTGAGCGCAACAACGGTGGAGGCGACGGCGACACCGCGCGCCAGCGCCTTGCGGGGTAGTGCGGACATGTGAGGTCCTCTCCCGACGAGACGGGGAGACGGGACCGGGCGCCGCTTCCGCGGCACCGGGCTCCGTTCCGCAGTCCTCGGCGGTTGGTCGGAGCTCCCGCGCGCGCAGGCTGTCGGGCTCACCTCGAAGAGGTCTACCGTTGCGGGTCAGCGCCGGAATCGGACCGGCTTCCCCCGCGGCGCGGGTGCAAAAAATGTGGCCGCCAGGTGGCGACTGCCCCCAACGCTACCAACTGGCCGGGACGGCTAACCCCGGATGTGGCCGTCGCCGGTCACGACGTAGGTCGTGGACGTGAGCTCGGCCAGTCCCATCGGGCCCCGGGCGTGCAGCTTCTGGGTGGAGATCCCGATCTCGGCTCCGAAGCCGAACTCGCCGCCGTCGGTGAACCGCGTCGACGCGTTGACCATCACCGCGGCCGAGTCCAGGCCCTTGACGAACCGGCGGGCCTCGTCGACGTCGCGCGTCACGATCGCCTCGGTGTGCCCGCTCCCCCAGCGCCGGATGTGCGCGACCGCCTCGTCCAGGGTGTCGACCACCCCGACGGCCAGGTCGAGCGAGAGGTACTCCGCCGCCCAGTCGTCGTCGGAGACGGGCACCGAGCTCTCGTCGTACAGGGCTGCACGGGAGTCGGCGTGGAGGGTAACGCCCTTGTCCCGCAGGGCTTTTACCGCCAGCGGGAAGAAACTGTCGGCCACCGCGGCGTGCACGAGCAGGGTCTCGGCCGCGTTGCACACCGAGGGTCGAGTGGTCTTGGCGTCGACGATGATCGCGACGGCCTTCTCGAGGTCGGCGGAGGCGTCGACGTAGACGGTGCAGTTGCCGACGCCCGTCTCGATGACGGGCACCTGCGAGCCCAGCACCACCGACTGGATCAGGCCGGCACCGCCGCGCGGGATGAGGACGTCGACCAGCCCGCGGGCCTTCATCAGCTCCTCGACGGCGCTCCGGTCAGTGCCAGGCACAAGCTGCACCGTGTACGGCGGAAGGACCGTCGCGGCCTTGCTGAGCACCTCGACGATGGCCGTGTTGGAGCGGTAGGCCGAGGCAGATCCCCTGAGCAGCACGGCATTTCCGCTCTTCACGCACAAACCGGCTGCGTCGGCGGTGACGTTGGGGCGGGCCTCGTAGATGATGCCGACGACGCCGAGAGGGACGCGTTGCTGCCGGAGCTCGAGCCCGTTCGCGAGGATGCTGCCGCGGACGACCTCACCGACCGGGTCGGGCAGGGTCGCCACGTGCCGCAGCCCGTCGGCCATCGCCGCGATGCGGTCCTCGGTGAGCACCAGCCGGTCGAGCATCGCCTCGGTGGTGCCCGCCTCACGGCCCGCTGCCACGTCCAGCGCGTTGGCGGCCAGGATGTCAGCGCTGTGGGCGACCAGGGCGTCGGCCATGGCGAGCAGGGCTGCGTCCTTCACCGCCCGGGACACAGGCGCCAGGGCGGCCGCGGCCACCTTGGCTCGGCGGGCGGCGTCGAGGACTTCACTCATGACCGAAGCGTACGTACCGGCGGCCACTCCCGCCCACCCCTCCTTGCGTCTGCTCCGGTGAGCGGCTGACGTGACCACTTCGGCAGACGTAACGGGGTGTCGGTGGCGCCAGCGGGAGATCGGTGGCGCCAGCGGGCGGGAAGGGGTCAGAGCAGGACGAGGTCGTCGCGGTGTACGACCTCGCGGAGCCCGGACTCGCGGGTGGACCGCCCCAGCAGCGCGGGCAGCTCGGCCGCGTCGTAGGCGACCAGCCCCCGCGCGACCGCCACCCCCGCGGGGTTCACCAGCTCGACGGGGTCGCCGGCGACGAACTCCCCCGCCACGGCGGTGATCCCGGCCGGGAGCAGGGACAGCCGCCGGACGCAGACCGCCTGGACCGCACCGTCGTCGAGCACCAGTTGCCCACGGGGCGTCGACGCGTGCGCGAGCCAGAGCAACCGGGCCGAGGTGCGGGAGCCGGTCGGGGCGAAGAAGGTGCCGCCCTCCCCCGCCAACAGGTCCAGGACGGAGCCGGCCGACCCCAGCAGCACGGGGATGCCGGCTGACGTGGCCACCCGGGCCGCGTCGATCTTGGACGCCATGCCACCGGTGCCGAGCGAGGAGGACGAGCCGACGGTCGACACGCCAGCCAGGTCGGCGGCGGACAGCACCGTCGGGATGAGGGAGGTCCCCGGTCGACGCGGGTCTCCGTCGTACAGGCCGTCGACGTCGCTGAGCAGGATGAGGGCGTCCGCGCGGACCAGGTGGGCGACGAGGGCGGCGAGGCGGTCGTTGTCGCCGAACCGGATCTCGTCGGTGGCGACGGCGTCGTTCTCGTTGACGACCGGGACGACACCCAATGCCAGCAGGCGTTCCAGGGTGGTGCGGGCGTTGCGGTAGTGGGCTCGGCGTACGACGTCGTCGGCGGTCAGGAGCACCTGCCCGACGGTGCGGCCGTGGCGCGCGAAGGCGAGCGAGTAGGAGTGCACCAGCTCCGCCTGGCCGACCGAGGCGGCGGCCTGTTGGGTGGCCAGGTCACGCGGCCGGCGCGAGAGTCCGAGCGGTGCCAACCCGGCGGCGATCGCGCCGGACGAGACGAGCACCAGGCCGGGCCGGGTGGCCAGCGAGGAGACCAGCGCATCGAGGCGCGAGACGTCCAAGCCACCCGAAGCGGAGGTGAGGGAGGAGGAACCGATCTTGACGACGAGCCGCTGCGCGTCGGCAACAGCGGCTCGGGTCACCCGGGCAGCCTAGTGATCGTCCTCGTTGAGATCAGCAGGGACCTCGACGTGGATGCCGAGCCGCTCCGCGCGCCGGATGTCCTTGTGCATGCGGCGTTCGCCGGCCCGCGGACGCGAGTGGTCCTCGAAGCGGGAGTCGACGCCACGCATGCCGGAGGCGAACTCCTCGAGCAGCGTCGGCTGCCAGTCGAAGACGACCTCGCCGACCTGCACGTCGCAGCCCGGTGTCGCACCGAGCTCGGCGAGCCGCTTCTCGACGCCGAGCCGCGCGAGGCGGTCCGCGAGGTAGCCGACGGCCTCTTCGTTGTTGAAGTCGGTCTGCACGATCCAGCGCTCAGGCTTCACACCGCGTACGACGAAGACGTCGTCCTCCTCGGTGACCGTGAAGCCCTGGTCGTCGACCGCGGTGGGGCGCAAGATGGTGCGGGTGGCGACCTCGACGGGCTGCGCCGCGCGGTATTCGGTGATCAGCTTGGTGAGGGCGTAGGTCAACTCCTGCAGGCCCAGTCGGGACACCGCGGACACCGTGAAGACCTGGTAGCCGCGGGCCTCGAGCTCGGGGGTGACGATGTCGGCGAGGTCGTGGCCCTCGGGCAGGTCGGCCTTGTTGAGCACGACCATCCGGGGCCGGTCCGACAGCGAGGTCTTGTACTGCTCGAGCTCGTTCTCGATGACGTCGAGGTCAGTGAGGGGGTCGCGGCCGGGCTCGAAGGTGGCGCAGTTGATGACGTGCACCAGCACCGAGCAGCGCTCGACGTGCCGCAGGAACTCCAGGCCCAGGCCCTTGCCCTCCGAGGCGCCGGGGATGAGGCCCGGGACGTCGGCGATGGTGAAGGTGGTGCCGGCGGACTGGACGACGCCGAGGTTCGGGACGAGCGTGGTGAAGGGGTAGTCGGCGATCTTCGGGCGGGCCGCGGACAGCGCCGCGATCAGCGAGCTCTTGCCCGCCGAGGGGAAGCCGACCAGCGCCGCGTCAGCGACGCTCTTGAGCTCCAGCACCACGTCCACGGCGAGGCCGGGCTCACCGAGCAGGGCGAACCCCGGGGCCTTGCGCTTGATGTTGGCGAGGGAGGCGTTGCCGAGACCGCCACGGCCACCCTGCGCGACGACGTACCGGGTGCCCTCGCCGATCAGGTCGGCGAGCACCTCGCCGTCGGGGCCGACCACAACCGTGCCGTTGGGGACGGGCAGCTCCAGGGTCGCGCCGGTGGCACCGTTGCGCATGTCGCCACCGCCGGCCTTGCCGCTGGTGGCCTTCTGGTGCGGGTGGAAGTGGTAGTCGAGCAGGGTCGTGACGTTGTGGTCGACGACGAGCACGACGTCTCCGCCGTTGCCACCGTCGGCCCCGTCGGGACCGCCGAGCGGCTTGAACTTCTCGCGACGTACGGAGGCGCAGCCGTGGCCACCGTCACCCGCGGCGACGTGCAGCACGACGCGATCGACGAACGTGGTCATAACACTCAACTTTCAAAGGGGAAGCTGTTCAAAGCCTCTCAACGAGAAAGGCGGGCCAGGAAGTCCCCGGCCCGCCTTCTCGGTGTGTCTGTGGGTCTAGCTGACCGGAGCGACGCTGACCGGCACGACGTTGACGACCTTGCGGCCGCGCTTCCGGCCGAACAGGACCGCGCCCGGGGCGAGCGCGAACAGGGTGTCGTCGCCACCGCGGCCCACCAGGTCGCCCGGGTGGAAGTGCGTGCCGCGCTGACGGACGAGGATCTCGCCGGCCTTGACGACCTGGCCGCCGAAACGCTTCACGCCGAGGTACTGCGCATTGCTGTCCCGGCCGTTACGTGAGGAGCTTGCGCCCTTCTTATGTGCCATCTCGTCAGCCCTTCTCGATGCCGGTGACCTTGAGCTGCGTGAGCTTCTGGCGGTGACCGATGCGCTTGCGGTAGCCGGTCTTGTTCTTGTACTTCAGGATGCTGATCTTGGGGCCCTTGGTCTGGGCCACGACCTCGGCGTTGACAGTGAAACCGGCGAGCGCCTTGGCGTCGCTGGTCACCTCGGTGCCGTCGACAACGAGGAGCGCGGGAAGCGTGACCGTCGTGCCAGCGGCACCGACGAGCTTCTCCACGTCGACGGTGTCACCCACGGCGACCTTGTACTGCTTGCCGCCGGTCTTGACGATGGCGTACACGGTTGTGCTCCTCGATCGGTTTAGGGGGTCCCTGCGCACGGCTGCGCACGCGGAACCCGCTCAGACTACCGGACCGACGGCCCGGCGCTCAAACACACGGCTCAGGGGGCCCCGGCCGGGCGGGAGACCGCCCGGCGGCGCTTCTTCGGGCCAGCCTCGGCCGGCTCCTC
>JANOTZ010000010.1:0-36443 GCA_031416735.1 Frankiales bacterium
TCCGAACCGGCGCCGGCCTCGGTCACGGCGATCGAGCAGACCTGGGTGCCCGCGATGGCCGGGACGAGGTACTTCTGCTTGAGCTCCTCGCTGCCGAACTCGTGCAGCGACGGCGTCGCCATGCTGCTCTGTACGCCGATGGCCATCGGGATGCCGGCGGCCCCGGAGCGGGCGAGCTCCTCGCAGGCGATCACGGTGAACAGGTGGTCGGCCCCCTGCCCGCCGTACGCCGGGTCGTACTCCAGGCCCAGCAGGCCGACCGCGCCGAGCTTCGGGAACAGCTCGTGCGCCGGGAAGATCCCGGCCCGCTCCCACTCGTCGACGTACGGGACGATCTCGCGCGAGACCACGTCGCGGACCATGGCACGGAACGCGTGGTGCTCTTCGGTGAAGCGCACCGGCGCCCCTCCTGATCTCGAGCCGCCGGCTCGGTCGTGGGATCGTTTCTGGGCGGAAACCTACAGGGCACGGGTGGAGGCAGCCGGTCCCCGCCCTGGGCGGGGTGGTTCAGACCTCCGGCAGGACCACCAGCGTCGAGATCTCTGACAGCACCTCGAAGTCGCGGTCTCGGGCGAGCACCGGCAGCTCGAGCCGCAGGCACATCGCGGCGATGAGGCAGTCGACGAGGGAACGCACCGTTGCGCCGGAGCGTCGAGCCCGTCGGAACAGCTCAGCGGCGAGGTCGTAGTCCTGGCTCAAGGAGGTGGCAGCGACCCCACGCGCGAGCAGCCGCCCGAGCTCTGCCGCGCGAGCCTCGGTGCCCGCGCCGGCCAGGATCTCCAGCCGCACGACGTCGGGTACGACGGCTTCGTTGCGGAGCACCAGGGTCTGCACCCCCGTGTCCTGGGAGGTGCCGGCTCCGCGGAGGAAGTCGACCCACGCGGAGCTGTCGACGACGATCACAGGCCGGTCGCGGACCGCAGCTCGTCGAGGTCGGCGTCCCAGCCGCTGCCTCGCATCTCCTGGACCTCGTCGTCGGTCATCGGCACGACCAGCAGTCGGCGCAGGGCGAAGTCGACCGCCTCGCGCTTGGTGCGGATCCCGAACCGCGCCTGCACCCGCGCGATGACGTCGTCGTTGATGTCGATGTTGGTACGGCTCACATACACCACGATACACCTCTAGGTGTCAATCCGGCTCAGGAGGCAAGCCGGTGACCTGGCGGCAGCAGGCGCAACAGGTCCGGCCGCAGGTCGCTGACCGCGGCGGCGGCCAGCACCTGCCAGACGCGCTGGTCGCGCGCCTTCCACGCCCCGGCCCGGACGCACAGGTCGGCGAGCGCTTCTCCACGGCCTGACCAGGCCAGGCACCAGGCGGCTTCGAAGTGGTCCCGCCGGACCTTGGTCTGCTGTTGTCGAGGCAGCGGGAGGGGGAGGTCGGGGATGCCGGCGCGCGACACGGTCGCGCGCACGCTCGCCGTGGCCCGCCGGAACAGCTCGTCGTCGAGCAGGTCCAACATCAGCCAGGCGCTTGCGGCGGTGCGGAACGCCGTCCCCACGTGCCGCCGCAGGGTGCGGTCGTCGGGCAGGATTTCGAGGGCGTCGTTGAGCAACGTGACGGCGGTAGCCCGTGCGGAGCTGCGTCCCGCCGTACGCAGGAGAGCTCCCGTCGCGTCAGCCCACGTCGCAAGCCGCCGGTGGAGTTCGTCGACGGCCGCCGGCTCCCATGGGCGGGACGTGCCGATGGCGGGTCGGACGAGGGTCAGGTGCAGGCGCAGCACCGGGACGTCCGGGTCGACCGGCAGCTCTGCATCACCTGGTACGACGGTGATCCGCAGGACGGAACGGCCGCCGTCGAGGTCTCGTTCCCAGCTGTCACCGACGGCGAGCCCGACGGGAAGGGCGCGGCCGACAGCGGCGTCGAGAATCGCGCCCTGGTCGCGCTCGCTCAGCTCCCAGTGCTCGTCCCGGTCGACTCCCTCGTCGGGAACCGTCCACACGAACAGCTCGGGCAGGCCGTACGCCGCGCCAACTCCGTCCGTGACGGCGAAGTCCGGGTGGTGGCAGTCGCAGCAGTGGACCAGCTCGACTGTGTACGGACGGAGCGGTGAAGGTCGCATGGGGGAGACAGTGGCGTACGCGGGTGACGGCCTGGGTCCGTCGTCCACACGAGCACCGCCCGTCCACAAGTGCGTCCCGACGCCGGCGCAGGCGTCGACTGCCGCTCGTTCGCGACAGCGATTCTCCGCGGCGCGGCGACGTCCTCTGGATCAGCGACGTGCACCACGATGCTCTCTGCGGGACCCTGCGCGTCAACCACAAGGAGCACCTGATGCAGATCACGGTCGTACGCGGCGACATCACCGTGCAGTCCGTCGAGGCCGTCGTGACGGCAGCGAACACCGGGCTGGTCGGCGGCGGCGGCGTCGACGGTGCGGTCCATGCTGCCGCGGGCCACGAGCTGCTGGCGGCTTGTCGCCCGCTGGCTCCCTGCCCGACCGGCTCCGCCGTGATCACCCCAGCGTTCGGCCTGGCGCCGGTGACGTGGGTGATTCACGCCGTCGGGCCGATCTACTCCGGCCCGCAGGATGCGTCCCTGCTCGCGTCGGCCTACCTCGAGTCCCTGATGCGGGCCGACGAGGTGGGTGCTGTCAGTGTGGCGTTCCCGTCGATCTCCACCGGTGTCTACGGCTACCCGGCCGACGAGGCGTCACGCATCTCCGTCGAAGCCCTGCGTACGGCGGACACGCGGGTGCAGACGGTGCTGCTCGTCGCCTTCAGTCGGGGCATGGAAGCGCGTTGGCACGACGCGTTGACGTCCTGACGGCCTTGCGTCTGCCGGTGACCCTCGCTAGACACGAGGAGGGCCCGCTGATGGTCGTAGGGTCCGAGAAGGAGGTGTGCCATGGCTGGCGTGCGAGTGCTGGTAGGGACGCGCAAGGGCGCGTTCGTCCTGACGAGCGATGCGGGCAGGCGGAACTGGAAGATCGAGGGGCCGCACTTCGCCGGCTGGGAGATCTACCACCTGAAGGGATCGCCGATCGACCCGGACCGGATCTGGGCGTCGCAGTCCGGCGGCTGGTTCGGGCAGGTGATCCAGCACTCGAGCAATGGCGGGCAGACCTGGGACCCGGTAGGCAACGACTTCTCCTACGACGGTGAGGCCGGCACTCACCAGCACTACGACGGCACGCTGAAGCCCTGGGTCTTCAACCGGGTGTGGCACCTCGAGCCGTCCCTCACCGACGTGGACACCGTTTATGCCGGGGTCGAGGACGCGGCGCTGTTCAAGACCACCAACGGTGGCACGACCTGGCACGAGCTCAAGGGATTGCGCGAGCACGGCACCGGCCCGCAGTGGCAGCCGGGCGCGGGCGGCCTGTGCCTGCACACGATCTTGCTGCACCCGACGGACGAGCAGCGCATCTTCACCGCCATCAGCGCAGCCGGTGCGTTCCGCACCGACGACGGCGGCGACTCGTGGCTGCCGATCAACAAGGGTCTGCTGTCCGGCGAGATCCCGCAGCAGGAGGCCGAGGTCGGGCACTGCGTGCACAAGATCGCGATGCACCCCTCGCGACCGGACACCCTGTTCATGCAGAAGCACTGGGACGTGATGCGCAGCGACGACGCGGGTGGGCAGTGGACCGAGGTCAGCGGTGACCTGCCGACCGATTTCGGGTTCGCCATCGACGTGCACGCCCACGAGCCGGAGACGGTGTTCGTCGTACCCATCACCAGTGACTATCTGCACGTCGTGCACGAGGGGAAGCTGCGGGTTTTCCGCAGCCGCACCGGCGGTGGCGAGTGGGAGCCGTTGAGCAAGGGGCTGCCGCAGGAAAACTGCTACGTCAACGTGCTCCGCGACGCGATGGCGGTCGACTCCCTCGACGACTGCGGCGTGTACTTCGGCACGACGGGCGGCCAGGTCTACTGCTCTCCCGACGGTGGCGACACCTGGGACGTCATCGTGCGCGACCTGCCCGCGGTGCTGTCGGTCGAGGTGCAAACGCTCCGATGACGCGGGTGGTGCTGCCCTACCACCTGCGGACCCTGGCGAAGGTCGGCGGGGAGGTGGTCGTGGAGGCCGGGACGGTCACCGAGGTGCTCGATGCCCTCGAAGCGGCGTACCCCCAGTTGCGCGGCACGCTGCGCGACACCCAGGGCACCCGACGGCCGTTCGTGCGCTTCTTCGCGTGCCAGGAAGACCTTTCCCACACCGTGTACGACGAGCCGTTGCCGTCCGCGGTGATAGCAGGCACCGAGCCGTTCCTCGTCATCGGAGCAATGGCGGGCGGCTGACGGCCAGTCGTCGTCAGGAAGGAATTGTCCGGTTCACGTCGAACCCAGCATCACCTGACTCGAGGAGACTGCCGTGAACCGACGCCTGACCGTGTCGATCGCCGTCCTTGCCTGCGCCGCCGTGACGGCCGGACCGTCCTCAGCCGCGCCGAAGAAGAAGCCACCGATCAAGGGCAGCTACAAGGTCACGGCCGTCCCCGACCCGACCGCCAACGTCTTCACCGCTGCGGGCCAGGGCGGCCAGTGCGGTGCGACGGTCGACCGGACGCAGAACTACCACCCGTTCACCATCCCGGCGGCGGGCAGGCTGACTCTGGTCCTCGACGCCAAGGACCCGCGTCCCGGCACGCCGTACGTCTTCGACTGGGACCTGTTCCTCAACGGCTCGGATGGTTCCTCGCTCGCCGAGGCCACCTCGTCGGAGGCGCACGAGGAGATCTCGCACAAGTTCAAGAAGGGGCAGAAGGTCGTCTTCCTGACCTGCAACCTCAACGGCGACCCCGAGGCGACGGTCTCCTACACCTTCACCTACGCCTGATCCGGCGCTGCCTTCACGTACAACCACGTCCCGACCACCGCGCACCAGAGGGCGAACACGCAGACCGCGGCCCAGGAGATGAACGGGATCAGCAGCGCCACGGCGAGCAGCCCGGACACCCACGTCAGCCAGGTCGGTAGGAACGGGGTGCGCGTGCTGATGACGGTGAGCCCGCCGACCAGGACCGCGAAAGCGACGGGCGCGGCAAGGAACGCGAGGGCTGAGAAAAGGTCTCCGTAGACCGTCGCGACGTCGTCGGAGATGGTGCCGGCCTCGTCGACCCGAAGACCGGCCATGAAGATCGCGCCGTTGCCGGCGAGCATCAGCGTCGCTCCGGCAACGCCACCGCCGTAGGCCAGCCGCGAGACCCGGCCGTCTCCGCCTTCAGCTCGGCGGGCCACCGAGGCGAGACTGCCCAGGAACCAGAGCAGGAAGAACAGGCCGTAGGAGAAAATCCAGGCGCCCATGATGATGGCCTGCTCGTCGTCGGCGAAATAGCTCGCCCACTCCGCGGGCGTCCCTGGGAAGTCGGGGCTCTCGCCCATCGTGAGGACACCGGCAAGGGCGAAGACGAGGAAGGCCACGCCACTCAACGGAGCCAGCCGGGCCAAACGCGCTGTGTTCATGATGATCCCCCCTGGCAGGAGTGTGTTCCTTCCCCACGGGTTCGGCAATCCCGGGACTGCTACGTGGCGCGGTAGAGCAGCCAGGCATCGCGCATGCGCTGCGACTGGCCGGCCGTGAATTGCGTGTAACACGTGTCGTAGGAGTAGTCCATGTAGTTGTGGATCGGGTCGTCCAACGGTGCGGGGCAGGTGTCCTTGCCGATCGGGCAGCCGGAGGTCGGTGTCTGCTCGGCCGGGGTGTCGTCGACGAAGTCGCCCTTTGGGGTGCAGGCGCCGGAGAAGGTGTGCTCCAGGTCGAGCCAGTGCCCGACCTCATGCGTCGCGGTCTCACCCTGGTCGTAGCTGCCGGCGTACCTCGTGGACGTGCCGCGCATCGACTCCCAGTCGAGCACGACGCCGTCGAGGTGGGCCTGCCCCGGCTTGGTCAGGATGTCGGGGAGGTAGGCCCAGCCGAGGTAGTCGCCGGCCGTCGTCGAGTAGAGGTTGAGGGCGTTCGTGCCGCCCTGGCGCAGCGTGGTCTTCATCTTGCGCTCACTGGTGCCGCCCGGGTTCGCGTAGAACCAGGTGGCGTTGTCGGTGCGGCTGACAGCGGCCAACGCGAAGGAGAAGCCGGTCCGGGCATCTCCCTCGCGTCCCGCGAAGGTGTAATTGAGAACCGCTACCTGGTCGGCGATCTGCGCGTCGGTGACGTTGCCGACAGAGCCGGCGGTGACCACGTGGACGTAGACGGGAACCGACACCGCGAACTTCGCGCCGGCCCGCCCCTTCGCCGACGCGGGCAGGTCCTGGGGGGTCTGCCCCAGCTCCGGTTCGCGGGCCTCGCCGCCACGACCGGCGAAGTCGGCGGTGCCGGCCGTCGAGGGTGGTGCGCAGGCGATGCCGGCGGCGGTCGCGCCGGGTACGACGGTGAAGGCGAGACTCGTCATCGCGACGACCGCCAGTCGTGAGGTCCTACCGGTCATGGGGGGTTCCCTTCGGAGGCGGGTGCCCTTGCAACGTAGGCGGTGCGGCCGCTTCGCGCGACCCTCCGTTGCGGGGTGGGATCGCGGGGGCGCGTGGGGCGAATTGCGGGGCTGAGGAGTCGGCTACCCGACAGTGCGGGCGCGTGGTCCGCGCCAGAGTGCGGATCGACCCGTCTCGGACCACGGAAGGACCTGCTCATGACCGGCACTGTCCGCAAACCCACCACCCGCCCCGCCGCGACGGAGGAGGCCATCACCGAGCAGATGATGAGTGACCGGCTCCGACGCAAGGTTGTCGAGGGCGTGAGCAAGCGCCTCGACAAGGACACAGGGATCACCAAGGCGGTCGAGGAGGCGGTGAACCACCTGGTCCAGGAGCAGGTCTCCGGACTCGGCGGGGACGGCAAGACGACGAGGCACGTCACCATCAAGGACACGATGCTGCTGCAGAGGCTCAGGATTCCCGCGTCGCTGTTCGACCAGCCGAGCACTGGTGGCTCGGCCCTCAACAGCCTGCTGGGTCACACCCACGTGCTCACCAGCTCGGCCACCCTCAGCGGTGACGGGCGGCACGCCAAGGTGGTCCTGTGCTTCGTCCACGACAAGCTCGGGTTCACCCGCCGAGGCATCGAGGTCCGGCTGCTGGCGAAGGGGACCAAGGAGCTCCTCGACCGCACCCTCACCGATGACGGGGGTCTGGCGCTGTTGCGGATGCCCACACCGGAGCTGGCCGACGGCGCGGTGGCGCCCGCCATCGAAGCCACCGTGAAGATTCTCGGCACGCCCTTCACCCTCGATGTGCTGGTCCCGTCGGCCCTGCAGCATGCCGTCGCCGACCTCGAGATCACCACCCTGCCGGACCTGCCCACCGACGCGCTCGGCGCTCTCCTGCCGCCGCCGCTGGGTGACGACCCGCTCGAGCGGCTGCCCGCAGACTTCACTCCGGTGCTGGCCGAGGCGATCGTCCGGTTGCGCGGGGCAACCCGCGACCCGATCCTCGGGAACACCGCGACGTCAGCGAGTGGCGCCGACTTCCGTGGCCGCCGTACCCCGGTGATCAAGTCGATGGTGGTTGCCCGCACCGGGCCGGACGGCAAGCGCTACCTGGTGACGTTGCGCCAGGAGTGGGTGTTCCTCGGCTACACGCTGGGCGAGCTCAAGCAGGTGACCTCCCTCGATCCCGGACAGGTGCTGAGCACCGTGACGAGCACCCTCGAGCGCACCGTGAGCAGCGCGCAGCAGTCCGTCGACGAAGTGCGTCGCGAGGCCCTGTCGATGACGCGCAGCACGCTGTCGCAGTTGTCGAGCATCGACAGTCTCGTCACCATCGCGACCCGCAACGCGGTGAGTGCCTCCACCGGGGTGGGCGCCGGAATCGGACTGTCCAACCCGGCCGGCGGCATCGCGGGCGGCATCATCGGAGGGATCGTGGCAGGCCCCGTTGGGGCCATCATCGGAGGGCTGATCGGCGGCGGAGCAGGCGTTTCCGCCTCCACAACGGCCGGCACGACCGTGCTGTCCAACACCTCCACCTCGACCAACGTGGACACGTCTCTCGTCGTCAACTCGGCGCTGCAGACCGCGCAGTCCGCGGTGAATACGGCCATCAGCACGGCCAGCCAGCTGGTGCAGGACCTGTCGCAGGAGGTGACGGGAACCATCGACACGATCAGCCCGCTGCTGTCCCGCGTGACCAACCTGATCCGCTGGACGATGTATGAGAACTACGCGGTGATCAGCCGGGTCGAGGACGTCGTCGGTGTCACGCCGTACAAGCTGGACCTCGCGGGGGATGACAGCGAGCGACCCGTGTTCAGCGATGAGGACATCGTCGAGCTACGCCGCTGGTTCCAGCCAGCCCTGCTCGAGCCGCGACTCGCCCCGCAGTTCGACACCCTGGCGGGTGCGGTCGCGAACCGGGTCGGTGGCGGCATCCCCGTGACGACGGTGCACCTGGAGATCGACTACTCGACGTCGCTCATCGGTGGGGTGGTGACCCTCGACCTGGGGGAGTCGCGCCGACGGGTACAGCTGCCGGCCGGCAGCGGCTCGGTGCGGGTCAGCCTGTCCATCCCGCCCACCCTGCCGTCGCAGCTCGACCTGCTCGAGCTGTCGCTGCACGCCGAGGTGCCGCGCTGGGGTGGTTGGTGGAACGGTGTGACCCAGGACCTGTACGCGTCGGGCAGTGTCCAGATCACCCGCATCCGGGCCTGGCTCAGCGGTGCGACGGCCGGTCGCGCCGACCTGATCGCCGTACCGGGCGATGGACTGCCTTCGAATGGGTTGGCCGTGACGACGACGGAGCGGACCCACACCACGACGCTCGCGTTGCCCGCAACGGCACAACTGGTCGACACGACCCAGAACCCGTTGTTCCGGCATGTGAACCGCAACCGCAACTACTACTTGTCGGTGCTGTTCGAGGCGGCCCGGCAGGTGCCGTCGTTGCGGGTCGACACGGCGCAGCTCAGGGACCTCGACACCCGGATCTGGGACCTGCCGTTGTACGGCTTCGACGGCGACGAGGTGCTGGTCCTGCAGAGCGTCGACACGGCTGACAAGAAGGGCTACCCGAGTCGACTCGTCAAGGACGGCGGGGCCGCCACGATCGTGCAGCTCGCCGCGCCCGGTGCCTACAGCGAGGCGCTGCAGGGGCTGCTGCAACTCGAGGACGCGGCCGGAATGCTGCACCCCATCCTCGACCCGCCGAACCCGGTGCTGCCACCCGTCGCGATGGTGGACCTCGACAAGAAGAGCCTCGTGCCGATCCAGCAGGAGGGGACGCTCGGGGCCCTCAACGGCTTCCGCTGACCTCACCCGTAACCGCCCTCCGTCCGGCTGGACGGAGGGCGGTTACGGTGGGCGGATGGCGAGCGGTAAGGACAGCGGTGGTGCGGCACGGGCGTGGGCCCGGCTCCGGACCCCCAACCCGGTCGACCCGACCACCGAGGCGCTGCGGCTGCCCGAGCTCGAGGAACGCGACGCCTACCGGACGCTGAACCTCGCCATGCGGATCGGTGAGCTCCTGCTCAGCGGTGGCGCCGGTGCCGGTGACGTCACGTCCACGATCCGGGCAGTGACGCGGGCCGCCGGGCTCGCCCATTGCGAGGCCGACGTGACCTACACCTCCATCTCCATTTCCTATCTCCGCTCCGTCGACTCGGCTCCCATTACCGGGTCACGGTTCGTCCGCCGTACCGGCTTCGACGGCACCCGGATCTCGGAGGTGCACGAGCTGGTTGACGAGTTGGTGCGCGGCCGGTTGACCGTGGCGGCGGCGCAGGAACGGATCGACCTGATCCGCAAGGCGCCGCACCCCTACCCGCGGTGGGTGGCGACGGTCTCCTTCGCCGGGCTGGCGGCGGCCGTCGCAGTGCTGCTCGGCGGCGGCCTGCTCGTGATCGCGACGGCCTTCGTGGCCACGGCCGTGATCGACCGGGCGAACCGATGGCTCAACGCGCGGCAGGTGCCGTTCTTCTACCAATACGTGTTGGGTGGGGCGGTGGCGACCACGGCGGCGGTCCTGCTCGCCGCGGCCGAGCTCGAGGTCAACTCGTCGCTGGTCGTCGCCAGCGGCATCGTCGTGCTCATCCCCGGTGGGCTGCTCGTCGGTGGTGTGCAGGACGCGATCGGAGGGTTCCTGGTCACCGCGTCCGCACGGATCCTCGAGGTGTTCGTGCTCACCGCCGGGCTGTTGACCGGAGTGGCGATGGCGCTCGATGTCGGCGGCCGCTTCGGCGTGGTCATCGAGGTCGGTGAGGTGTCGTCGGAGATCACCCGGCTGCCGGTCCGCGCGCTGGCGGCCGCTGCGGTCGCCGGCCTGTTCGCCCTCGCCAACTACTCGCCCCGCCGGGTCGTGCTGTCCAGTGCTCTCGTCGGTGGGCTCGGGTTCGCCCTGCTCGACGGGCTGATCGCCGCCGGGGTGTCGAGTGCCACCGCGACAGCGGGCGCCGCGATCGCGATGGGGGTGGTCGCCCATGCGCTCGCGGGTCGGGTGCGCATCGCGCCGTTGTTGCTGCTGGTCCCCGCGATCATCCCGCAGCTGCCGGGTCTCACTTTGTTCCGCGCGCTGCTGGGGCTGAGCTCCGGCCACCCGACGGTCGGGTACACACTGCTGCTCAGCGCCCTCGCCGTCGGCTTCGCCCTGGCCGCCGGGGTCATCTTCGGTGAGCTCCTCGCCCAGCCGGTACGACGGGAGGGGAGCCGCTTCGAAAGGCGGATGGGTCCGCGCCTGATCGGTCCGCTCCGACGCCGGGACGCTCCCGCTCCGGGCCGCGACCTCAGCTAGAGCTCCCGCCGTGAGTTGCTGCCGCTGGGGTGTTGGATGCGCGGATGAAGAAGTGGCTCGCTGTCCTCACCGCTGTCGCCGTCGCCGTGTAGTTTCTCGCTGCCTGGCAGGCAAAGCAGTACGGCGAGATGGGGGCCGTGACGGTTGCCGACCCTCAGACAGGTGAGTCGTTCCGCAAGTTGGAGGAGCGACTCAAGGCGGACCGGGTGGTGGTCACCCCCGGGGTCCTGGTTCACCGGCTATTACAGGGATCTGGCGTTCTGCGTCTATGTGAAGGACGGAGTCTCAGGTGGTCGGGTCGCCGCGCCGGTGGCGGCCCGCTTCCTCAAGGCGATCTAGACCTGCGGCTCGACCTGCGGCAGTCGGGCGAAGCTGTGCCAGGCCACGACCTGCCGCCCGAGTCGCGGTGACCACAGCAGCGCGAGCCGGCGGTCCTGCGGGTTCCACCGCTCACGCCGCTCGAGCAGCAGGTCGCCCGGCTCGGCGAAGACGGCGCCCCGCGCGGTGAGGGTCTGCACCGCCGTACACAGCTGCAACGACCGGCTCCAGTCCGGGAAGCCAGCCGTCTGGGACCGCAGCTGCTCGAGGGCGCAGATGCGCTCCTCCCCGTGGGGGAGGGGCGAGGGGAGGCCGGGGACCTCGGTGTCGTCCTGCCACAGGGGGACCTGCGGCAGATCGCTGCCGACGGCCAGCGCGGTGACTCGGAAGGGCGTGGGGCGCAGCCACTCGACCGTCAACGCGTCGGCGTCGAAACGCCGCTGGTAGGCGGTGTACTGCGTCTTGCACTCCGGGCACCGGCTGGACTTGCGCAGCACCTGGTCGTCGCTCTTGATCCCGACCGACCGCCAGTCACGGTCTCCCGCGTCGAGGCGGAACTCCGGGTGGCAGGGCAGGGCGAAGGGATCGGGGGTCACCCCCTGAGCCTAGTGACGCGCGTCGGCGGGAGCCGCCCGCTCGAGCTCGGCCTGCTCATCGGCCTCGACCGAGTAGTTCGGGTCCGTCGCCAGACGGCTGCGACGGGCACGCCGGGGCAGCGGAAGGCCCGGTCGAGATCCGGCCGCTTGCGCCGCAGCACCAGGACGCCGACCGCTACCAGGATGAAGGCGAACAGCGTCCCGATGTTGACCAGCTCGGCGAGCGGGATGGAGGTTGAGATCACCGCGCCGACGATGCCCGTCGTGACGGTGGTGAGACCGACCAGCGCGCCGACCGAGATCGCCGTGGCGAAACCGGGTTTGCCCACCGAGCGGAAGGCTTCGGCGAGCGGCGCGTCGACCTTGATGTCGGTGTACTTGACCATGCCGGTGATGACCAGGGAGACCGCGACGTAAAGGGCCGTGCAGATCGCCAGCGAGCCGAGGATGGCGATCGGCATGTCGCGCTGCGGCTTCTTGGTCTCCTCGGCGGCGGTGGCGACGATGTCGAAGCCGATGAACGCGAAGAACAGCAGCGCCGCGCCGGTGAAGATGCCGGTGATACCGAACGAGCCGGGCGCGAACCCGAGGTCCTGCAGCAGGGACGGGACGCTCTCGGTGCCCGCGGCAGGGGCGGATCCGGAGGGCGGGATGAACGGGAAGTAGTTGGACGTCTTGATGTAGAAGAGGCCGGCGATGATGACGAAGAGCACGACGGCGACCTTGATGACGACCATCACCAGGTTGACCTGCGAGGAGACCTTGATGCCCATGCAGATGACGCCGGTCAGGATCAGCACGATGGTGGCGGCGACCAGGTTGTGCCCCTCGTCGTAGGCCCAGGCCGGTATGTCGATGCCCGCCTGGTTCATCACGTCCGCGAAGTAGGTCGACCAGCCGACCGCGACGGTGCTGGCGAAC
The DNA here is from genome assembly GCA_031416735.1 of Frankiales bacterium. GTDB lineage: Bacteria > Actinomycetota > Actinomycetes > Mycobacteriales > SCTD01 > RYN-111. Next base: position 12,491 of record JANOTZ010000010.1, read on the forward strand.
TCGGCGGAGCAGAGCGCGGCGAGGGCGCAGGCGACGCCGGCGAAGACGAAGGACAGCGCGACGGCCGGTCCGGCCTGGACCCCGGCGGCCTTGCCGGTGAGCACGAAGATGCCGATGACGACCCCGACGCCGAACACCGTCAGGTCCAGCGCCCCGGGCCGCTTGCGCAGCCAGTGGGGCCCGGGTATCGGGCCCGCGACAGTCTCGGGGAGATCGGCCAAGCAAGTCGAATGAGGCGCAAACAGCCCATAACTCCTTGACGCTGACGGCTAGAACGTGTTCCTGTTTGTCGCGTGAAGGTCTCATGAGGTTGCGCCGTCCTGCCCTGCTCCTGCTCGCCGGCGGGCTGGTCGCCGCCCTGGTGCCGCCGGCCAGTGGCGAGCCGCCCTGCGCCGACCGGCAGGCGGTGCAGACCTTCGACGCTGCCGGTCGCAGCCTGAAGGCGTCCGGTCGGGGCTGCACGCACCGCACCGGGTTCCTCACCTCGGAGTCGCACCTGCGGGTCGCGCCCGACGGCACGATCGTCCAACAGCCGGCCCAGACGGTGCCCGGGGTCGCCGGGACCGGCTTCTTCAGCGGCTATCCCGGACCGCGGCCGCAGACCCAGCTGGCCCCGGCCGGGTTCGCGGTGAGCCGCGACGGAGGGCAGCGTTTCGAGATGGTCCTGCCCGCGGGCCTGCAGTGGGTCGCCTCGGACGGCGCCATCCACATCGACAGCGCCACCGGCCGGCTCTACTACTACGCCCTCAGCCCGTCGACCGCCCCGCAGGCAGGGGGTGTGCCGGTGCAGGACCAGGTGCCGGCCGGCTACGCCCATCTGCTCACCAGCGCCGATGGCGGCCGCTCCTGGCACCACACCCAGGCGCCGGGTTATGTCGAGTCGGAGAACCCGCGCTTCACCTCCGGGCCCACTCCGACTCGCGGTGACCGGCCGGTCCCAGGGGAGCGGATCGCCTACTGGTGCGGCAATACGGTCCTGTTCGCCTTCGGACAACGGGACTGCTATCGCAGCCTCGACGGCGGCCAGACCTGGCAGTTCCGCTCGACCCTGCTGCGCCGGGCGGTGCCCATCCACCCCGAGTGTGGCCGGAACGAGGAGACCTTCGACGCCGGTGACGGCAACTATCCGCAGGTCGGTCCGGACGGCAGCCTGTGGACGCTGGTGTCCTGCGGCACCGACACCTTCCTGGCCCGCAGCACCGACCAGGGCCTGACCTTCCCGGTCCTCGCCGCCCGGGGGAAGCCGCTCGTCACCCCTGGCCTGCAAGAGCTCCGTATCGACGGCAGAGGCACCCTGTACGGCGCAGCCGTCAGCGGGAGCACACTGGTGCTCCGCACCTCCCGCGACGGGGGCCGGAGCTGGAGCGCCCCGGTCGACCTGGTGCGTCCCACTCTGCGCGGCCGGGCGCTCGGGCAGTGGGCGCTGGCCGTCCGTGGACCCGGGCAGGTCGCGGTGGCCTACCTGACGGCCCGTCCGGGAGGCGGTTTCGACGGCACCGTCACCGCGACCCGCAACGCCCTCGCCGCCCGTCCGGTGTTTTCCGCTTCCACCGTCTACGACGCCAAGCGGCCCCTGGTGACCTCCCCGCAGGTGGCCAAGGACGACTACCTCGATCTCGACGTGGCGCCCGACGGCAGCGCCTGGGCCTCCTTCTACGGAGACTGCGGCAGCGACCCGGCTTGCGCGACGGCGCCGTCCAACCCGATGGCGAAGGTCAGCATCCTCACCCACCTCGGCTGACGCTTTGGCTAGCGTCAGCCCGGTGACCATCGACCTCCACACCTGGGACGCCGCGCGGCTCCAGCGCCTGCTGGCCCTGCGCCCCGGGCTGCTCCGGGCTCGGGACCTCGACGAGGTGGCGACCCTCGCCAGCCGCGGTGCCAACGTCTATGACGCCCTCCGGGATCTCCCGGCCGCTCCGCGGCAGGTCCTCGAGGCCCTCGCGCTGCTCCCCGACGGGTCCACCGTGGAGGACCTCATCTCCCTTGACCCGTCGGTCGACCCGAGCCGGCTCGAGCAGGTGCTCGACGACCTGCGCGACCGGCTGCTGCTCCGCGACGGGCCGGGGCTCGGCGACGGGCTGGGGCTCGTCGGGCCGGTCCGGCACTACCTCGCGCACCCGCTCGGCCTGGGCCGCAGCGCGGTGGAGTGCTTCGAGCACACGCCCTATGTCGAGCTGCGCAATCTCGTCGACCAGTACGACGGACCGCCGGTGCGCAGCGGACTGGCCGCCCGCGAGGCCCTCGCCGCGGCCCTGTCGGACACCGAGGCGCTGGCGAGCTCGTTGCGGCAACTGCCTCCAGATGTCCTTGCCCTGCTGGAGAAAGCCGATGCCGAGGGACCGGTCCTGCGGGTCCCCGGGGTCGATCCCTTCGAGGGGCTGCTGCCCGACGACCCTGCGGCGCAGGGCGCCCTGCTGCTGGGGCTCGTTGCGGCCGTCGGGGTGGGGCGGGTGGAGCTGCCACGCGAGGTCGGGTTGGCCCTGCGGTTCCCCAGGACGATCCGCTGGGACCTCGCGGAGGCCGACCTGCCCGCCGTAGCCGTGCAGGCGCAGCACGTCGCCGCGGCCTGTGCCGGGCAGGTGCATCAGCTTTTCGCGACCGTGTCCGCGATCGTGACGAAGATCGAGACGCGGCCCGTGCCTCGGCTGGTCAGCGGCAGCATCGGGGTGAAGGAGGTGCGGGCGCTGGCCGCCGGGGTGTGCGAGCCGTCGGCCGTCAGCCTGGTGCTGCGGCTCCTCGACGACCTCGGGCTGGTGAGCGCGACCCGCAAGGAGCTGCGCGTCGCGGCCCGGGCCAAGGCCTGGCTCGCCGAGGAGGAGGCGGTGCGCTGGACCGAGCTGGTGCGCGCCTGGCTCGGATGCAGCGCCTTCCCGGCGGCTCGACCCGGCGGTGCGCGGCCCCTCAAGGCGGCGCTCAACTGGGACTTCGACAGCCGCTCCGCAGCTGCCCGGCACCAGCTGGTGCGGCTGCTCGGGACGGCGCCGGAGGGTGGGTACGGCGACCTTGGCTGGCTCGCGACGTGGCGGCGGCGCTGGCCGGAACAGCGGCTGACCGCCCAGGACAGCCGCGGCCATGTCGACGACGTCGAGCTGCGCGCCGACGTGCTCTACGAGGCGCAGGTGCTCGCCCTGCTCGCTGACGGCGCGGCATCGCCCTTGGCCCGTGCGGTCTACGCCGGCGGCGATGTGCCGGGCGTCATCGACGGCCTGGGAGGCGCGGGGGAGTCGCGGGTGCGGGCGCAGGCCGACATGACGTTGGTCTGCACCGGCCGCCCCGCGCGGGACATGCAGCACGCCCTCGACCGGGTGGCCACCGTGGAGCAGACCGGGCAGGCGACGGTGTGGCGGGTGTCGGAGCAGTCCCTGACCACGGCCTACGACGGGGGCGACACCCCCGAGGAGGTGCTGGCGGTGCTGGAGACCTACGCCGGTGACCTGCCGCAGGCGATGGCCTACCTGGTGAAGGACGCGCATCGGCGGCACGGGCGGGTGCGGGTCGGGACGGCGACGTCCTACGTCGTGGTGGAGGACGACGCACTGCTGCAGGACGCACTGGCCAAGAAGGGCGCAAAAGCCCTGGGGTTGCGGCGAATCGCCCCCGGTGTCGCGATCTCGCACGGCTCGATGGCCGCCACCCTGGCCGGTCTGCGCGAGCTCGGGCTGGCGGCTGTCGCAGAGACCGGACCGGGTGTCCGGGCCGCGCCGGTCAAGCGGGCTCCGGCCCGGACCGTCCGGCCGCTGGCCTCGCTGCCGGTCTTCGACGCGACCCCCCTGGCCGAGGAGCGAGCCCGGGCGCTGGCCCAGGGCTAGGCGCCTGGCTGAAGCACCGCCCAGACCTTGACTTCCTAATGGTGTTAGGTAAACCTTATGGCATGTCGATAGACGTGCCGATCAGGACGGACCGCAGGCAGGTGCGCCGAGCGAAGACGATCGACGAGCTCGTCGAGGTGGCCGTGCAGGTCATGGCGGAGCAAGGGGTCGCGGGCCTGTCCCTCGGCGAGGTCGCCCGCCGGATGGGGATCCGGCCGCCGTCGCTCTACGTCTACGTCGACTCCAAGAACGCGGTGTACGACGCGGTGTTCGCACGAGGCTGGCAGGCCGTGCACGAGACCGTCGTGACGCTGCCCGAGCCGACCCGGGGCACCGACCTCGTCGCCTTCCTGAGCGCTTCCGCGGAAAGCTTCGCTCGGTGGTCGGTCGAGCACCCGGTCCATGCGCAGCTGATGGGCTGGCGTCCGGTCCCTGGCTACGAGCCCTCGGCTGCGGCCTACGAGCCGGCCGTGGCTGTCCTGGCCCTGGCCCGCAGCCGGATCGCCGAGCTGCAGGCGCTCGGGCTGCTCCGCAAGGACGTCGCGCTCGACGAGTTGGTCAACGCCTGGACAGTGCTCGTCAGCGGCGTCGTCTCCCAGCAGCTCGCGAACGCCCCGCACGACTCCTTCGACAACGGTTCCTTCACCAGGCTGCTCCCGGCCCTGGTGGCCATGTACGCCGCCTACTACGCACCCATCGCCAAGAAGAGGGGTAAGCCATGAACACGCGTGTCGACCAGATCGCCGACCGGGTCTACCGGATCTCGACCTGCATCCCTGAGATCGCTCCCGGCGGGTTCACCTTCAACCAGTTCCTCGTCGACGCCGAGGAGCCCTTGCTCTACCACACCGGAATGCGCGGTCTGTTCCCGCTGGTGAGCGAGGCGATCGAGCAGGTGATGCCGCTCGAGCGCCTGCGCTGGATCAGCTTCGCCCACGTCGAGGCCGACGAGTGCGGCGCCGTCAACGAGCTCCTGGCGGCGGCTCCCCACGCACAGGTCGTGCACGGCGCCCTCGGCTGCCAGGTGTCGCTCAACGACCTCTGCGACCGGCCGCCGGTTGGCCTCGCCGACGGTGAGGTGCTCGACATCGGTGGCGCCGGGCTCAAGCACCGGGTGCTCGGGATCCCGACGCCACACGTCCCGCACAACTGGGAGTCGCACGTCCTCTACGAGCAGGAGTCGGGCACGTTGTTCTGCGGCGACCTGGTGACCCAGCTCGGGGATGGTCCGGCGGTCACCGACGCGGACCTCATGGAGGCGGCGATCACCGCCGAGGAGCTGTTTCGCCAGACGTCGCTGGGCCCGGCGGTCCCCGCGACCTACCGGCGACTCGCTGACCTCGAGCCCAAGACCCTGGCCGTCATGCACGGCTCGTCCTACAACGGTGACTGCTCGGGGCTGCTGCGTCGGCTCGCCGAGGTCTACGAGGCGAGGTTCGGCTGCGTCTCGACGCCGGCCAAACCGCTGCCCGCCCATACCCTCCCGGTCGGCTGACATGACGACGATCGAGGTTGCCCAGAGGGTCGCGGCCCGTCGGCCCGCACTGGAGCGCGAGGTGGCCATGCGGTTGGCGGCCACCGAGTACGACCGCGTCGTACAGGTGTTGCGCGCGATGCCGGACGCGGCGTGGACCCGCCCGACCGACTGCGGCGACTGGGACGTGCGAGCGCTCACCGCCCACATGCTCGGCATGGCCGAGATGGCGGCCTCCGTGCGCGAGCAGATCCGGCAGATGAGGGCCGCCCTCAACAAAGGCGGCGTGTTCATCGACGCCCTGACCGGCCTGCAGGTCACCGAGCGAGAGGGCGTGAGTCCCCAGGAGCTCGTCGAACGCTTCGCGGCGGTCGCGCCCCGCGCCGCTCGCGGTCGCCGGAAGGCGCCGGGGTTGGTGCGCCACCGCACGCTGCCGCTGGCGCAGCAGGTCGGTGCTAAGCCGGACAGCCCGCAGGAGCGCTGGACCTTCGGCTACCTCATCGACGTGATCTTGACCCGGGACCCCTGGATGCACCGCACCGAGCTGGTGGCGGCAGCCGGACTGCCGATGGAGCTCACCTCCGACCACGACGGAGTGCTGGTGGCCGATGTCGCGCAGGAGTGGGCCGGGCGGCACGGACAGCCCTGCACGCTGGTCCTCACGGGCCCGGCCGGCGGTCGCTGGATGTGGGGTGAGGGCGGCCCGACCCTGGAGCTGGACGCCGTGGAGTTCTGCCGCATCCTGTCCGGTCGCGACCAGGGTCACTCCCGGGGTCTGGGCGAGGCCGACGGCCTGCTGGCCACCGAGGTGCCGTTCTAGGCCGCACCCCCGCGGACTACGGTGCGGAGCCGGGGGTGATGCGGAGGATGGCATGTCGCAAGACTCAGCCAAGGCCCAAGAGGTCAGGGCGGTCCTCGCGAAGTGGACCGCCAACGACTGGCGTCGGGGCTTCGCGTTCGCCGAGGCCCTGGAAGGGACGCTCCGGCTGACTTGCGGGGTTCCGGCGCACGAACCGCTGCTCAACGGCGCGGGAGCGCTGGCCATGCCCGTACGCACCAGGCTCGGGCAGCTGGAGCTCGAGGACCTGCTGCAGGCGTTGGCGCCGCTGGCGATCCGGCTCGAGGCGAGGCTCGCTCAGGCAGGGAAGGACGAGAACGTTGCGCTGAGCGTGTTGAAGGGGCAGGAGGACGTCGGTCCGGGGCTGGCCAGGCTGGCGGCCTGCCGGCTGGGCCTGCAGCCGTCGATCGCCGGGCGCAAGGGCCGCGTCGCGGCCCGCGGCCGAGCCCGGACCAAGCAGCAGGTCGTCGAGGAGCGTGACCTCGGCGAGGTCCTCGACGAGCTGCAGGCGGACCAGTCCCTCGTCGTCGAGTCGGCCCGGCGCCTGCTGGGGCACGTGGAGTCGGGACGGCCCATCGGGGAGGACGACCTCGCGCAGGTTCAGCGTTGGAACGACGATCTGGGCCTGGCCGCGGCCATTGCCGGGAGCCCGGCCGTCTCCCTCGTCTCGCTGCGTTCGCGACTGGCTGAGCGGGTCGAGGCAGCCTCCGCAGCCGAACGCGAAGCGGTGTTGCTCCGCACCCTGCGCAATGTCGCCGAGGCGGTCGTGACCGAGGGAGCCCGGGTGGTGCTCGAGCCGGTGCTGGAGGAGGCCGCTGCGGCAGACCTGGCGGCCCTCGACGCGGGGCGCTGCGAGGCCTTCGCTGCGTTGCATCGGCTGCTGTCCCTCCCCGCCTGGGAGGTGGACGACGCGGAGGTAGACATCGTCGAGGCGGCGTTCGGTCGCAAGGTTGCCCGGGTGGCGGTCGCCGAGGTGGCCCTCGGAGGCCCCCCACCCCGGGGTTGACGTTCGCCCGGGGTGGGAGGCAGGTGGGCCCTCAGATCAGATGGGCGGCGGCCCGGTCGGGACCGAACCACGACAGCGCCAGCCAGTGGCTGTCATCGCGCATCTGCGGATCGACCGCGGCGGGTTCCCGACGCAGCGTTGCCGGAGTCCGTCGGCCGTGGTGGACGCGGGCCCGCTCGTGCGCGGCCCGCAGCTGCCGGCACAGCTTGGCCAGCGCTGCCTCCAGGGCGGCATAGGCGGTGGCACCGGAGGCCACGGCGTGGTGTACCCGTGAGTCCGACCACCAGGTGAGTGCCACCCGGTCGCGGCGGTCCTCCTGTCGCGGGTTGCGCTCGATGCACAGGTCGAGCTCGAGGCGCTGGCCGTCCGGGTCGAGGCGTTCCAGCCGGTTCAGCTTGCCGCTCAGGTAGGTCTTCAGCGAGTCCGGAACGCTGGTCCGGTGGCCGGTTGTGACAACTTCCATGGGGGGCTCTCCAGGTTGTGTGTCGGAGGTCTTACGCCCCTCACGGTAGGGGCCGCGATGCCGTGTGTCAGGCAAATGAACCCTCCCGTCCGGGTGAGAGGTGACAGTGTGCGAGGGTGCCGCGCTGCTATCCCCCCGACCCGGAGTTCGGCGAGGGCCGACACGGTGAACGCACCGTGTGGGAGGCGCTCCGGAGGTCGCTCCCCGACGACGCCGCGCTGCTGTATTCCGTCTGGTTGGTCGAGGAGGGCCGCGAGCACGAGATCGACCTGCTCGTCGCCTGGCCAGGGGTGGGCATCGGTGCGGTGGAGGTGAAGGGCGGCCAGGTCGTCCGCGACGAGAGTGGTCGATGGTTCACAACCAAGGGGCAGGACCGTCGGCCTACCGGCCATCCCCTGGTACAGGCGTCCGACGCACGGCACGTGCTGCAGCGCTATCTCGCCCGGGCCGGGGTGGCGGCGAGCAGGTCGCGGACCCAGCACCTGCTGGCGTTGCCCCACATGGGGATCCCGGCCGACTACGACCCGGCGGACCTGCCCCGTCGCCAGGTCGTGGATCAGGGCGACCTCGTCGGCATCGCCGCACGTGTCAAGGCGGCCATCAACGCAGGGGACGGCCACGAGCCGCTCGACGCGGTGGGGCTCCAGGAGCTCATCGCCCTGCTCGCCGCGCAACTTCCCGCGCAGACATCGCTGCTCACCCAGGCCGAGGAGCACGAGCAGCTCGTCGACCAGATGACCCGCGACCAGGGGAAGATCCTCGACAGCTTCCGCTACCACCATCGCCTCGCGGTGATCGGTGGCGCGGGGACGGGCAAGACCTGGCTCGCCCTGGAGCAGGCCAAGCGGTTGGCCAAGGACGGGCAGAAGGTCGGGTTGCTCTGCTACTCAAGGGGTTTGGGCCGTTTCCTGCAACGGATGACGGAGACGTGGCCCAAGCGTCCGGCGTACACCGGGTTGTTTCACGATCTCGCGATCGAGTGGGGGGCGCCGCCGAAGGCGGGCACCGAGAGCGACTACTACGAGGAGGAGCTGCCACGGGCGCTCGGTGAGCTGGCCGTCGGCCGCACCGACCTGTTCGACGCGATCGTCGTCGACGAGGCGCAGGACTTCGGGGAGCTCTGGTGGCCGTCGCTGCTGGCCTGTCTGCGCGACCCCGACAACGGTGGCGTCTACGTCTTCATGGACAAGGCGCAGCGCGTCTTCAGCAGGCAGTCCGACCCGCCGATCGCCATCCCGCCGTATGTCCTGTCGACCAACATCCGCAACACCAAGAAGATCGCGCAGGTCTTCGGGAGCCTGTCCCTGGACCCGGCGACCTACCGCGGCGTCGACGGTCCGCCGGTGCGCTTCGTGCAGTGCACGGCGGAGCAGGCGGTGTCCCGGGCAGACGATGCGATCGGGGCGTTGGAGGAGGTCTGGGAGCCGGGGCAGTTGGCCCTGCTGACCACCAAGAACCGCCATCCGGTCCAGCAGGAAATGGTGGAAGGCCATGGCTGGCAGGACTACTGGGACGATTTCTTCGCCGGTAAGGACGTCTTCTACGGGCACGTCCTGGGCTTCAAGGGACTCGAGCGGCAGGCCGTCGTGCTGGCCGTCAACGGCTTCCGGGAACTGGAGCGGGCCAAGGAGATGCTGTACGTCGGACTGTCCCGCGCCCGTACGCAGCTCGTGGTCTGTGGGGACCTGGAGGAGATCGCGCGGGTCGGCGGCGAAGGGGTGCGCAAGCGGCTCCAGGCCGCTGAGCAGTGGTCGCCGGACTGACGGCTCAGGTGCGGAGCTCGCCGGCCGTGCCGAAGAGCCGGTCACCGGCATCTCCGAGCCCAGGCACGATGTAGCCGTCCTCGTTGAGCCGCTCGTCGCGCGCCCCCGTCACGACCTTCACGGTGACCTCGGGGTGATCGCGATCCCAGGACGCGAGCCGCGCCTCGCCCTCGGGGGCAGTCACCAGCACCACCGCGGTGAGGGTGCGCGCGCCGCGCCCGACGAGGAGATCGAAGACCTGCTCCAACGTCCCGCCGGTGGCAAGCATCGGGTCCAGGACCAGCACGTGCACGCCGGTGAGGTCCGCCGGGAGTCGGGTGGCGTAGGCCGCGGCCAACAGCGTCTGCTCGTTGCGAACCATGCCGACAAAACCGACTGCCGCGTTGGGCAGCCAGGCGGTCGCGGCGTCGAGCATGCCGAGGCCCGCGCGCAGCACAGGGAGCAGCAGCACCGGCTCGGCGAGCTCGTGCCCGGGGGCGATGTCGACCGGGGTCTGGACCCGCACCGGGTGGGTCGTCAGGCCGGCGGTCGCCTCCAACATGAGCACCGCGGTCAGGGTCTGGACCTCTCGGCGGAAGCCGGCCTGGTCGCAGGCACTGGCCCGCATTCTCGCGAGGGCACTCAGGGCGAGCGGATGGGATGTGATGTGGACGTTTATGGGGGGCCTCCGTAGGTCTTGCCCCACATGGTGCCGCACCCGCACCCCTCATCACCGGGGGTGGCGCTGTCGATGATCAAGTGTGGACACCACCCAGAGCGCAGGACTCACCGTCGTGTACGGCGGCGGCGGGCCTTTCGGCGTTGCCTACGGGATGGCCGTCGCCGAGGTCCTGGCCGCCGCGCGTGCGAGGCGTTCCTGCGGTGCCAGGAGCAGGTGGCCGGGCTCCTGGACACCAACCCCGACCTGCGGGCGCTCGGGTCCGCCGCCTAATCTCAGGCCGATGGACGTACGACGCGCGCGCACCTCTGACGTGCAGGCGGTGCGGCAGCTGGTGGACACCTACAGCGGAGACCGGCGCCTGCTCTCCAAGGCCACCGTCGTTTTGTACGAAGACGTGCAGGAGTTTCACGTCGCCGTCGACGCGGGTGAACTCGTGGGTTGTGGTGCGCTGCACGTGATGTGGCAGGACCTCGCCGAGGTGCGCACCCTCGCCGTCGCGCCGTCCCACCACGGTCGGGGGGTCGGGAGCGCCCTGCTGCTTCGGCTGCTCGACTCTGCCCGCGAGCTCGGGGTGAGCCGCGTGTTCTGCCTCACCTTCGAGACCGACTTCTTCGCCCGGCACGGCTTTGAGGTGGTCCAGGACGTGCCGGTGGAACCCGACGTGGCGCGGGAGCTGTTGCAGTCACCCGATGAAGGTGTCGCGGAGTTCCTCGACCTGGCGCGGGTCAAGCCCAACACCCTGGGCAACACCCGGATGCTCCTGCGGCTGCAGTAGGTGCTGCGGCTCTAGCAGTGCGGGATCGGTTTGCTGTAGCTGGTGTTGCTGGGAGTCGCGACGTAGTAGTCGGTCACCCAGCGGCCGTCGTCGAGCCGGTTCCAGACCATGGTGGTGCCGATCCGTGAACCCGCTTGCTGGCAGACGATCCAGGCCAGCGAGCCGCTCGGCATCGTGCCGGCCGTGGGATGGCCGACGCCGGGACCAGTGCGCGTGGTGAGACTCCCGGCCGTGGTCTGGAAGGGATAGGTGCAGCGCGGCAGAGGCGCGCTGTAGCTGGTGTTGGACGGTGTGCCCACGTAGTAGTCCGTCACGTAGGTGCCGTCGGCAAGCTGGTCCCACACGGTCGTGCTCCCGACCTTGGACCCCGGTGTCTGGCAGACCACCTGCACCGCCGTGCCCGGCCGATAGCTCCGGACGACGGGGTACGACGTCGCGGGCCCGGTCCGGGCGTTCAGCGCCGTGCTGCTCGTGACGGCATAGCCGTAGGCCACGGTCGCCAGCGGTGCGTCGACCTGGTTGCTGTCGATGGTGATCGTCACCCCGCCGTGTGTCTCCGGGTGGTCGCCGCGGTACTGCTTGGCCCGCTGATGCACCGACCACTGGCTGTTCGGGATGCCGGCCCACCCGGTGAGGGCGCGATTGCCGTCCCAGCGGGCGATCCAGAGCGCATCGGCGCGGGCGTAGGACGTCGAGCCATAGGCCGCCGACAGGTGGATGGCGCCGGAGCTGAGGTTCGCGTAGACACCCGAGAGGTAGCCGCGGCGGTGGAGCTCCTTGGTGTAGGCCGAAACGAAGGTGAGGACGCCGTTGCGACAGGCCGCGTCGGTCGCCGGGTAGTTCTCGATGTCGAGGTAGACGCCGCTGCCGGGCAGGATCCCCAACGCCTTGGCCTTGCCCACGGCGTCGACGGCCGCGGCGGTGCCCTCGCTTCTCGCACCTGCGGCCGTGATCTTCTGGTCAGTCGGCTTCGCGCCGCACCAGGGCTGCCGGCCCTTGTAGATCGGCAGCAGCCGCCACCCGAGCTTCGACACCTCGGTGACCCAGCGGGAGGTCAGCTCCGGTTGCGCGCAGGTGCGGTTGACGCCCCCCACGTAGACCCCGACCGCCCGATACGGCGAGGCGCGCCAGGCCTTCAGTGCGGCCACCGAGGGTGCGGTGCAGACATCGAAGGCCTGCCCGGTGAAGCGGGTCGCGGTGGCGCCGACGGGATAGGTGACCGTCGTCGCCGGCTCGGCCGCGGCGGGTGGGGCGAGCAAGGGGGGTAGCAAGGTGGTCGCGGTGAGAACCGCTACGGCACAGGCGCTTCGACGGAACACAGCACACCCCCTCAGTCGACTGTGCACCCGACAGGCAGGCTGTGGCCAGTGCCTCTCTCCACGACGAGCACCTGGTCGGCGCGCCTCATCGCCTCCGGGTCGTGGGTCACGACGACGACGGCCGCCTGCTCGGCGCGGGCATAGCTGATCAGCTCGTCCAGCTGCGCAGCCGCTGCGTGCGCGTCGAGGTGCTCGGCCGGTTCGTCGAGCAGCAGCACCCGGCTCCCGACGAGGAAGGCCCGCGCCAGCAGGATGCGCCGGTGCTCACCTCCGGAGACGCTGCCAGGTTCCACGGGAGTGTCCAGGCCGCCCCGGAGGCCCTGCCGCCATGGGCCCAGGCCCGCACGGTCCAGGGCCTCCAGGAGCTCGTCGTCGGTGGCGTCCCCTCGGGCGACCAGCAGGTTGTCGCGCAGCGTGGTCGTGAACAGGTGCGCGTCCTCCGCGGTCAGGGTGACGAGCCGCCGCAGCCGGTGCGGGTCCACCGACGCCAGGTGAGTCCCTGCAAGGGAAACGCTGCCTGCCGTGGGGGAGAGCAGGCCGGCCAGGGTGCGCAGGAGGGTGGACTTCCCCCCTCCGCTGGGTCCGGTGATGACCACAACCTGACCGGGTACGACGTCGACGGTCACCCCGGTGAGCGCGGGCGCCGACCCTGGCCAGGCGCAGGACAGGTCGCGGGCGCTCAGCGTGCCGACGGGCGGGTCGCCCTCGACCCTGACGGGCCTGTCGCCCTCGACCCTGGCCGGGTCGCCCTCGACGCGGGGGGCGCGCGGCGAGGGTGGTGGGTACAGCAGCGGGTGAAGCCGCTCGGCGGCGGCCCGGGCGCGGACCAGGGCGGCGGCCGCCGCCCGCAGCGGCGCCACCACCTCCAGCATCGCGAGGGGGGTCAGCGTCACCAGCGCCAGCATCACCGGCCCGAGGTCACCACCCGCGACGGCCACCGACCCGACGAGCAGGCAGCCGAGGACGGCGGCGCCCATCGCGGTCGAAGTGACAGCGGCAGCCAAGGCGCCAACCCGGGACGCGTGGTCCAGGGCGCGACCCCGGGCGGCCTCCACCGTGGCCGCCACGGCCAGCCTCTCCTGGACCCGGCCGGCGACGGTCAGCTCGGTGGTGTGGTCCAGCAGTTCCCTTGCCAGGGCGGCAATCTCGCCAGCCGTCTCGTCCGCGACCTGATGGGCCCGCGACGCGGATACGCCCGCGAGCCAGGGTGCCAGCGCGTACGCGATGAGCAGGCAGCAACCGAGGACGATCCCGGCCATCGGCAGCACCAGCATCAGCAGTCCGACACCGGCGACGCACACCACCCCGGCGACGGCGAAGGGCAGCAGACCCCGGACGAGCACATCCCCGACCAGGTCGACGTCGGTGGCGACGCGGGCCATCAGGTCACCCGGGCGCAGACCGGCGATCAGGGCACGGTCCGCTGCGGCCAGCCGCAGATAGAGCTGCTCCCGCAGCTGCACCATGGCGCGGAGGGCCACGTCGTGCGAGGCCAGACGTTCGAGGTAGCGGAACACCCCCCGGGAGATACCGAGCGCCCGGACGGCGACGACCGCGACACCGAGCTCCACGATGGACGGGTGCTGCGCGGCCCGCGAGATGAGCCAGGCGGACACCGCGGTGAGTGCCACGGCACTGCCCAGGGCGGCCGACCCGGCGAGGACGGCAGTCGCCGTACGCGCCTTGGAAGGAGCCAGGACCGCGATCACGTCGCGCAGTGCGCCGCTCATGACGCGGCGACGCTGGTGACGTTGGGTGCCCGGGGGGCCGTGGGTGACAGGGTGATCACCTGGTCGGCGGCTGCTGCCAGGACCGGTCGGTGCGCGAGGAGCAGGACGGTGCGGCCCTCGGCCCGCAGAGCGCTCACCGCGTCCAGCACGACCTGTTCGGTGTCGAGGTCGAGGTGTGCGGACGGCTCGTCCAAGACGACCAGGGCCGCGTCGGTCAGCAGCACCCGGGTCAGGGCCAGGCGCTGGCGCTGCCCCGCGGACAGGCCGAGCCCTCCGGCGCCCAGCAGGGTGTCCCACCCCTGCGGCAGCACCGCGATCACCTCCGCCAGGCCCGACGCGCGGGCGGCCGCATCCAGGTCCGCCTCCGGCACGTCGCCGGCGAACAGGACCGCGTTGGCGCGGACGCTGCCGGGGACGAACGCGGGTGACTGCCCGAGCCACGCGGTCTGGGCCAGCCAGGACCCGGCGTCGACGTCCGCGAGGGCCGTCCGTCGCCCGTCGGCACAGACCACCTCGGCGCTGCCCTGGTCGGCGAGGCGCAGCCGGAGGACGACCTCCGCCAAGGTCGTCTTGCCGCACCCGCTGGGCCCCATCACCGCGGTGACGGTTCCGGGCCGCAGGGTCAGGCACGCGCCGTCGGGGGCTGCCCCCTGGCGGCCGTCGTGCCGGACGACCAGGTCGCGCACCTCGATCGTCGAGGTGCGGAGGTCAGGTGCCGCCAACGAACCCACCCGAGGCAGCGGGCGCTCCAGGACGGTGAAGGCCTGGTCGAGGGCGGCCAGACCGTCGGTGCTTGCGTGGAACTGGGTGCCGACCTGACGAAGTGGCAGGTAGACCTCCGGGGCCAAGATCAGCACCACAAGGGCGGTCCGCAGGTCCATCGACCCCGACAGCAGACGCAGTCCGACGCCGACTGCGACCAGCGCCACCGACAAGGTGGTGAGCAGCTCGAGCACCATCGACGACAAGAACGCGGTCCGGAGGGTCGCGTTTGTTGCGTGGCGGTGCGCCTCACCCAGCTCCCGAACCCGGGCCGCGGGACCCCGCTCCCGGCCCAGCGCTACCAGGGTGGGTAGGCCGGCGAGCAGGTCCAGCACCTGCGCCCCGAGTCGCTGCATCGACACCAGCCGGCGGGCGGCACTGGCCTGCGTCATCCAGCCGACCAACGCCATGAACACCGGCACCAGCGGCAGGGTGACTGCGATGAGAAGCGCCGACAGCGGGTCGTGCACGGCCACCACCAGCAGCAGGGTCGGAGTGACCACAGCCGTGAGGAGCAGTTGGGGCAGATAACGCGACAGGTAAGGGCGCAGGCTCTCCAGGCCCACCGTCACCAGCGTCGTGACCCCAGCGCGCCGGTCCGAGCGCAGGAACGCCGGACCGAGTCCCGTCGCATGCGTCAGGACGCGGTGCCGCAGATCGGCAATCACTGCCGTCGCGGCGCGTTCGCCGTACCGCTCCTGGATCCAGGCGAGGGCGGCCCGGATCACCACCACCCCGACGAGCAGGGTCAGCTCGCGGCTCTTCCTGCTGACGTCCGTGCCGCCGAACACCGCCGCGAGGATGTCCGCGAGCAGCAGCGCCTGGGCGACCACGAGGGCGCCGAGACCGACCCCGACGGAGGCGGTCAGCGTGACATAGCGCCGGGCCGGTCCCACCTCGCGGAGCAGGCGCGGGTCGAGGGGTCTGATGGCGACGCCTCAACTGCGGCGCGGGAGAGGGAGCAGCCCACCGGCCGGGGGCAGGTGATGGGCGCTGAGCCGCTGCCGGAACACCCAGTAGGTCCAGCCCTGATAGAGCAGAACGAACGGGGTCAGCCCGACGGCCACCCAGGTCATCACCTTCAACGTGTACGGCGTCGAGGACGCGTTCGTCGTGGTGAGGCTGTTCGCCGCATCGGTGCTGGAGGGCATCACGTCGGGGAACAGACTCCCGAAGATCAGCACGACGGCGGCGACGATCACCACGCTGGTCAGCACGAACGCCAGGCCCTCACGGGTCGCCGACGTCGCGACCACCGCTCCCACGAGGGCGCCGGCGGCCACCAGCACCGCGACCCACGTCCAGCCCTTGCCGTGCGCGAGCTGGGTCCACACAGCGAACGCGCCGGCGACCACCAGGGTCACTGGTGCGGTGCGGGAAGCGAGGCGCTGCGCCCGGACCCGGATGGGACCGTCGGTCTTGAGCGAGACGAAGACCGCCCCGTGCAGGAAGAACAGGCTCAGGGTGGTCAGGCCGCCCAGCAGGGCGTACGGGTTGAGCAACGTGAAAAGCGTGCCGGTGAACTGGTGCTTCGCGTCGAGGGGGACACCCGCGACGATGTTCGCGAACGCCACCCCCCACAGCAGCGAGGGGATGACCGAGCCGATGAAGATGGCGCGGTCCCAGCGGTCCCGCCACAGCGCATCGTTGATCTTGCCGCGGTATTCGAAGGCGAGCCCGCGGACGATGAGCGCCAGCAAGATGAGCAGCAGCGGCAGATAGAAGCCGGAGAAGAGCGTGGCGTACCACTCGGGGAAGGCCGCGAACGTCGCGCCACCCGCGACCAGCAGCCACACCTCGTTGCCGTCCCAGACCGGGCCGATGGTGTTGATCAGGAGCCGGCGGTTGTCCTCGCCGTCACCGGCACTGTCACCGGCACTGTTACCGGCACCGGCACCGGCAGTGTCGCGGCCCAGCACCGGGAGCAGCATCCCGACACCGAAGTCGAACCCTTCGAGGACGAGGTAGCCGGTCCACAGCAGGGCGATGAGCATGAACCAGACGGTGGTCAGTTCCACGGGGATCTCCGAAGGTGGGAGCGGTCAGTACGCAAAGGACAGCGGCCTCTCGTCGTCCTGCGTGCGCAGCTCGGGGGCTTGGACCTCGGGGAGGCCTTCGGCGGCATACCGGCGCATCAAGCGGAACCAGATGACGGCCAGGACGCCGTACAGGACGGCGAAGGACGCGAGAGAGGTGAGGACATAGGAGGCGGGCACCGTCGACACCCCGTCGCGCACCAGCATCCGGACGGCGTCGATGCCGGTCGGGTTGGGGGCGACCGCCCAGGGCTGCCTACCCATCTCGGTGAAGATCCAGCCGAACGCGTTGGCCAGGAACGGTGCGGGGATGGCCCACAGTGCCAGACGTCCGATGCGCGGGCTGGAGGGGATGCGGCCCCGGCGGGTGAACCACAGCCCGGCGACGGCCAGGAGGGCGCTGACCGCGCCGAACCCGATCATGAGCCGGAACGACCAGTAGGTGACGGGGAGCAGGGGCGTGTAGTTGCCGGGCCCGTACTTCACCTCATATTCACGTTGCAGGTCCTTGACGCCCTTCAGGGTGGAGTTGACGTCGCCATCGGCGAGGAACGACGTCAGGCCCGGAATGGTCAGTTGCCTTACGTCGCAGCGGTTCTCGAGGTCTCCGATGGCGATCAGGCTGAAGCCGGCACCGGTCTCGGTGTCGCAGAGCGCCTCGGCCGCGGCCATCTTCATCGGCTGCTGCTTGAACATCAGCTTGGCCTGCGCATCACCGGAGATGGCCACAGCGATCCCACCGATGACGAGGGCGACCAGGCCCAGCCGGATCGCCGGACGGAACGTGCCGGCGACCTCGAGGTCGCCGTCGCGCTGGGCCCGCACCGCCCACCACGTGCCGATCGCCGCGACGAAGGTGCCCGCCACCAGGACCGCGCCGGCGATGGTGTGCGGAAAGGTCGCCAGCGCGGTGTTGTTGGTGAGGAGCTTCCAGATGCTGGTCAACTCGGCACGGCCGCGCTCGGCGTTGTAACGCACCCCGACGGGGTGCTGCATGAAGGAGTTGGCAGCCAGGATGAAATAGGCCGAGAGCCAGGTGCCGATGGCCGCGATCCAGATGGTGGCCAGGTGGATCTTGGGGGGCAGTCGGTCCCAGCCGAAGATCCAGAGCCCGAGAAACGTCGACTCGACGAAGAACGCGGCCAAGCCCTCGATGGCCAGAGGTGCTCCGAACACGTCGCCGACGAAACGGGAGTACTCGCTCCAGTTCATGCCGAACTGAAACTCCTGCACGATCCCGGTGACGACCCCGATCGAGAAGTTGATGAGGAACAACTTGCCGAAGAACTTCGTCAGCCGAAGCCAGCGCTCGTCGCCGGTGCGCAACCAGATCGTCTGCATGATCGCGACCAGCGGAGCGAGGCCGATGGTGAGGGGGACGAACATGAAGTGGTAGATCGTGATGGTGCCGAACTGCCACCTGGCCAGGTCGAGCGCGTCCACAGGTCTCCCTCAGGCATACGGCAACGGTCCGGCCCTCTGGGACGCTAGCGATCGAGGGCTGCGGAAAAAAGGGACCTTGGTCCCCTATCGCCTCCGTCAGTCCGGTGTGGTCCGTCCTGCTCGGGGTACCTGCAGGGAGATGGTCGTTTTGTCCGACCTGTCCCCCCGCGCTCGAAGGAGCTGACGTGCCCCCAGCACACGTCGTCGATCTACCCGGGCTGGCCGCCCTCCGCCCGAAGTTGCGGGGCGCGCTGCACGCCGCCGGTTTCCCCCTCGTCCTCGCGGGCGGGCTGGTGATGATCTTGTCGGCCACCACCTCACGGGCCGCCTTCGCGGCGGTGCTCTTCACCAGCTGTTCCGCGCTGCTCCTGGGCACCAGTGCCGTCTATCACCTGGGCACGTGGTCGCCCAAGGTGCACAGCGTCCTGTCCCGCACCGACCACGCCAACATCTACCTCGCGATGGCGGGCACCTTCACGCCGTTCGTCCTGCTGTCGCTGCCGGGCCACCTCGCAACGTGGGTGCTCGCCGCCACCTGGACGGCCGCGCTGGCCGGCGCCGCGACCCGGGTGTTCCTCCCGCGTACGCCGCGGTGGGCCTCCACCGGCCTCTACATCGTGCTGGGTTGGGCGGCCGTGCTCATCCTGCCGCAGATCAAGGCCACTGCCGGCGCGACCGCAGTGACCCTGCTCGTCGTCGGCGGCGTCCTCTACACGGCCGGGGCGCTCGTCTACGCCACCCGCTGGCCCGACCCCGCGCCCCGGTGGTTCGGCTTCCACGAGGTCTTCCATGCCCACACGCTCGCGGCGATGGGTTGCCAGTTCGCGGCGGTGTTTCTGGTGTGCAGCAGCGCCTGATCTCCTGACGACGGGGCATTGCCCCAGGCGTCGGACCGTCGGAGAATTGACGGGCAGCGTCGGGCAGGGGTCGTCCGTCGGGCGGCGCTCGGCGTCGGGAGGTGCGCATGGCCGGAATCATCAAGAAGAACTTCGACAAGGCGGATGAGACCCGTCCCTTCGTCGACGGCATGGGTGAGCTCAAGCTGGTCGACCTCGACGGCATCGGCGTCGGGAAGGCGACCTTCCAGCCGGGGTGGCGTTGGTCGGAGCACGTCAAGCCGATCGCCGGGACGGCGAGCTGCGAGGCGGCCCACACCGGGTACATCCTGTCGGGGCACATGACAGTCCGCATGAATGACGGGACCGAGGCCAACTACGACCCCGGTGACGTCATGCTGGTCCGGCCCGGACACGACGCCTGGATCGTCGGCAAGGAGCCGTGCGTCGTCCTCGACTGGCAAGGCTTCGCCGACTACGCCAAGCCCAAAGCAGGGAAGCGCTCCACAGAAGCCTGACCTCAATGACATTTGCGCCCAGAGCGGGAGTGGCGAAGGCTCGCCCTCATGACTACTCCTTCCCTACAAGCGGATCTGGTTCTCGAGGGCGGCGGCGTCAGGGGCATCGGCCTGGTCGGTGCCCTCACGGCGCTGGACGAGGCGGGCTACCGGTTTCCGCGGGTCGCCGGCAGCAGCGCCGGCTCGGTGGTGGGGTGCCTGGTCGCCGGACTTCAGCACGCCGGGGAGCCGCTGTCCCGCCTCGAGGAGATCGTCAAGACGATCGACTACCGCAAGTTCCGCGACAGCAGCCTGCTCGGCCGGGTGCCTCTGGTCGGGGGGCTGCTGTCGTTGCTCGCGTCGGACGGTCTCTACGAAGGCGCCTATCTCGAGCACTTCCTGACCGGTGCGCTCGGCGATCTCGGGGTGCGCACGTTCGGCGACCTGCGGACGGGGGAGCAGGTCGAACGCCACGCCTGGTCCCTGGTCGTGACCGCCAGTGATCTGTCCCGGCAGCGGCTGGTCCGCATCCCGTGGGACCTCCCCGGCTATGGCCTGGACCCGGACGAGTTCCCCGTCGCACGTGCCGTCCGCGCCTCGTCGGCCATCCCGTTCTTCTTCCGTCCGGTGGACGTCAGCGGCGCAACCTGGGTCGATGGTGGGCTGCTCTCCAACTTCCCGGTCGGGCTCTTCGACCGCCCGGACAGTGCCGCCCCGCGCTGGCCGACCTTCGGGGTCCGGCTGAGCTCGCGGTCGGGCGTCTCCCCGGTCACCCGGCCCGTGAAGGGACCACTCGGGCTGGGGTTGGCCGCCCTCGAGACCCTGCTGAACGACCAGGATGCCGCCTACGTCGACGATCCCTGCACCGTGGTGCGGACCGTGTTCGTCCCCGCCACCGGCGTCAGTGCCATCGACTTCGGGATCACCTCAGCCCAGTCGCAGCAGCTGTATGACCTCGGGCTCGAAGCCGGCCAGCGGTTCCTCAAGGAGTGGGACTTCCCGGCCTACGTCGCGCGCTGCAGGACATGACCTACTTCGTGACCACCAGCACGAGTGTGCGCGTGGCCCGTCGGCCCGCGGGGTCGGTCAGGAGCACGGTCACCCGGAACGTTCCGCCGGCTTTCGCCGTACCGGAAAATTGGCCGGTGCTGGTCAACGTCAGGCCGCGGGGCAGTGCGCCTCCGGCTCGGTGCCAGCGGTAGGGATCCTTGCCTCCGGTGCCGGTCAGCGTCGCGAGGTAGGGGCGGCGCGCGGTGCCTGCGGGAAGCGTCGTGGTGGTGATCGCGAGCGGTGCCCGGACGATGAGGGTGAAGGCCGACGCGACCGTGGTCGTCCCGTCGGTCACCTGCGCGGTGAACGTGGAGGTCCCGGTGACGGTCGGAGTGCCCTCGAGCCGGCCCTTGGTCGACAGGACCATCCCGGCCGGCAGCTCGCCGGTGGCCACGCTCCAGCTGTACGGCGCCAGGCCGCCGATGGCCTTCAGTGACCGTGACCAGGACGTGCCCACGGTTGCTTCCGGGAGCACGGAGGTGGTGATGGCGAGAGGCAGATCCTGGGCCGGCGCGCTGACCGCGAACGCATAGCGGCCGAGGCTGCCGTAGTCGCTGTAGCCGTTGCCCGGCGGGCTGCCTGCTCCGACGCCGTCGACCCGCACCAGATAGGTCCCGGGCTCGAGGTCTCTTGAGATCGAGGCACCGAGCCCGGTCGGGGGATCGGCGTAGGTCCTGCTGGCGTCGGGGGCCGAGGTGGCCACGACAGTCCCGTCGCCGGTGAGCAGGTCGACTTTCAGATCCAGGTTGGCACCTACGACGGCGGGGTTCGCCGACACCGTGACGGGCCCGCCCGAGGTGGTGAGGGAGAACCAGTCGGTGTCGGTGCGGCTGCCGATCACCCCGGACATCTGACCGTCGACCGGAGTGGCCGTGCCGGCCGAGTCGCCGTGGTCGTCGGCCAGCAGCGGCGCCCCACCCGCGACCATCACCGCCAGGTCGTCCTCCCGGTTGTCGGCGCCGGCGTAGTCGCCGTTGCTCCACTGGCTGATCGGCCGGTTGGTCGCCTCACCCATGATCGGGACCCACGCCCCGTGCCCGGAGGAGTAGTCCGAGGTCGTGGTGCCGTCGTGCCCCAGCCCGAGGGTGTGGCCGACCTCGTGCGAGACGACCTCGGCGATGAGCTTCGCGGAGCCGTCCAACGCCGAGCTGAAGGCCAGCGCCGGTTGGGTGAACGCATGGTCCAGGGCGTTGTCGAAGACACCGACATAGGCGATGCCTGCACAGCCGACGCACGCGAAGGAGGTGTCGGTGATGAGCGCCCGGGTGCCGAACCGGCTGTCGCTCCTGCCCGACCGCGTGATGGCGGCCTGGCCAGGATCGGCGGTGGTGACGTCCACGTCGAAGGGTGCGTAGTCCTCCGCGACGCGCTGGAACACCTCGATGACGGCTTCCCGTTCCCTCGGTGAGAACACCGCCGGCTTGCCGTCGGTGTCGTAGGGGGCGGCCGCGATGTCCTTGCCCTTGCCGAAGTCGGTGTTCCATCCGGTCTCGGAGATCAGGTGCCCGTTGAAGTCGAGATAGACGACGCGGGACGAGCCGGGGCGCGAGTGCAAGGTGAAGGCCTGGCCGACCGGGACACCGGCGGGGAGGGCTCGGGTTGCCGCCTGGGGCGTGGCGGCCCGCGCGCGGGGTGTGGCAGTCCGGGCGTGGGCGGCGCGCTCGACGTAGAACGCGCGGCCACAACGGTCCAGCCAGGTCGTCGGGTCCTCGCGGAGCGCGTCGGCCAGGTCGGCAGTGCTCAGGCCGGAGCGGGCCGCAGCCGTGGAGACCTGGTCGTCGATCTTCTCCAGCGCCTGCTGCCCGCTGGCGGGCGCGTCCAGCAGTGGGCTGGCGCAACCCCGGATCGGCGGGTCGGCGGCGAGGGCCGGCGTGGGCATCGAGACCGCCAGCAACGCCACCATTCCCGCGAGTCCGGTCGTGCTGATGCTCATGGCACCTCCTGCCGTGAGGTGTCGGGGGCGGGCAGTGGGGTTCCTGAGCCCGATCGGGTGACGCAGGCTCCTGGCTCGCGAAATGAGGCAGAGGACCTAGGCCATTTGCCAGGCCGCGATGGCCCTTAGGGGGCACCCCGATCGGGTGGCAAACGGGTCTGCGGGGTCGCCGATATTTCAGCATCGCCCCAACTGGAGGTTCGCAGTGAAAAGGACTTTGCCCATCAAGGTGGTTGGTATCTCCACCACCATGGTGCTCATCGGGTTCGCCGGCGCTGGTGCAGCAGTGGCAGCCACGTCACCCGCCGCGCAGCCCCGAGCTGTCGTGCTGTGTGCCGGCGCGAAGGCGACCATCGTCGGAACCGCCAAGAACGATGTCCTCAAGGGGACGGCTCGCGCGGACGTCATCGCCGGCCTCGCCGGTAACGACGTGATCACCGGCCTCGGTGGCGACGACATCATCTGCGGTGGCGTAGGCAACGACACCATCGCCGGCGGCCCGGGCTCCGACCGCACCGAGGGAGATGCGGGCAACGACAAGCTCGCCGGCGGCGACGGTGCTGACAAGCTCGTCGGTGGCGCAGGCGACGACTCGATGCTGGGCGACTCCGGCCTTGACGAGCTCGCCGGCGGCGCCGGGAACGACAACAGCAGCGGTGGTGCCGACAACGACACGATCGACGGCGGTGACGGCAACGACACCTCCGTCGGTGGCGCCGGCGTCGACCGGCTCAGCGGTGGCCTGGGGAACGACAAGCTCGACGGCGGCCTCGGTGACGACTACCTCGAGGGACGCGCGGGCAACGACCACCTGCTCGGGGGCGACGGCGCGGATGAGATCTTCGGCGACGACTACTGCCCGTCCGAGATGGACCAGTCCCTGTGTACCTCCGCGGGCGGCAGCGACACGCTGACCGGTGGATTCGGTGACGACCACATCTATGGCGGACCCGGCAACGACAAGGCCGAGGGCGGAGACGGCACCGACGAGGTTGACGGGGGTCTCGGCACCGACGAGGTCGCCGGCGCCAACCTGTGCACCCTTGGCAAGCCCTGCGCCCCGCAGTCAGGCGACTGGGTGTTCGGCGAGGGCGACCGGCCTGAGGCACCCCGTCCGACTCCGGCCGGCGGCTGGCCGATGCCTCCGCAGGGTCAGCAGTTCAAGCCAGGCGAGATGCCCGTACCGCAAGGGTTCATCCCTGACTCCTTCAAGGTGGCGGCCACCAACGCGTTCCCGCCCGGCTTCCTGTTCCCCGGTGGCTTCGAGCCGCCGACGGGCTTCGGACCGCCTGCGAGCACGCTCCCCAAGGGCTTTGAGTTCCCGGCCGACTTCCAGCCGCCGAACCAGTACGGCCCGCCCGCGAACATGCTGCCGCCGACCTTCAAGTTCCCCGAGGGCTATGCGCCGCCGGCGAACTACGGTCCGCCGACCAACATGCTGCCGCCGACCTTCGAGTTCCCCGCGAACTACGTGCCGCCGGCGAACTACGGTCCGCCGACCAACATGCTGCCGCCGACCTTCGAGTTCCCCGCGACCTACGTCCCGCCGGCGAAC
>JANOTZ010000011.1:0-7093 GCA_031416735.1 Frankiales bacterium
CGTGTGGCTGACGTTGTCGGTGTTGAAGAAGTTGACGACGTCACCCTTGCCGATGGTGAGCTGCGCCGGCGACGGTCCCTGGGCGGTGAGGGTGATCGTCCGGATCGAGGCCTGCGCCGGGGTGGCGAGCAACAACCCAACTGCAGCGAGTAAAGCTGCGCTCAGGGCCGCGAGCAGCCCGAGTCGCCGGGTCGCGTGCTGGGTCGTCACGTACTCATGGTGCCACCTAGGGTGAGCGCCATGCAGTGGATCGGCGCGCACGTTGACAACGCAGACCCGGCGGCCGAGGCCCGTGACCGGGGGGCGGACGTCCTGCAGCTGTTCCTCGGCGACCCGCAGAGCTGGAAGGCCCCGACCGTCACGGAGCTGGATACCGGGGGCGTGCCGTTCTTCGTACACGCGCCGTATGTCATCAACGTGGCGAGCACGAACAACAAGATCCGCATCCCGTCGCGCAAGATCCTCGACCAGCACGCCACCGCGGCCGCGGCCCTGGGCGCGCAGGGGCTGATCGTGCACGGCGGTCACGTCGCCAAGGGCGAGGACCCTGCGGTGGGGGTGGCCAATTGGGCGAAGGCCATCGAGCGGATGGAGCTGCCGCTGCCGGTGCTCCTGGAGAACACCGCCGGGGGCGACCATGCGATGGCCCGACGGCTCGAGGCGATCGCCCGGCTGTGGGACGTGATCGGTCACTACGACAACGTCGGGTTCTGCCTCGACACCTGCCACGCACACGCCGGCGGCGAGACCCTGGTGGACGTCGTCGAGCGGATACTGGCCATCACCGGCCGGATCGACCTGGTGCACGCCAACGACTCACGCGACGCCTTCGACTCGGGGGCCGACCGGCACGCCAACTTCGGGGAGGGGCAGATCGACGTGGACGTGCTCGTTGCCGTCGTACAGGCTGCCGGCTGTCCCGTGGTCGTCGAGACCCCCCGGGACGGCCAGGCCGCCGACATCGCCCTGCTGAAGTCCCGCCTCCTCTGACCCGTTGCGTCTGCTCCGACCCCGCGTGGACGTGACCACTTCGGCAGACGCAAGGAATCGGCGCAACGGAATCCGGACACGCCGGACACCGGCTCTTGTGACCATGGACCGGGACCGGCACCCTGCAGGGATCCCCCCAGCCGAAGGACCGTTTCCCTTGCGCCGCCGCAGCACCCTCGCCCTCGCCGCCCTCGCCACGTCGGCGGTGCTGCAGACCCTGCCGAGCCTTGCCGCGGGACCGGCCGAGCTGCAGCCGCTGCTGAGCCAGAGCCCCCTCGCCGCCGACCAGATCATCAGCCTGCGCAGCGAGCGGATGGTCGGCATCACCTGGAGCGCGGGCACGCCGACCGTGCGGCTCCGCTGGCACATCGGCACCGGCTGGACGGCGTGGACCGAGGCGGAGGACGACAGCGCCGACAGTCCCGAGGGGACGCCGGGCACTGCACCGCAGTGGCGACCGGCTGGGGCCGACCGCGTGCAGATCCGGACGGCGGGGAGAGTCCAAGGGCTGGGCCTCACGAGGGTCACCGACGGGACCCCGCGCCGTACCTGGGGAAACGCGGCACACGCGGCCACCCCGGGGTCCAGCCGGACAACCGCCAGCCGGACAACCGCCGGCCGGACAACCGCCGGCCGGACGACCGCCGGCCGCGACTTGCTGGGCGCGGTCCACTCGCGCGCCGACTGGGGCGCCGACGAGTCCCTGCGACGCCGGGGTCCGTCGTACAGCGGCAGGGTCAGCGCCGTGGTGGTGCACCACACCGTCAACGCCAACGGCTACCAGCCGCAGGAGGTGCCGGCGCTGATCCGCGCCGACTACGCCTATCACGTGCAGTCCCGCGGCTGGGCCGACCTGGGCTACAACCTGCTCGTCGACCAGTACGGCGGGATCTGGGAGGGCCGCGCCGGGGGCCTCGGCAGGGCGACGGTCGGCACCCACGCCCAGGGGTTCAACACCGGCACCCTCGGGGTCGCGATGATCGGCGACCTGACGAAGACCGCCCTGTCGCACAACGCGGAGAAGGCTTTCGCCCGGGTCTTCGCCTACGCGGCCCGCACCTGGGGCTTCGACCCGTCCGGCTCCGTCGCGCTGACGTCGCAGGGCTCAGCCCGCTACCCGAGCGGCCGGCGGGTCACGCTGCCGCGGATCTTCGGTCACGGGGAGACCGGCATCACGGCCTGTCCGGCGTCGGTGCAGGACCGGCTGCCATACCTGCGGGGCCTGACGAAGGTCGCCATGGGTCCGGCGCCGAAGATCGGTCAGCCCGTCGTCAAGGGCACACCGGTGCACGCCCCCTCCCCGCTGGTCCTTGACGCGAAGCTGTCGCTCCCCGCGACCTGGACCGTCGACGTCGTCGACCCGCAAGGCACCCGGGTGGCCACCGAGCGCAAGACCGGCAGCCGGCCGCACCTGTCCTGGGACGGGTTCGTCAACGGCCTGCCGGCCCTGCCCGGCGCCTACACCTGGGCGATCAGCGCCGACGACGGGTTCCACGACGTCGTCACCCACAAGGGGACGTTCGAGGTCGGCCTCCCGCTCCTGTGAGTGGGCGGCTCAGCCGACCCAACGGCCGGCCGTGAAGGTCAGCACCCCCACCGCCATCAGCGGCGTCGCCACCGTGACGTAGACGATGTGCACCCACGGCCGACGGCCGGCGAGCTGCGCGAGCAGGATCCACAGCGGGAACCACAGCAGCGTCGCGCGCGCCACCGAGAGGTAGTAGGTCGAGGTCGCGAGCGCACCGACGGACAGGCCGAGGTAGGTCGCCTGCCCCCACTCCCGGCGGACCAGCAGTACCACCGTGACGACCAGCCCGACGAAGACCGCCACGATCTCGGCGCGGAACGACCATTGGTACTCCGGACCCACGCTGTTGCGGGCGGCGTCCCACGTCGCCGAAAGCGACTGCAGCGGTGAGGTGAGGTGCCGTCCCCACGTGCCGGCCTGCGCGTGCTGCCAACGCAGCCAGTCGCCGGTCAGCGTCCAGAGGTAGAAGGCGTACCCGAACAGCGCGAGGAACGGAGCGGCCAGCCACGGGGCGACCCGCAGGTCCCGCGAGGTGGTGGCCCACTCCACGACCAGCGCGATGGCGAGGAACGTCCCCGACACCCGCACCGTGCACGCCGCCGCGACGAGCAGCCCCGCCGCCGGCCAGTTCCCCTTGCGCGCGGCGAGCCAGCCCGGCAGCGCGAAGGCCAGGAACAGCGCCTCGCTGTAGCCCGCGGCCAGGAACACCGCGTACGGCGAAAGGACCAGATAGAGCGCGGCCCGCGCACCGTCGACACCGTCGAGCTCCGCGAGCCGGGACAGGTGGACGACAGCGACCGCACCCGCGACGAACGAGACGAGCAGCCCGGCCGCGGTCCAGTCCGGGACGAGCAGGTGCACCGCCCGGAGCGCCATGGGGAAGCCCGGGAAGAACGCGGCGATGTCCTGGTCGGGGTAGTGCTGCGGATAGCCGTCGTAGCCGAACTGCGCCACCTTGGCGAACAGCGTGACGTCCCAGCTGTCCCAGCGCTCCAGGAAGCTCTGCGTGCGGCCGCCGAAGATCTGCCAGGAGCCGGCGAGGACGAGCAGTGCGATCGCGACCCGGGTCGCGATCCAGGACCTCAGTGCTGTCACGTCGGAACTGTCATGAGCAGCGCGCGGTCACGCGCGGACGAGGGCCCTGTCAGGGAGGCGGCTGTCAGGGGCGCCCTTGTCAGGCGCACCGTCGAGGACGCCGCCTGCCGGATCGTCGGCACCGTCCCGCCGTACCGGGTCGCGGTCGGGGTGCAGGATGTCGCGCACGACGTAGCTCGCGAACACCACGAGCAGGATGTTGCGAATCCAGATCGCGGCGAAGAACCAGCCGTTGTCGATGCCTTCACCGGGTTTGTCATTGCTGATGAAGAAGTAGAACCGGGTCCCGAGTACGACGGCTTCGGCGGCCTGCCAGGCGAGGAACGGCCGCCATCGCGGGTTGGCAAGCGCGGCGAGCGGGAGCAGCCACAGGACGTACTGCGGGCTGTTGACCTTGTTGACGAGCAGGAAGCCGACGAGGGTCAGGAACAGCACCTGGGGCACCCGCGGCCTCCGGGGGGCGGCGAGGATGAGCGTCCCGATCCCGGCCATCACCGCCAGCACGAGGATGGCCACCCACCTGTTGAGCTTGTCCGGCACCGGGCCGTGGTCGGTGAAGGCGCCGGCGACAGCGTTACGGATCCCCTTGAACGCGCCCTTGTCGGTGTGCAGGCGCTGGGCCTGATGGTAGACCGAGTCCCAGTCGGCGCCACGCGTTTTGTTCAGCTCGAAGAACCGGTAGACCGAGTTGACGACCTGCGTGTTCTTCACGACCCCCTCCCGCAGGGTCGCGGGGCAACGACCCTCCTCGATGTGCGTCCCGAATGCGTCGGTGACCTCGCAGGCGATCGGTTTGAGGGCTGACAGCCCCTCGTCGGCGAACCGGTCGAGGGGTGAGGCGAGCACCTTGACCTGCTGCCCGCCCTTGTCCGCGAAGGACGGGGCGGTGAGGTAGACCGGCGCGGTCACACCGACCGCCGCCACCACCGTCATCGCAGCGGCCACCGCCCAGGGCCCCAGCTTCCGGGCGCGCAGGCACAAAAAGAACAGCGGGACGAGGAACAGCATCGGGTACAGCTTGGTGGCCGTCGCGAGGCCGAGCAGCACCCCAGCGACCAGAGGTCGGGAGCGGGCCCAGGCGAGCAGCCCGAGACCGGCGAGAGCCATCGCGACGAGGTCCCAGTTGGTGGTCGCGTGCAGCAGAAGCCCTGGTGCCAGGGCGAACAGCGCCGCATCCCACACCCGGCGGCCGGCCATCCGAGCAGTCGTGACCACCACGATCAGGGCGCAGGCGGTGACGAGCAGCCAGGTCAGGTCGTAGAAGAACCGGCTGCGGGCCAGGCCTTGCGCATAGGAGATCGCGCCAGCCGCGTCGGCGCGTTCCTTGTCCGTGGTGGCCTTCGCCAACCGCTCCTTCGCCGCCTTCTCCCGGCCGTCGTCGGGCAGCACCGTCGCGGCGCCCCGGGCCACCAGCGACGACACCTGCATGACGGCGCCGATCACCACTGGGTACTCCACGGGGTGGTCGTAGTAGGGGGCCTTGCCCGCGGACAGCCCTTCCGCGCCATACAGGGCGACGACGTCGGTGTAGCAGGCGCGGGTGTACTGGTATTCGTTGACCCAGTTGCTGCCGTCGCGGCAGGGGAGCTTCTGCGCGAAGCCCAGGACGCTGGTCAGCAGGGTCAGCGCGAGCAGCACCCGCGTCGGTGTCCAGAGCCGCCGGTCCCCGAGCCTCGCGTGCCTGCCGGGCTTGCCGCCGATCGCTTCGACGGCAGCGGCGACCACCGGGTCGTCACTCGAGGGGAGTACCAGGGTCTGGGTCACCCGAGGGATGCTGCCAGATCGCCGCCGCGCCGGTGGAAAGCGGCCGCGGGTTGTCCCATCGCGGCGGCAACCTCGGCGCATGACATCCCCGACCGACACGAGGCACCATGACGGTCATGACCACCGCCCTGCCCTTCGGCCGGCCACTGGTGCGGGCGGATCTCGACGCACTCCCCGATGACGGCCACCGGTACGAGCTCATCGACGGGACGCTCCTCGTGAGCCCGGGATCCCGGGTCCCCCATCAGGTGGTGGTCGGCAACCTGCACCTGTTGCTGCGCGCTTCCGCGCCCGCGGACCTGCTCGTGCTGTTCGCCCCCCTCGCCGTGGCGCTGGCCGACGACACCGAGGTGCAGCCCGATGTCCTCGTCGCCCCACGCACCGACTTCACCGACACCGACCTGCCCGTCCCGCCGCTGCTCGCCGTCGAGGTGCTCTCCCCGAGCACCCGCCGGGTCGACCTCCTCCTCAAACGCGACCGCTACCAGGCCGCCGGCATCGCGTCCTACTGGATCGTCGACCCCGACGAGCCCTCGGTCACCGTGCTCGAGCTGAACAGCGACGGCCTGTACGTCGAGACCCACCGCTCCGTCGCTGACCAGCCCATCACGGTGACGCGGCCCTTCCCGGTCGAGATCAACGCCGCCGCCCTGCTCCGCTGACAAGCGGCTGACCATCGGGGCTGACTTACGGGCTGGCGGCCGGGGACGCCGCCGGAGACGCCGCCGGAGACGCGGTCGGGGAGGCGGTGGGTGAGGGGTCCTTCGTGGGCTTGCCCGGCGGCAACACCGGCGGCAACGTGATCGTGGGCTCCGGGGTGGGCGTTGACGAAGGCGTCGCCGAGGGCGTCGGGGTGGCCGTCGGGGTGGGGGTGTTGGGCGTCCCGACGCCGGCCTTGGCCGGGAACGGCACCACCTCGACGCCCTCGAGGGCCTTGTCCATGAACGCCTTGAAGATCTGAGCGGGGATCCTTCCGCCGTACACCCCGCCCTTGATGCCGAGGACGCCCTTGAGCGGACCGCCGTCCTTGCGGCCGACCCAGACCGCCGTCGACAGCTGCGGGGTGAAGCCCGCGAACCAGGCGTTCTTGTTGTCCTGCGACGTGCCGGTCTTGCCGGCGGTCGGGCGGCCGTCGAGCTGCGCACGGGTAGCGGTGCCGCCGGTGACGACCTTCTGCATCGCGAAGGTCACGTCAGCGGCGACGCCCTCGGAGAACGCGTTGCCGGTGTCGGGCTTGGCGGAGTAGAGCTCGTTGCCGCGGCTGTCGGTGACCTTCTGCACGAAGTACGGGTTCGCGCGGGTGCCCTTGGCCGCGATCGTCGCGTAGCCGACCGCCTGGTCGATGACGTGGATCTGGTAGCCGCCGGCCCCGAGGGCGATCTGCGCGGTCGGCGTGCCGTCCTCACCGTCGAGCGGCTGGGTCTGCGGGATGCCGGCGGCGTGCGCCAGGTCGGCGATCCGCTTCGGGCCGGTCTCGCAGGCAAGCCGGTAGTAGACGGTGTTGACGGAGTGCTGCAACGCGGTGGCCAGGTCGACCTGACCGAACGGCGGGTCACCCTCGTCGTTGCTGATCTTGGTACCGCAGATGGTCTGCGGGCTGGAGCCGTCCAGGGTGCTGTCGAGGCTCTCGCCCTTCTCGAGGGCCGCGGCCAGGACGTACGGCTTCATCGACGACCCGGGCTCGACGCCCTTGCCGTCGGCAGCGAAGTCGAAGCC
>JANOTZ010000012.1:0-1536 GCA_031416735.1 Frankiales bacterium
AGCCCCGATGTTGCAGTAGTCCGCTGATCTTGGGTCTCCGACACTGGGCCTGAAAGCGCGAAAGTGCCTGGCGTTGCTGGGAAACTTGTCTTGCTGATGGACAAGAAATCCCCGCGAACGAGAGGCACCCCGCAGGTGCAACCTACAACGAGAAGAACCGTCCCTGAGATCACGTGTGACGGGACCGGAGTCGTGTCGCACGCCGGGACGGTGTTGCTGGCCGAGCTCGCGGACCGGATCGGACTGACGGCCTTGCTGAGCGAGGCCACCGACGGGCTCCGCGAGCGCCGCGCTGGGCACGACCCGGGCCGGGTGCTGGTCGATGCCGCGGTCGCGATCGCGGACGGTGCGGTCACGATCACCGACATTCAGGCGATGGCCGACCACGAGGGTCTGCACGGGCCGGCCGGGACCGTGGCGTCGACCTCGACGATCTGGCGGGTGCTGGCCGCAATCGGCAAGGACCAGGAAGCCGGTGGCGGGATGCTCACGCGGATCCGGCTGGCTCGGGCTGAGGCCCGAGACCGGGCGTGGACCGCTCGTGGGGAGCTCACCGGCAGCGAGCTGCCCGGTTCGCGGGCTGCGGGCAAGACGATCAGTGAGGTCGTGATCGACCTCGACGCCACCCTGGTCACGGCCCATTCTGAGAAGGACGACGCCAAGGGGAACTTCAAGGGCGGGTTCGGGCACCACCCACTCGGGGCGTGGTTGGACAACACGAACGAGGCGCTGGCGATGCTGCTTCGGCCGGGGAACGCCGGCAGCAACACCGCGAGTGATCACCTGACCGTGCTGGAGCACGCGCTGGCGCAGATCCCGGACCGGTGGCGCAGCAAGAAGGTCCTCATCCGCGCCGACGGCGCCGGCTACTCCCACGCCCTGATCACCGCGCTTTCCGAGCAAGGGCTGGGGTTCTCGGTCGGCTACCCCGTCACCGAAGCTGTCCGGGACGCGATCAAGCTCGTCCCCAAGCACGCCTGGACAGCGGCGAACAACGCCGACGGCGGCTTGCGTGAGCACGCCGACGTCGTCGAGATCACCGGCATGCTCGACCTCAGTCGCTGGACCACGACCTGCCCCGGGATGCGGGTCATCGTCCGCCGCGAGCACCCACACCCCGGCGCGACCCTGAACGCGTTCGAGATCCGCGATGGCTACCGGTACCAGGCGTTCACCATCAACACCCCCGGCGGGCAACTCCCGTTCCTGGACGCCCGACACCGCGCCCACGCCCGCGTCGAAGACCGGATCCGAACCGGCAAGGACACCGGCATCGGCCATCTCCCGTCCCGGCACGCGCACGTGAACGAGGTCTGGATCGAGCTCGCCCTCATCGCCGCGGACCTGCTCGCCCTGACGCAGTCGATGCTCCTGACCGACGAGCCGGACTTGCACCGGGCCGAACCCAAAACCCTCCGCTACCGGCTCCTGCACATGGGAGCCCGGATCACCCGCGGCCAACGGAAGGTCTTCCTGCGCTTGGCCGAGCACTGGCCCTGGGCGCTCGCCCTGGCCAAAGCGTTCACCCGCCTGCGG
>JANOTZ010000013.1:0-1564 GCA_031416735.1 Frankiales bacterium
GAGCTGGCCGACAGGTCGGAAGTCAGGCACCCGAAAGGCCGGCGGAAACGAGAGTCAGACCCGCTCCCCAGCGACACAGTGAACATCCCAGCGGAAGCGAGTTGTCCACACCGCGAGGAGCCGGCCTTTTTTGGTCGGGCCAGGCGTGTCACCGCTAGGGCGGCAGGACTTCGCCTCAAGAAGGCGAACATCAACTTGCAACTCGTCGCCCAGGCGCCGGGGCCGGATGACCACCCGTCAGACAGACCCGTCAACGCACAACGAGCAGGGAGTCACCGATGACCGGATGGGCAAGGGGGCTGCTGGCGGTGGCGGTGGCGCTGGTCAGCGGCTTGAGCGGCGTGGCAACGGTTCGCACCCAGGCGGCCACCCCCGAGGTGATGGTGCTTTCGGGCTCACGCACGGCCTGGGTCGAGGTCACGCTCAAGGCCCCGATCAAGTTCGACCTGAACGCGATGAGCGCCACCAGCAACGGCCGCTTCGTCGGCTTCTACATCGATGGGGTCACCCCTGCCCAGCGGAAGGCGGGCGCAGGTGAGTTCGGGGCGATGATCCCCCGCGACCTCCGTGCCCCCGGCGCCACGGAGAGCTACACCGTGCCCGTCTGGAACAGGCACAAGCAGGTCATCGAGCCAGGGCGCTACCGGTTCTACCTGCTTACCGACGGGCCGAGCAGGCTGCGTGTTCCGCTCAAGCAGGGTCGCGGCATGAGTCTGCGCCCGACGCATCCCACCACCGCGACCGTGGTGGCCAAGCGGGACATCCTCGTCAACCCCCTGCAGGCAGACAACGTCCAGCCGCTGACCGTGGCCGGCGCACGGACGGTGAACGTGAGCGTCATCGTGATCGGCAAGTTCCACGCCTTCGCCGGAAACCTCGGCACATGTTTTCGCAAGCCGGAGGCCGAGTGTGGCTCGGCCACTAACGGCGGCGCCGACGGCCCGTACACCGGGACCGTGCTCGACCCGTTCAACGAGACCGACTTCGGCTTCACGACCATCTACCGCCCAGGAGCCCTGCCATCGGGCAGGTATGAGGCGTGGCAGGGCGCGCTGAACGCAGCCGGCGGGCTGAAGTACGCCACCGGTGCGGCGTTTAGCCTCACGCTGGCCTGAGCTCGACGTTCACCCACATGCAGCTCGTCCACAGCGTCGAGGCTATGTGCCGGTGTGCTGCTCGGATCGAGAGCCGTTCACCGGCGCGGGTAGTGACGCACTACCTCCGAGTCCAGCTCCGCGAGCCCAGGTGGCCAGCAGGCGCTCTTCGCGGTCCGAGAACCGGCACCCATCACGCAGGAAGCGCCGCGAGAGCACCGAATAGACATGGATGACTCAGCGCATCAACCCCCATCTCCTTGCCCTTCTCGGCGTTGCTCTCGTGGGTCTGGCCGCGCTTGTGTGGTTCCTGATCGACGTGCTTCCCGGCACGATGACGAGCGTTTCCCTGATGGCGATGGCAAGCACGACACTGGCGGTTGTTGGCATAACTGCCGTCTTCGCCTCGCTGCTGCTTCGATTGGTCAAGCAGTAGCGGGCATCGGGCGAGCGGAAGCCCGCGTTCCCGC
>JANOTZ010000014.1:0-3524 GCA_031416735.1 Frankiales bacterium
GAGCAGCAGGTCGACGCCAGTGCCGTCGGTGCAGGCCATCACGGCCCCTGCGACGTCGCCGTCGGAGATGAACTTGATGCGCGCGCCGGCCTGCCGGACCTCGTGGACGAGCTGCTCGTGGCGCGGGCGGTCCAGGATGCAGACGGTGACGTCCTCGACGGCCATGCCCTTGGCCTTCGCGACGGCCTGCACGTTGTAGGCGGTGGAGGCGGTGATGTCGACGACGTCGGCGGCCGCGTGGCCGGTCACGAGCTTCTCCATGTAGAAGACCGCGGACGGGTCATACATCGTGCCGCGTTCGGCGACGGCCATCACGGCGTGGGCGTTCGGCATCCCCTTGGCCATCAGGGTGGTGCCGTCGATCGGGTCGACGGCGACGTCGCACTCCGGACCCTCGCCGGAGCCGACCTGCTCGCCGTTGAAGAGCATCGGCGCTTCGTCCTTCTCGCCCTCACCGATGACGACGACGCCCTTCATGCCGACCGTCCCGATCAGCTGGCGCATCGCGTCAACCGCGGCTCCGTCGCCGCCCATCTTGTCGCCGCGACCGACCCACCGGCCGGCGGCCATCGCGGCTGCTTCGGTGACGCGGACGAGCTCGAGGGAGATGTTGCGGTCGGGGGCCTCGCGGGCCACCGACAGTGCCTGCGGGACGTCGTGGTTCGTCGGCTGGCTCATGACCAGACCTTAGTGGCTACAGCGCAACGAGCCGAACCTCGGTGGCCTTGATCGCCGCCCACACACGCCCTCCGTTCGCCAGCCCCAGGTCTGTCGCGGCCGCGAGAGTCACCTCGGCGATCACCTCAGGATGGCTGTGTACGACGACCCGGACCCGCCCGCCCAGGGCACGCAACTCGCCGACCTCCCCGGAGAGGACAGTGCGGGCCGACCCTGAGGGCGGGGAACGGTGCAGGGTGACTGCGGAGGGCTCGCAGAGGGCCAACGCCCCCAGCCCAGGGGACAGCGGCTCGGCGGCGGTCACCTGGCCGCCGTCGACCACCAACCCGCTCACAGAGGTCGTTCCGCGCCAGGCGTTCTGCCCGAGCAGACCGGCGACCCAGGTGCTGCGCGGCCGGTCCGCGACCTGCGTCGGAGTGCCGTCCTGCACGACCCGCCCGGCCTCCAGGACCACCAGCCGGTCGGCCAGCGCGACGACGTCTACTGGGTCGTGCGTGACCACCAGCGCAGGAGCCGGCCCGCTGCTCAGGGTGACGCGCAGCAATCGCCGTACCTCGTCTCGGGTGGCTGTGTCGAGGGCAGCCAGCGGTTCGTCGAGGAGCACCAGCGCGGGACCGCCGGCGAGTGCCCGGGCCAGTGCGACGCGGGCGGCCTGGCCGCCGGACAGCGCCGCGGGTCGGGCATCGCCGAGCTCGCCGATGCCGAGCCGATCCAGCCAGCTCTGGGCCTCGCCCCGAGCCGTGCGCCGCGCGATCCCGCGACTGCGCAGCGCATACGCGGCGTTGTCCCGGGCGGACAGGTGCGCGAACAGCGACGGCGCCTGCGGCACCCAACCAATCCCACGCGCGTACGGCGGAAGGGTGCCCACCTCGCGCCCGCCGAGCCGCACCGATCCTGACGCCGGGAGCAGTCCGGCCAACGCCCGCAGCAGGGAGGACTTGCCCGCGCCGTTGGGACCCACGACGGCCACCACCTCGCCGGGCGCGGCCGCCAATGTCGCCGTGACGAAGGGGGTGGCGATGTCGGCTTCCATCACCGGTCGGCCGTCACTCTTGGTCGCTTCATCGGAGCCGGGCCCGGAGCAGCAGCACCAGCGCGACGCTGACTGCGAGCAATACCGCGGACAGGGCGTAGGCGGCGGCCGGGTCGTCCTGCAGCAGCGCGTAGACCGCGAGCGGCACCGTCTGGGTGCGTCCCGGCAGGCTGCCGGCGAAGGTCGTCGTCGCCCCGAATTCCCCCAGGGCGCGGGCCCCGGCGAGCACCGCACCCGCACCGACCGAGGGAGCGATCGCCGGCAGGCTCACCGTGAGAAACACCCGCAGCGGTCGGGCCCCGAGCGTCGCCGCCACCTCCTCGGCCGACCGGTCGAGACCGGACAGCGCACCTTCCACGATGAGCACCAGGAACGGCAGCGCAACGAACGCCTCGGCGAGGATCACCCCCCACGTGGTGAAGGCGGGTACGGCGCCGGCCTCCACCAGGAAGGGGCCCAGGACTCCTCGCCGACCGAAGGCGAGCAGCAGCGCGACGCCCCCCACGACGGGCGGCAGCACGAGCGGGACGATCACGAGTCCGCGCAGAAACCTGCGGAAAGGCAGCCGGCTGCGGGCGAGTACCCAGGCGAGGGGGACGCCGAGCAGGACCGACAGCACGGTGGCGGCCAGGGCGCACCGCACCGAGAGCCACAGGGCCTGCTGCACATCGTCCCGACCGAGCAACTCGGGCAGTCGGTGCCAGGGGGTGCGGCCCAGAAGGGCGGCCAGCGGCAGCAGCAGCAACAGGGCGCCGAGCGCCGCCGGGACGGCCAGCAGCAACGGCGTCCTGGCTCTCATTGGAAGCCGTAGGTATGCAGGATCTGTTGGCCCACTTCGCCTTGTACGTAAGCGATGAACAGGTCGGCAGCCTCCGGCCTCGGTGCGCCCGCGACGGCCGCGATCGCGAGCGACGTCTCCGTTCCGGGCAGCGCGACGCCCCCCAGCCGACTGCTTTCGCCACCCGAGTCTTCGAGGTCGGTGACGTAGGCGATACCGGCATCGGCCTCACCGAGTCGCACCTTGGTGACCACGCCGGTGACCGCATCCTCCAGCGAGACCGGGTCGATGGTGACGTCGGCGGCGGCCAGCGCTTTTGCGGCAGCCTTGCCCGCGGGGACCGTCGGCCCGGCCAGCACCACCTTCAGGCCGCGACGCTCGAGGTCCTGGAGCGACCGCAGTCCGAGCGGGTTGCCCGGTGCGGTCACCAGGGCGAGTTGGTTGTGGGCGAACACCACGGGTTGGCCGCGGAGCTCCTCAGTCACGCCTTGGAGGGTGGCGAGGTCGGCGGTGGCGAGGACCGCGGCGGGCGCCCCTTGGCGTACCTGCGCGACCAGGGTCTGCGACCCGGCGAACGACAGCTGCACCCGCAGCCCCGGGTGGGCCCGCTCGAACGCGGCGCCGATCGCCGGGAACGCCCGGCTCAGCGAAGCCGCGGCCAGCACCGTCACCGTCCCCCCGCCCCCCGCCCCGCCCCCGCCACCACCGGACCCACCACCGGATGTGCCCCCACCGGACGTCCCCCCGGACCCACCGGACGTCCCCCCGGACCCACCGGACGTCCCCCCGGACCCGCCGCACCCCGACGCCAGTGCCATCGCCACCAGCACCGCGAGCCACCCCGACACCCGCTTACGTCTGCCGAAGTGGCCACTCCGGAGGCTCACCCGAGCAGACGCAAGGGTCGTCGGCACCCCCGACACCGTCGGCACCGCTGACACCCGCTTACGTCTGCCGAAGTGGCCACTCCGGAGGCTCACCCGAGCAGACGCAAGGGAGGAGACGGGGGCGGGCGAGGTGGCGGGGGGGCCGGGG
>JANOTZ010000015.1:0-6743 GCA_031416735.1 Frankiales bacterium
GCTGCGAAGTAGGCTCCTGCCAAGAAGGCTGCTGTGAAGGCTCCTGCCAAGAAGGCAGCGGTCAAGGCTCCTGACAAGAAGGCTCCCGCCAAGAAGGCAGCGGCCAAGGCTCCCGCGAAGAAGGCAGCGGCCAAGGCTCCCGTCAAGAAGGCTCCCGCGAAGAAGGCAGCGGCCAAGGCCCCCGCCAAGAAGGCCCCCGCCAAGAAGGCTCCGGCCAAGAAGGCCGCTGCGAAGAAGGCTCCCGCCAAGAAGGCCGCCAAGAAGTAGCACCACCTACGACGAAGGCCCCGGCAACCGCCGGGGCCTTCGTCGTTGAGGCGCTCAGGGCAGGTCCACCCGCACAACGGCGTCATCCCGCAGCTCCAGGGCGATCCGCTGACCGAGTCGCAGAAAGCGGAACACGCTGCCCTGTACGCACTCTGGTGGCAGCAGGACGACCGTTCCGTCGTCGAGATAGGCCGACCCGCCGCGGATCGGGTCCCAGTCGCGGACCGTCGCCTGCGTCACCACAGCTCCTGCACGGCGAGCGAGGTGTGCGGTCCGACCCCGAGGGCAACCGCGGCCGCAAGGTCGGCAGGGGTGTCGACGTCGAGCCGCAGACTCTCGGCCGCGATGAGCTCCACCGCCCCTGAGGCCAGGTGTGCGGCCCGCGAGCCGGGGCCGTAGGCGGGCAGTAGCGCCGTACCGGATCCGGCTGCCAGCAAGGTGGTTCCCGTCCCGGAGTGGTCCACCACGAAGGCCCGCTCGCCGGGAGCGACCCGCGCCAGGGCCGCTGCGAGGTCGGGGGCGCGGAGCGCGGGCAGGTCCGCTGACAAGGTCGCCACCCCCAGGTGGGGTGTGTCGGCCCGCAGCAGCTCGACGCCGTGCTCCAACGCCGGGTTGAGGCCCGCATCGGGGTCGTCCGGGACCACCCAGGCCCCCAGGCTCGCCAAGACCCGGGCGGCCCGTTCGTCGTCAGTGACGACCAGCACCCGGGCCACCATGACGGCGGCCAGGACCACGTCGGCGGCGAACGCGAGGGCCAGGGCCTGACGACGCTCGTCGCCGTACGCGGCCAGTCGCGACTTGGCGACCGACAGTCGTTTCACGGGCACCACCACGCCCCAGGAGTCCGCCACGAACGAGGAGTCTGGCAGGCTCCTCGACAGGGATGTCGAGGACAGCCAGACTCGGCGTCCACGTCAACGGGAGGACAGCGCGTGCGTCTGGGTCGGATCGGGTTCTGGTACCGGCTCGCTGTGGTGCTGGTCAAGCCACCGCTGCTGCTGTTCACGCGACGGCGCTGGCGGGGCTTCGAGAACGTCCCGAAGCAGGGCGGCGTCATCCTCGCGGTCAACCACATCTCCTACGTCGACCCGCTCTGCGTGGGTGACGCCATCATGTTCAGCACCGGGCGGGTGCCCCGGTTTCTCGCCAAGGCAACCCTGTTCGAGGGCAACGGGCTGATGGGCCGGACGGCCCGGGGCTCGGGCCAGATCCGGGTCCACCGCCACACCGCCGACGCCTCGCTGGCCCTCAAGGACGCCGTTGAAGCTCTCGCCGCCGGCGAGCTGGTGCTCATCTACCCCGAGGGGACCGTCACCCGTGACCCCGACAAGTGGCCGATGGTGGCAAAGACCGGCGTCGCCCGGCTGGCCCTGCTCTCGGGTGCCCCGGTGATCCCGCTGGCCCAGTGGGGCGCGCAGGAGATCCACGACTCCTACCGCACCAAGGGGTTACATCTGCTGCCGCGGCACACCGTCACGGTCGTCGCCGGCCCTCCGGTGGACCTCAGCCCGTGGCAGGGCAAGGACCTCACCGCCAAGGTCCTGCACGAGAGCACCGATGTCATCATGGGCACGATCCGGTCGATGGTCGCCGAGATCCGTGGCGAGAAGGCTCCGGCCGAAGTGCACAACCCGGACGCCGTACAGAAGTCGGCCTGATGAGGGCCGCAGTGCTGGGAGCGGGCTCGTGGGGCACCGCGTTCGGCAAGGTGCTCGCCGACGCAGGCACCGACGTCGTGCTCTGGGCCCGCCGCCAGGAGCTCGCCGACGCCGTCAACGCGACCCACGACAACCCCGACTACCTCCCCGGCATCGCCCTGCCCGCCAACCTCACCGCCACCAGCGATGCGCGGGCGGCAGTGCAGGGCGTCGACTTCATCGTGCTCGCCATGCCGTCACAGACCCTGCGGGACAACCTCGCCGCCGTCGCCGACGCCATCGACGGCAAGGCCGTCCTCGTCAGCCTCATGAAGGGCGTCGAGCTGGGCACCACCAAGCGGATGAGCGAGGTGATCTGCGAGGTGGCCGGCGTACCCCTGGAGCGAGTGGCCGTGGTGACCGGACCCAACCTGGCCAAGGAGATCGCGAGCGGTCAGCCGGCCGCGTCGGTCGTCGCGTGCATCGACCTCGTCGTCGCCGAACGACTGCAGGCGGCCTGCCTGACGCGCTACTTCCGGCCCTACACGAACGTGGACGTGGTGGGTTGCGAGCTCGGTGGGGCGGTGAAGAACGTCATCGCCCTCGCGGTCGGCATGGCCGAGGGCATGGGCTTCGGCGACAACACGAAGGCCTCCCTCATCACCCGCGGCATCGCGGAGACGTCGCGGCTCGGGGTCGCGCTCGGCGCCGACCCGGCGACGTTCTCCGGCCTGGCCGGGCTCGGTGACCTGGTCGCGACCTGCACGTCGCCGCTGAGCCGCAACCGCACCTTCGGCGAGAAGCTCGGTCGTGGCATCACCGTGCAGGAGCTGCTCGCCCAGAAGCAGCAGACCGCGGAGGGCGTGAAGAGCTGCGAGTCGATCCTCGCCCTCGCCCGCAAGCACGACGTCGACATGCCCATCACCGAGCACGTCGTCTCCCTGGTCCACGGAGATCTCACCCCCGTCGAGATGGTCAAGAGCCTCATGGGCCGCGACACCAAGAGCGAATGACCGGCGAGAACACCCGGGCGGTGCACGGACCCGCCCCGCGCGAGGTGGCCCAGCAACCCCTGACCCCGCCGGTCTACCGGACGTCGACGTTCGTCTTCGACAACGCCCACCAGATGGCGGAGGTGTTCGCCGGCCGCGAGCAGGGCTGGTCCTACAGCCGCACCGACAACCCGACGTCGCAGGCTTTCGCCGACGCGGTCGCCCTGCTCGAGCACCCCGACGCCGTCGGTCAGCCGTTCGCCAGCGGCATGGCGGCCATCTCCAGCGTCCTGGTGGCGCTCTGCGGCGCCGGGAAGCACGTGGTGGCCCCCAGGGAGGTGTACGGCGGCACGTGGGCCCTCCTGACCGGCCAGCTGTCCCGGTTCGGCGTCGACACGACGTTCGTCGACCTGACCGACCTCGCGGCGGTGCGGGCGGCTCTGCGACCCGAGACGGCGGTCCTGTGGGGTGAGGTGCTGGCCAACCCCACGATGACCGTCGCGGACCTCCCCGGTCTGTCCGCGATCGCCCGCGAGGCAGGCATCCCGTTCGTGGTCGACGCGACCTTCGCCAGCCCGGTCGTGTGCCGTCCGCTGGAGCACGGCGTCGACCTGGTCGTGCACTCGGCCACCAAGTACCTCGGCGGTCACAGCGACGTGACCGGCGGGGTTGTCGTGGGCCGGCCGGAGCTGATGGACGGGATCCGGGCGGTCCGCCACGACCTCGGCGGCGCCCTCGCGCCGGATGAGGCCGCGCTCCTCTCCCGCGGGCTGCTGACCCTTCCCCTGCGGATGGTCCGCCAGTGCGACAACGCCCTTGCGGTGGCGACCGCACTCTCGCGGCACGAGAAGGTCCTGCGCGTCGACTACCCGGGCCTGCCGACCCATCGCGACCACGCCCTGGCCACCCGGATCTTCGACCACGGCCGGTACGGCGCTGTCGTCACCGTCAGCCCCCGTGGTGGACGGGCCGCCGGCTTGGCCTTCGTCGACGGGCTGCGCCTGGTCAAGCTG
This sequence comes from Frankiales bacterium, assembly GCA_031416735.1. Classification (GTDB taxonomy): domain Bacteria; phylum Actinomycetota; class Actinomycetes; order Mycobacteriales; family SCTD01; genus RYN-111. Next base: position 3,910 of record JANOTZ010000015.1, read on the forward strand.
GCCACCTCGTTGGGTGGCGTCGTGAGCAAGGCCGTGCACGTCGCGACGACGACGCACAAGATGTTCGACGATGACGCCCTCGCGGTCGCGGGCATCGACCCCGCGGCGGTGCGGGTGAGCATCGGGGTCGAGGACGTCGCCGATCTGCTCGCCGACCTGACGCAGGCCCTCGACGCCCTCTGATCCCCCTCAGGTAAGGGCTTTGGTGACGGCGAACGACACGGTGCCCACCAGCTCCGCCTGGTTGCTGTAGGCGTCGGGGATTTCCACCGCCACATTCACCTTGCGTCCGACCGTCGTCCACGTGCGGGAGGCGCCGGTGTCGTGCATCGCCCACCGCACCTCGTTGATCGTGAAGGGCTGATCGCGGGCGCTGCCCTCGGCCACACCGCAGCGCAACGTGATCGGCGGGTCTCCCCAGGCCGCGGTCGTGTCGGAGACCGGGTTGGCCTCGCGGCGGGCCGTCCCACTCGCCACCTGCTCGGGGAGCCCGTTCTTGAGCGCGCGGCAACTGATCAACGTGCCGGCGGACAGCCCGTTGACGCTCGGCACCGCAACGCCCTGCGTCGCACGTCCCGAGGGAGATCCGGCGCAGGCCGTGGTGAGAGCGAGTAGCGCGAGGGCTACAGGTGGACGACGGGGCACGTGAGCGTGCGGGTGATGCCGTCGACGCCCTGGATGCGGGCAACGACCAGCTTGCCGAGCTCGTCGACGTTGCGGGCCTCGGCGCGGACGATCACGTCATAGGGGCCCGTCACGTCTTCGGCACTGGACACACCGTCGAGCTTGGCGATCGCCTCGGCTACCGAAGCAGCCTTGCCGACCTCGGTCTGGATGAGGATGTAGGCCTGGACCACGGCGAAAACCTCTTTCTGGAAGGCTGAAGGGCGTGTCGGAACCTACCGCACGGGACGTGGGCGAGTTCGGACTCATCGCTGCCGTCACCGCCCGCTTCCCCTTGTCGGACTTCGTGCTGCTCGGACCCGGCGACGACGCCGCCGTGGTCGCAGCCCCGGACGGTCGGGTGGTGGCGACCACCGACGTGCTCGTCGAGGGCGTGCATTTCCGTCGGGACTGGTCCTCGGGCTACGACGTCGGGCGCAAGGCGGCCGCCGCCAACCTGGCCGACGTGGCCGCGATGGGCGGCACCGCGACCGCCCTGCTCGTCGGGCTGGCCGCTCCGGGCGACCTGCCGGTGGCGTGGGCGCTGGACCTCGCCGACGGGCTCCGCGACGAGGCCGCCCTCGTCGGTGCGGTGATCGTCGGCGGCGACACCGTGCGGTCCGACCAGATCGTCGTCTCTGTCACGGCTCTCGGGTCGCTGGTGGGTGCGCCCGTCACCCGTGGCGGTGCGTCGGTCGGGGACACCGTCGTCGTCGTCGGTCGACTCGGCTGGTCCGCGGCGGGCCTGCGGCTGTTGCAGCAGGGGGTCACCGAGGGACCGCTGGTCGAGGCACATCGGCGCCCGCTTCCGCCGTACTCCTTCGGGCCGATCCTGGCCGCCGCTGGGGCGACCGCGATGTGCGACGTCAGCGACGGGCTGATCGCCGACCTCGGTCACCTGTGCCGGGCCAGTGGTGTCGGCATCGACCTCGACTCCACATCCCTTGTAGATCAGGCGATCTCGCTCGAGGACGTGCTGACCGGCGGGGAGGATCACGCCCTCGTCGCGACCCTCGCGGGCGACGTCCCGGACGGCTGCCGCGTCATCGGACGGGTCGTCGCAGGCTCGGCAGTGACGCTCGACGGCGAGCCGGTCTCCGGCGGCTGGGTGCACTTCGCATGAAGCGGGTCCTGGCGATCGGCGGCTCCGACTCCGGTGGCGGCGCCGGCATCGCGGCCGACGTCAAGACGCTGCACACCCTCGGCGTCCATGCCAGCACGGTCCTCACCGCCGTGACGGGGCAGAACACGGTCGCGGTCCTCGACGTCTTCGACCTGCCCCTCGAGGTGGTGCGGGCTCAGCTCGCGGCGGTCCTCGACGACATCGGCGCGGACGTGGTGAAGACCGGGATGCTGTCCTCCGCCGGGGTGGTGTCGCTCGTGGTGGAGGCCGTCCGGGGTCTGCCGCTCGTCGTCGACCCCGTCGGTGTCAGTAGCACCGGCCAATCGCTGCTCGCACCAGATGCCCTGCAGTTGCTGCGATCTGAGCTCCTCCCGCTCGCAACGATCGTCACCCCCAACCTCGCCGAGGTGACCGCGCTCACCGGCGTCGTCGTGACCGACGAAGGCCAACTGTTCGACGCCGCCAAGGCCGTGCACGCCCTCGGCCCGCGCTGGGTCCTCATCACGGGCGGCCACCTCCCCGGCGACCCCCTCGACCTCCTGTACGACGGAAGCACCGCCACCGAGCTCCGCGCCCCCCGACTCCCTGGACCCCACACACACGGCACGGGCTGCGCCCTCGCGTCGGCGCTGGCTGGCTACCTGGCTCTGGGGCACCCGGTGCCGGAGGCTGCGGCGCTGGCCAAGGAATTCGTACGCGGCGCCATCCGCGGGGGCTACCCCCTCGGCCGCGGCACCGGCCCCGTCCGCCCCTCCTGACCCCGGCTCGGCCGGCGCGTCGGCCAGTCTCGCGTCGCGCCCCGTGTGGCTGCCCTCCCCTCGGATGTGGTGCTTCCACCCCGTCAGGGCAGGGTCGATCCACCACATGCCCCGCGCCCTCGGCCTGGCCCGCTCGGATGTGGTGCTTCCACCCCGTCAGGGCAGGGTCGATCCACCACATGCGCCGGGTGGAGGTGGTGATCCCGCGGGGTCAGTCCTCGCCCCAGGCCTCGTCCTCGGCGTCGAGCCGTTCGTTGCGCTCCGCGACGGACTCGAGCGCCCGGGCAGCC
>JANOTZ010000016.1:0-13974 GCA_031416735.1 Frankiales bacterium
GCTGCCGGCGGCGAGAAGATGAGCAAATCGCTCGGCAACAGCGTCACCGTTGAGCAGGCTTTGCAGTCTGTGCCGCCGGCGGTGCTCCGTTATGCCCTCGGTGCGGCCCACTACCGCTCGACCATCGAGTGGAGCGACCTGGTGGTCGCCGAGGCCACCGCCGCCTACGGCCGGATCGAGACGTTCGTCCGCAACGCCACCGAGGCGGTCGCCGGCACGCCCGTCGACGAGACGCTCAGCAAGGCCAGCTGGGAGGAGTTTGCGGCCGCCCTCGACGACGACCTCGGCGTCCCGCAGGCCCTCGCCACGATCCACGGCGGCGTCCGCGCGGGCAACGCGCTGCTCGCGGCTCGCGAGCTCCCTGCGCTCGCGGCAACCCTTTTCGCCGTACGGCGAATGCTGGGCGTGCTGTGCCTGGATCCGCTTTCGGACTGGCCGTCGGCAGGTGGCGGCGAGCTCGCGCCCGTGGTCGACGCGCTCGTGCAACTGCTCGTCGAGACGCGGGCCCAGGCTCGCGAACGCAAGGACTGGGCGCAGGCGGACGCACTCCGCGACCGGCTCACCGCGGCCGGCATCGCGGTTGAAGACACGGCGGACGGCGTCCGTTGGAGACTGGGATGACGGCACAGATGACGGCACCACCGACCATCCGCAGGACACCACCGCTGGAGCTAGATGTGAAGCCGATTGTGAGCCAGGTATGAGCGTCGCCAAGGGTGGACAAGGCGGCCGGGGCAACAAGCCCGGCTCGCACCGCAAGGGTGCCGCCGCTGGTTCCGGCGGTCAGAGCAAGCGCCGGCTGGAGGGCAAGAAGCCCACGCCGCCCGCCGAGGTGCGCACCGGGCACCCGAAGGCCCGCCGGGCCGCATCGGCTGCCAAGCGCACGGCGACGCCCGACGCCAAGCGGACCGGCGCCCCGGATGCCCGGCGCGCGGGTGCACCCGACCCACGTCGCGCAGGCGCTCCCGACCCACGTCGCGCAGGCGCTCCCGACCCGCGGCGTGCCGGGGGGCCGGACGCCAAGCGGACCGGCGGCCCCAAGCGGACGGTGCAGACCCCGCTGAGCCGAGGTGCGGTCAGCCGCGGCGCCCAGGCCAAGGCTCGGGGCACCAAGCCCGCCCCGGACGCTCCCGAGACCGTCGTCGGCCGCAACCCGGTGGTCGAGGCGCTCCGCGCGAAGGTGCCGGCTACGGCGCTCTACGTCGCGCTCGGGATCGACAACGACGAGCGGATGGCCGAGGCGATCTCGGTGGCGGGCAAGGCCGGCATCTCGATCCTGGAGATGTCGCGTTCGCAGATGGACAAGATGACCGGCGGGCTGCTCCACCAGGGCATCGCGCTGCAGGTGCCGCCGTACACCTACCTGCACCCCGACGAGCTGCTGGCGCGGGCCCTGGAGGCGCCGCTGCCGCTGATCGTGGCGCTCGACGGCGTCACCGACCCCCGGAACCTCGGCGCGGTGATCCGCTCCGCGGCCGCGTTCGGCGCGCAGGGCGTGCTGCTCCCCGAGCGGCGCAGCGCCGGTGTGACTGCCGCCGCGTGGCGGACCAGCGCCGGTGCCGCCGCCCGCCTCCCGGTGGCGCGCTGCACGAACCTGTCGCGCACGCTGACGGCGTACAAGGAAGCCGGGCTGTTCACGGTGGGGCTGTCGGCCTCCGGCTCGGTGGAGCTCGATGACCTCGAGGTCGCCACCAGCCCGCTCGTGCTCGTCGTGGGCTCCGAGGGGGACGGCCTCGGCCGCCTCGTCGAGGAGACCTGCGACCTGACCGTCAGCATCCCGATGAGCGGGATCACCGAGTCGCTGAACGCCGGCATCGCCGCCGCGGTCACCCTCGCCGAGGTGGCCCGCCGCCGCCGGCAACTCGCCTGACAGCCCCTTGACGCCAAGCCTGAGGCACGCCTGACGCCTGGCTGGGCCGAACGGCTCAGCGAGATCACCCCGCATGCCCGTCACCTTCGGGTCCATGCCTCGTTGTGACCTGCAACACTGGACGTCCAGCTCCCAAGATGTGAAAATCGTCCGGCCCCGGTGAACCACCCGGCTCGCATGCCGTCGCCCCCCACGAAGGGCCGACGTACCCAGAAGGCAGGTGACGCGTGCGTCCGCACCGCGACCGCACCACGGCTCCCCTTCTGACCGTCGTCCCCGCCTCCGCCGAGATGCTCGACGAGGCGGCCCTCGAGGCGGCCGCGCAGGCTGAGCTGGAGCGCGAGATCGAGGCCGAGCTGGCAGCGTCGCTCGCCCAGGAGATCACCGCCGCCGAGTCGCTCGTCGCCGAGCTCGACCGCGACCTGCACGGGGGCGTCGCCAAGCACGACCGCTGGCGCACCAGCGAGGAGCGCACCGACGACGAACTCGTGCTGGCCTCGCGCCACGGCGACGACGCCGCGCTCGCCGAGCTGCTCACGAAGTACCGCGCGTTCGCCCGGGTGAAGGCCCGTTCCTACTTCCTGGTCGGCGCCGACCGGGAGGACATCGTCCAGGAAGGGATGATCGGCCTCTACAAGGCGATCCGCGACTTCAACCCGGACATGCAGAGCAGCTTCCGGGCCTTCGCCGAGCTGTGCGTGACCCGCCAGATCATCACCGCGATCAAGACCGCGACGCGGCAGAAGCACGGGCCGCTCAACAACTACGTCAGCTTCAACCGCCCGGTGGGCAGCGACGATGACGGCGAGCGGGTGCTGGCCGACGTCCTGCCGACGGTGGCGATCAGCGACCCCGCCGACCTGGTCATCTCGGCCGAGCGGATCCGGGCGCTCCAGGCGCACTTCGACGAGGTGCTGTCCGACCTCGAGACCGAGGTCCTCCGGCTCTACGTCGAGGGCAAGAGCTACCAGGAGATCGCCGAGCGGCTCCAGCGGCACGTCAAGTCGATCGACAACGCGCTGCAGCGCATCAAGCGCAAGCTCGAGGGGCACCTGAAGGCCCGCTCGGTCGCCGACGTCGGCTGACGTTTTACCCGACGCCCGCATGGGGCGCCCAGCTCGACCGCCGTGGCCTGCACCGGCGCTGTCCGGGGTGCTGAACGGAAGCCGGCGGCCAACTCAGGGGGGGTTGAGCGGGCCGCCGGCGTTCCGGGGGGGACACCGCGAGGGGGGATTCGCGGTGCCTCGCACGGTGACTACCCACCTCTCACGGATGCACACCTCTCAACCTCAGAGTGTTACTTCCACGTCAGGGGGCTCCGGTTGCGGTTCACTGTGCGCCTCACGTACAGGCAGAAGGGTCTGCGATGGAAGAGCAACCGCGCGGGAGACCGCCCAGCCAGGCACCACCACCAGGCGGTCGCGGCCGAAACGCACTGACGGCACTCGGCGGAGGCGTGCTCGTGCTCGCCGTTGCTGGGGGTGCCTGGGCGCTGTTCGGCCGGGACGAGAAGCCGACTGACGCCAGCGCCATCGGCCCCAAGGTGCCGACGTCCGCTCCGACCAGGCCGGCCTTCGGGCCGGTTGCACCGGGGCAGACGACGCCAGCCGCCGTCACGCCTACGTCCACGAAGCCCGTCGCCGCCACTGCGGCCGCGACGGCCACTTCGAAGCCGGCCCCCTCCAAGGCGCCGGTCGCGACTGCAGCAGCGACGACAGCACCGACGAAGGCACCCACAGGAGCGACAGCGGCGCCGACGAAGGCGCCGACCGTCGGGCCGACGGCACCCAAGCCGGTCGCCAAGCCGTCGGTCACGGAGCCGCAGCAGGGTGGGACGGTGGCCAAGAAGGACTACACCTTCAAGGTCGCGCGCGGGGACACGCTGTGGGAGCTCACCGAACAGATCCTCACCGACACCGGCCGGCCGACCTTGAACGCCACGGTCGCGGCCCACGTCGCGAAGTTCTACCAGCTCAACGCGAAGGTCATCGGGTCCGACCCGAACCTGATCCTGCCGGGCCAAGTGCTCGTGTGGCCCGCCGGCTTGTAAGGCACGACCGCAAAAGGCACGACCGCAACAGGCACGACCGCAAGGATCGACCGGACTTGATGAGGCCCTTACGGGCCGGCAGAGATCGCGTACGGCACGACCGGGCTTGATGCGGCGTCCCTGACAGTCACTCGTGACGGTAAGGGGCAGCCTTCAGAGAACGGGCCCCGGCTCGCCGCCGGGGAGCACGACAGAGCGGCCCCCTCTCCTGCCAGAGAGGGGGCCGCTGTCGTTCCGGGGCCCAGCTCAGCGGTTGGGGCGCAGCGCCCAGGAGATGGTCATCACCGAGGTCTGCTCGCCCGCGTCGTTGGTCATCGTGACCTCGACCGGAAACTGGACGGTTTTGCCTGTCTCGTCCAGCTCGGCCCGTACCTCGGCGGCCGGTCGGGCGAGCCGGGCAGACGCCGTGACCGGGCCCTTGTTGAGCTTGGTGTAGCTGATCTGGGCGCTGGCCGCCAACGGGGTGACGGTGGCGAGCAGGTCCTCGAAGGCGGCGATGACGATCGCACCGGAGGCCGACTCGGCGAGGGTGAAGATCGCCCCGGCGTGCGGGCCGCCGACGTGGTTGTGGAAGGCCGGGTCGTCGGCCAGGCGGAGCACGGCACGCTCGGCATCGAGCTCGACGTACTCCAGTCCTAGGGTCTTCACGAACGGGACGAGGTTCGGCATGAGCTCGCAGATCGCGGCGAAGTCGGTCATGCCAAAAGGTTACTAGCCGGTAACCTTCTAGGCTAGAGCCCTTGCCGGCTTGGCGCAGCGGTAGCGCAACGCTCTTGTAAAGCGTAGGTCGTCGGTTCGATCCCGACAGCCGGCTCAACAGTTCGCCCCTTGCGAGTCGCACGTCGGCGTCAAGGAGACAACACCACATTCCCGATCCTGTGGGCGGTTCCAAGGGGCCGGGGAGTACCTGTGCGCCTATGCAGGCCGCGGTATCAGGTCGTGCAACGGGCAACGGGCGCAACGGGACCTCCATGTCGACGACGCCCTCCGGGGCGTCTGCCTCAGCAGCACCGGTGCAGGTGACTCACGGTCGACTGGCCCTCTCGGCACGCCGGAAGCGGCCCTTTGAGCCATTGGGTCGGACGGGCCGGGCGTCGATCTTCAGACAGTGAGCGGCACTCACCCCCAACCGCCGCCCGCGAAGGACGCCCCCGTGACTGTTTCCGCCCGCCTCCCCAACGGGTCCCGCGCGCTGCGCATCGCCGCGCCGATCCTCCTGCTGCCCTTGCTGCTGGTGGTGTGGCTGCACGTCACGGCCGGTGAGCGGACGCTGCTCTTCGTCAACGACCTCGGCGAGCTGTTCTACGCCGCGCTCGCCGCGGGTACGGCGGGATGGCGGGCCGTGCGCAGCCAGGGCCGGCTCCGGAAGGCCTGGATCGCGTTCGCAGCCGGATGCGCGGCCTGGGCGGTCGGCGAGGCGATCTGGAGCTGGTATGACCTGCGGGGCCTCGAGCCGTTCCCGTCCCCCGCCGATGTCGGGTTCCTGACCTTTCCGGTGCTCGCCTGCCTCGGGCTGCTGTTGTACCCGGGGCGGCGCGGCGGTAGCCGCGCGAACCAGCTGCTCGGTGCGCTCACGGCGACCGTGTCGCTGACACTGATCGGCTGGTCCTTGGTGTTGGAAGCGCTGTTCGCCGCCGACGCGACGGACCGGCTGACGTTCGTCGTCGCGGTGGCCTATCCGGCCATGGACCTGATGGTCCTCATCCTGTGCCTGCTCCGGCTGGCCACCTTCGGCCGGCGGAGCCTCGCCCTGTGGCTGATCGCGATGGGGCTGGCCAGCATCACGATCGCCGACGCTGCCTACGCAGTGCTCGCGGCCCGTGGCCTCCCTCTGCTGTCCGTCATTGACCTCGGCTGGTGGCTCGGTTTCGCGTTGCTGGCCCTGGCCCCCTTCGCCCCCGTCGCGGCGGCGGACCTCGACCGTGAACAGGCCGACGAGGAGCACGCCTTCGTGCTGCCCTACCTCCCCGCGTTCGCGGCCACCGGGGTGCTGCTGTTCGGTGGCATCCAGGGCCATCGCCTCGGGATCGTGGACGTCATCCTGTTCCTCCTGCTTGCGGCGCTGTCGATCGTGCGCCAGTTCCGGGTGATGCGGGAGAACGACGGCCTGATCCACGAGCGGACCGCCCGAGAGCTCGAGGTGCGGTTCGCGGCGTTCCACGACGCGCTCACCGGGCTGGCCAATCGGGCGCTGTTCCACGACCGGGTGGCCCACGCGCTCGAATTGCACGGGCGGTGCCGCCGCCCCCTGGCGGTGCTGTTCTGCGACCTCGACGACTTCAAGGTCGTCAACGACACCTACGGGCACGCGGCCGGTGACGCCCTCCTGACCCAGGTTGCCGACCGGTGGCGGGGGGTGATCCGCTCGGGTGACACCCTGGCCCGGCTCGGCGGGGACGAGTTCGCCGTGCTCCTGGAGGACGGCGGCGAGGCGGCCGTCACCGCCGCGCGGCTGTGTGCGGCGATGAGCGTCCCCTTTTCGGTGGGAGGCCGCCTGCTGGCGGTGCAGGCGAGTGTCGGGGTCACCGTGGTCACGGAAGGCGCCCCGGTGCCCACGCTCGACACGGTGCTCAGCCAGGCGGACACCGCGATGTACGCCGTGAAGCGGGCCGGCAAGGGTGGCCTCCGGATGTATGAACCGGGCATGGCCCTGACCGAGACGGAGGAGGCGACCTATCTCGAACCGCTCCTGGAGACTCTGCTCACCAAGCAGCTGGGGGTGGTCTACCAGCCGATCGTGGACCTGGACTCCGGCGCGGTGGTCGGGGTGGAGGCGCTGGCCCGCTGGTCCCACGCCGGCGTTGTGGTGCCGCCGTCGATCTTCGTCCCCATCGCTGAGCGTGCCGGCCTGGCCAGGCTGCTGACCGACGTGGTGCTCGAGGCGTCCCTCGACCAGCTCGCCGTCTGGAACGCCATCCTCGGTCACCGGACGCTGACCGTTGCGGTCAACGTCCCGGCCCAGCTGTTCATCGACCCGACCTTCCCGGGTCGGGTCCAGGCGGCCCTGGAAGGGGCCGGCCTGTGCGGCACCCAGCTCGTCCTGGAGCTCACGGAGTCTGCGCTGCTGGCCGACCCGGAGGCCGCCCGGGAGATCGCGACTGAGCTGCGCCAGCTCGGTGTCCAGCTCTCGTTGGACGACTTCGGCACGGGCTACTCCTCACTGGTGCACCTGAAGGTCATCGAGCTCGACCTGCTCAAGATCGACCGGGCGTTCCTGGAGGGCATCGAAGGTGCACGGCAGGCCAACATGGTCAAGGCGATCCTGGCCTTCGGGCGTGACCTCGGCCTCGAGGTCATCGCCGAAGGCGTCGAACGTCCCGACCAGCTGCAGTGCCTGCGCGCCCTGGGGTGCGACTTCGCCCAGGGCTACCTCCTGGGTCGGCCGTCCACCGCGGAGGACCTGCTGTCGCTGCTGGTGCGCCAGGCGCGACCCCCGCGCCCGGTGCCCGCCGCTCCCCGCTCCACCAGCCCTGCCGTCGCCGGCGCCGCGGCCCGCCCCACCGCGCCCCGGCCCGCCGGCTTGGGCCACATACCGCCGTTCCGCGCCGAGAGCGGCGCCCGGTCCCGATTCGCCATCGGCGATCGCGACGCAGGGTCAACGCAACCCGCCATTTTCGTGTTTCCCACTCGCTGAGCATGGCCCTCAAGGACCTTGTCAGCGGACCCCATCAGGGTCACGATGGAGGTCCTGAGGAGGTCGAAGATGCACGCAGACATCGGTGACAAGATTGCGATCCCTGGTCGGCACGTCGGCGAGGTCGGCCGCGTGGGGCAGGTTCTGGACGTCCGTGGCCCGGACGGCGCCCCGCCCTACCTGGTCCGCTGGCAGGACGGCCATGAGGCCATCTGCTACCCGGGGCCGGAGACCCGCATCGAGCATGCGGGGCGCCTGGCTCCTCCCTGACCGCGTCCGCAACCCCAGCGGGTACGACGAAAGGGCCCGGCTCCTCTCGGAACCGGGCCCTGTCCGCCGTACAAGGGAGTGGGTGGGAAGCCGTCAGAAGCGGATGAGCCCGCGGATGTTCTTGCCGTCGCGCATGTCCTGGTAGCCCTGGTTGATGTCGTCGAGGGTGTATTCGGTGGTGACCATCTCGTCGAGCTTGAGCTTGCCGTCCATGTAGAGGTTGAGCAGCCGCGGGATGTCGTAGCGCGGGTTGGCGTTGCCGAAGATGCAGCCGACCAGCGTCTTGCGCTGCATCGCGAAGTCCAACAGGCTGATCTGCGCGTCGGTCGCCATCATGTTGGCGACCGCGGTGATGACGCCCCGGCCGGCCTTCTTGACCAGGCTCAGCAGCGGCGCCACGTGCGCGCCCTCGGCCAGGCCGACGCACAGGATCGCGGCGTCCGCCATCACGCCGTACGTGATCTCCTGCAGCAGCGGCAGTGCGTCCTCCATCGAGGCGGCCGTGTGCGTCGCGCCGAGGGTCAGGGCCTTCTCGCGCTTCCACTCGATCGGGTCGATGGCGACGACGAACCGGGCACCGGCCATCGCCGCCCCCTGGATCGCGCTCATGCCGATGCCGCCGAGGCCCACCACCGCGATGGTGTCGCCGGGCTTGGTCTCGGCGGCGTAGGTCGCCGACCCCCAACCGGTCGTGACGCCGCACCCGACCAGCGCCGCGATCGCCAGCGGGATGTGCTTCTCGATCTTGATCGCCGAGTCCTGCGAAACCACGGTGTACGGCGAGAAGGTGCCGAGCGCGACCATGGTGCCGAGGTCTTTCCCGTCCTTGCTGTGATGGCGGCTCGTCATGTCGGTGAGCTGCTTGCCGCCGAGCAGGAACGCGCCGAGGTCGCACAGCTGCTGGTAGCCGGTCGAGCAGGACGGGCACTTGCCGCAGCTCGGGATGAAGCTGAAGACGACGTGGTCGCCGACCTCGAAGCCGGTGACCTCCGGACCGACCTCGACGACCTCACCGGAACCCTCGTGGCCGCCGATGATCGGGAACTGCTGCAGGCCGAACGCCTCGGCGATCGCCGGGTCCAGGACCATGTCACCGGTGACCAGGTGCTCGTCGGAGTGGCACAGCCCCGAGGCGGCCAGCTTGACGAGGATCTCGCCCTTCTTGGGCGGGTCGAGCTCGATGTCCTCGACGCTCCACTCGGTGTGGGGCTCCCACAAGATGGCGGCACGGGTCTGCATCGAATCACTCCCGGTAAGTAGGTAGAACGTGTTCCTGTCGTCGCAACCTAGCCGGTCGACGGCGCCCTGTCAGTAGCGGCTTTCGACGGTTTTGGGAGCGTCTGGGCCACGCTGCGTCGTACAAGGGGGTCCTGGTCTGGCATCCTCTCGGGGGTGACCTGCGTGTGGGTCGCAGGAGTGCCGTCAACGGTGCCGGCGCCCCGAACACCAGGAGATCCCCGTGCAGTCCGCTCTCGAGTCCGCGCTCCTCCAGCTGGAGAGCGCCGCGTCGTTCCTGGGACTTGACGAGGGGCTGCACAAGCTCCTCGCCACCCCCCGCCGCTCCCTCGAGGTCGCGGTGCCGTTGCGCCGGGACGACGGCAGGCTCGAGGTGCTGCACGGCTATCGGGTGCAGCACAACCTCTCGCGCGGGCCGGCGAAGGGCGGGATCCGCTTCCACCCGAACACCGACCTCGACGAGGTCCGCGCGCTCGCGATGTGGATGACGTGGAAGTGCGCGCTCATCGGCATTCCCTATGGCGGGGCCAAGGGCGGCGTGGCGGTCGACCCGCGTCGGCTCTCGCGCAACGAGCTCGAGCGGGTGACCCGGCGGTATGCGTCGGAGATCATGCCGATCATCGGGCCGGAGAAGGACATCCCGGCCCCGGACGTCGGCACCGACGAGCAGACGATGGCCTGGATCATGGACACCTACTCGATCCACTCGGGCTACACGGTGACCGGTGTGGTCACCGGCAAGCCGGTGTCGCTCGGTGGCTCGCAGGGGCGCGGGGGAGCGACGTCCAAGGGCGTCATGTTCACCTGCTTCTCGGCGCTGCGCGAGGCCGGGGTGGACCACCGCGGGATCCGGGTGGCGATCCAGGGCTTCGGCAAGGTCGGTGGCCTGGCTGCGCAGTACCTCCACGACGCGGGCTGCTGCGTGGTGGCGGTCAGCGATGTCGGCGGCGGGATCTACAACCCCCGCGGGCTCGACCCGTCGGCCCTCATCAAGCACCTCAAGAGTGGCGCGGAGACGGTGGTCGGCTATCCCGGCACCGACGCGATCAGCAACGCCGAGCTGCTCGAGCTCGACGTCGACGTGCTGGTGCCGGCCGCGCTGGAGGGCGTGCTGCACGAGGGCAACGCCGCGAACGTGAAGGCCCGCTTCGTCATCGAGGGCGCCAACGGCCCGACCACCCCCGACGGCGACAAGATCCTCGAGGACAAGGGCGTCGTGGTGGTGCCCGACATCCTCGCCAACTCCGGTGGGGTCGCGGTCTCCTACTTCGAGTGGGTGCAGGACCTGCAGGCCTACTTCTGGTCCGAGGACGAGGTCAACGACCGGCTCAAGATCTTGATGGACGACGCCTATGAGCACGTGTCCACCACGGCCGCCGAGAACGGCCTGTCGCTGCGCACCGCCGCGCAGGTCATCGGGGTCGGGCGCGTCGCCGACGCCCACCGCACCCGCGGCCTCTACCCCTGACCCCTTGGGTCCTTGCCCCCCTCTCCTGCCGGTCCCCCCCTCCTGCCGGTGATCTACCTCTTGTTGTCGCCTTCCTTCGGTGATCTACCTCTTGTTGCCGGGCGCTGAGCGTGAGGTGGGGGCAACAGGAGGTAGATCAACGGTCTGGTGGCGCTCCGGTTGACTGTGGCGGTCGGAACCCTGTGCCATGATGGAGGGCGAACAACACGGTTGTGATTCACCCGCTCAAGGAGGTACCGATGGACAGCGTTGCCACTCTCTCGGTGGTCCCCGATGTCGCGGGTGACCTCAGCGAGCGCGAGCGCGAGATCCTGGCCTTCGAGCGTCAGTGGTGGAAGTACGCCGGCGCCAAGGAGCAGGCCATCAAGGACCTGTTCGAGCTGAGTGCGACGCGCTACTACCAGGTGCTCAACGCGCTCATCGACCGTCCGGAGGCGCTCGTCGCCGACCCGATGCTGGTCAAGCGCCTGCGTCGCCTGCGCACCACCCGGCAGCGCACGCGTTCGGCGCGGCGCCTCGGCATGGACGCCTAACCGGCTCGTGACCGGACCCTCGTGACCGGACCGAAGGACCCCGGCGGCGACGACTGGGGTTTCCCCGAAGTCGATCCTGCAGGACCGGCCTCGACTCAGCTTCCTGCGGCTGAGCCGGAGCCCGAGGTCGTCTACGACACCGGGTCGGACGCCTGGTGGCGCGCGCAGGCGCAGGCGCAGCGTGCAGCTGCTGCGCACGAGACCCCGGCGTCGCCCGGCCTGCCGCCCCAGTCACCGGCCGAGTCGGTTCTGCAGTCGGAGCCGCTTCTTCCGCCCCCGCCTGTGCCTGCCCCCGAGCCGCTGGCACCCCCGCTGCTGCCCCCGGAACCGCTGGCACCTCCCGAACCGATGGCACCTCCGGAGCCGGTGGGTCCGCCAACACCTGTTGGACCACCCGAGCCGGTGCGGCCGCCGGAGCCCGCGCAACCTCGTCAGCCCGACATCTCTCCCGAGCCCGTGGTGCCGGTTGTGCCGGCGGTGCAGCCCACGCCCCAGCTCCCGCCACTCGAGCTCCCACCGCAGGGCCCACCGCTCCAGGCGAGTCCGCTCGACGAGGCGTGGCTGCCGCCGGGCCTTGCCGTCCCCGCAGCGCCCGCGCCCGACGTACCCGCTCCCGCGGCGGCGGCACCTGAAGCACCTGCGCGCGTGGCACGTGTCGTTCCGCTGTCCGAACGAGCTGACAGGTTCGCTGATACCGAGCCTGCCCCGGTCGCGCCCATCCCGATGGCGCCCGACCACACGCCGTCCCTCACCGATGAGCTCCTTGCGGAGCAGCTCATCGCGGAATCATCGGACCCCCCGTCCTTCGACGATGGGAGCCGCACCCGGACGCCGGCCGAGCCCAGCCGGGTCGGCCCGGGCCGGGCCCTGGCGGGTGCGGCCCTTGCCGTCGCCGGGGTGGCGCTGGGCATCGGAGCCCTGCTGCTGATCGGCGACGACGAGCCCAAGGGCACCCCGACCGTGGCGCTGCCGACGGGCACTCCGGGTGTGAGCGCGACACCGAGCGCCAGCCCGACCGTCAGCCCGACTCCCCGTCCGACGGGCAACCCGACGGCGCCCGCCGTGGTCGTCACCAGTGAGCCGCCTCCGGCGGTGGCGCCGATCGTGCCCGTGACGGTTCTCAACAACTCCCGCGTCAAGGGCCTCGCCGAACGATCCGCGGAGCGGTTCCGGGCCGGCCACTGGCCCGTGCCGCTCACCGGCAACTACCGCGGCGGGACGATCGCGGTCACGACCGTCTACTACCCGCCCGGCCAGCAGGCATCGGCTCAGCGGTTCGCCACCCAGTTCGGGATAGACCGGGTCGCACCGCGGTTCGCCGGCCTGCCCGGCAGCGGAGTGACCGTCGTACTCACCCGCGACTTCGCCTGATCCCGTGCTACACCCGACCACGCTCGAGGGTCGGCAGGGACTCGCCGCGATCCTGGCGGCGCCTCGACGAAGCCTCGTCGCCCTGGACTACGACGGCACGTTGGCGCCGATTGTCGCGCGGCCCGACGAGGCCGTCGCGCAGCCGGGCGCCGTCGAGGCGCTGACGCAACTCGCTGCCCACGTCGGCCGGGTCGCCCTCGTCACCGGTCGACCCGCCGACCTGGTCGTTGCTCTCGGTGGTTTCGACCGGGTGCCTGGTCTGATGGTTCTCGGCCAGTACGGCGTGCAGCGCTGGCAGACCGGCTCTCTGGAGCAGGAGGCGCCTCTGCCTGGACTCGTCCTGGCCCGTGAGGCGCTCGGTGCCCTTGTCGTGGGGGACGGCCTCGAGGTGGAGGACAAGGGTCACTCGCTGGTGGTCCACACCCGCCAGGCCGCCGATCCCTCGGGTGCCCTCGCCCGGCTTGTCGGGCCGATCGGCCAACTCGCGGAGGAGGCTGGCCTCGAGTTCCACACCGGCCGGCTCGTACTCGAGCTGCGGCCACCAGGCCACGACAAGGGAAGCGCCCTGCTGACCCTGATGGACGACGTGTCCGCTGTGCTCTACGTGGGCGACGATCGCGGTGACCTGGCCGCCTTCGATGCGGTGGATCGCTTGCGGGACAAGGGAACTGCGGGCTTGTTGGTCTGCAGCGACAGTGACGAAAGCCCCGATGAGTTGCGCGACCGCGCCGACCTGATCGTGGCTGGACCACCTGGCGTCGTACAGCTCCTGGAGGACCTGGCAGCGGAGTTCTGACCGCTGAGGAATCGCCTCAGCGGGGGCAGACGTTGGTCAGTCGCGAAGTGCCCGACCTACTCGATCCGGCACCATGCGGGGTATGAGTCCTCAACCAGGTGTGCCGCCGCGGATCACGTTCGTCACGCTCGGTGCGATGAACGTCTCGACTTTGCGGCGGTTCTACTCGGACTGGGGGTGGACGGAGGGGCCCGGTGGCACGGCCGACTTCGCGCAGTTCCTGCTGCACAACACGCGCTTCGCGTTGTACCGGCGAGATCTGCTGCACGCCGAGGCCGCTCCCGACCTGCCGGACGCAGGTACGGACCACTGGTCTGGCGTCGGACTCGCGATCAACCTCAGCGACAAGGAGGGGGTCGACGCCGCGTACGCCGCGGCCCTGCGTGCAGGGGCCCGGGCGATCGCCGAGCCGACCGATCGGGAGTGGGGCGGCTACTCCGGCTACGTCAGCGACCCGGAAGGCCATCGGTGGGAGCTCGCGTGGTTGTCCAGCTACCCGCTTGACGGCTGGTCGTGACGTTGCGGATGCCTGTCCCGCCGACGATTCGACCTCTGACCGCTCAGCTTTCGGGACCCGCTGGATGCTCGGAACTGCCCGTCTGATCACCAGCCGCGGAGGAGGGGCCGGGCGGGTCGGGTGACGGTGAGTCCGCTGGGGGTGGTCCAGTGCATGGTGCCGGTGTTGTCGCGGCGGACGGTGAAGATGGCGTGTTTGGCCTGGTGGTGGTGGGTGCATTCACTCGCGA
>JANOTZ010000017.1:0-4833 GCA_031416735.1 Frankiales bacterium
CCTTCAGGTGCTGACCAGCGGGGCTGGCCCTACATCACGTGCGCGAAGGTACTCCGGAGCGAGGAGCCACCGACGGAGATTGGTTAAGGTCCAGGCCATGTCCTATGCCGGGTTCCAGAACGACGTCTACCTCAAGGGCCTGTTCGGCGAGCGGCCGACGCAGCCCTTCGACTGGCGGGCGGTGCAGGCCGCCGCCGAGCAGATGATGACCCCGGGTGCCGTCGGCTACGTCAGCGGCGGCGCGGGCGCGGAGGACACCATGCGCGCCAACCGGGAGGCCTTCGACCATTGGCGTCTGGTGCCCCGCATGCTCCGCGGCATTCCCGCCGAGCGCGACCTTTCGACCTCCCTGCTCGGTACGGCGATGCCCGCACCGGTCCTGCTCGGCCCGGTCGGGGTGCTGTCGATCGTGCACGCCGACGCCGAACGCGCGGTGGCCCGGGCGGCTGCCGCCCTCGGCCTTCCGATGGTCCTCTCGACGGCGTCCTCGACCACCATGGAGGACATTCAGGACGAGCTCGCGGGCAGCCCTGGCTGGTATCAGCTCTACTGGCCGAAGGACCAGGACGTCGCGGCCTCGTTGGTCTCGCGGGCGGAGAAGGCCGGCTACCAGGCCCTGGTGGTCACCGTCGACACGTGGCAGCTGGGGTGGCGGCCACGCGACCTCGACACGGCGTACCTGCCCTTCCTGCAAGGGGAGGGGATCGCCAACTACACAAGCGATCCCGCGTTCCGGGCCGGGCTGGCGACGTCACCGGAGGAGGACCCCAACGCGGCGGTCCTGCACTTCCTCGGCATGTTCAACCACCCCGCACTGACGTGGACCGACCTGGAGTGGCTGCGTTCGCAGACCACCCTGCCGATCGTGCTCAAAGGCTTGCAACACCCCGACGATGTACGGCGGGCAGCTGACGCCGGAGTGCAGGGCGTCGTGTGCAGCAACCACGGCGGACGCCAGGTCGACGGCGCCGTCGGATCGCTCGACGCGCTGCCCTCCCTGGTGGAGGCCGCGGGGGAGCTGCCGGTGCTCTTCGACTCCGGCGTCCGCACCGGGGCCGACGCCGTCAAGGCGCTCGCCCTCGGAGCCGCCGCTGTCCTGCTCGCCCGTCCCTGGGTCTACGGCCTGGGGCTCGCCGGTCAGGCCGGTGTCGAGCACGTCCTACGGTCTTTCCTGGCTGATCTCGACCTGCAGCTCGGCCTCTCCGGCCACGCCTCGATCGCCGAGCTCTCACCGGCCTCGCTGATCAGGTCCTGACACGCCGAAGGCCGGACCCGCAAGGGATCCGGCCTTCGAGCGGGCGGTTCAGCAGCTCTTCTTGCCCGCATTCGGCAAGCAGGTCCACGTCGCTGCGGACGGCGCCTTCACGCTGTCGAAGCCGATGTCGCTCGCCTGCGGTGTAGCGACGTTCTCGTTCTGGATCTGGATCGAGAAGGACGACTTCACCTTGACGGGCTTGCGAAGCGTGAGCGTCGCCGTGACGAGCTGGAAGGTCGGGCTCGCGGGCAGCGGGACCGTAGCCTCGGCGAGGACGAGGGGGTACTCCTCGTTGCACTGAATCTCGGTGCCGACGTCTGCGAACAGCTGCACGGTCGCGTTGCCGGGCGTGGCGCGCGCGTAGAAGGACACGACGACCTTGTCGGTCAGCGTCCCCGACGCAACTCCGGTCCAGGCCGCGTGCATGGTCAAGGCGTTCCCGTAGCACTCGTGGTTGGGGTTGTTGGCGGCGCTGATCATGCCGTAGTCGGAGTCGCTGGTGGCGGTCGGCTTGACCGCGTCCATGGGCAGAATGCCCCCGGTGTCGTTGTTCAGGGACTGGATCGCGCTGGCGTTGCCGTTGCCGGTCCCGTGGAAGTAGTAGGTCTTGGTGATCGGCTTCGGCTTCGGCGCAGGCTTCTTGGCGGCGGCCAGGGCCGGCTGGGCGGTGCCGGCCGCGAGCGCGGCGACCAGGAACAGGGCGAGAGTTGAGCGCTTCATGGATTGTCTCCTGGGTCCGCGGGCGGGGTCGCCTTCACCAGGGTGTTTCGACGCCGGCGGCCATTCTTCCTGCAAGCCGGGACGATCAATGCGTGGTAATGACCTCGGAGGGGTCGATGGGGGTGGCGCGTCCGCCGTCCTCGGACAGCGGGCCGGGGATCCCACGGAAGCGGTAGGGCATCACGTCGCGGCCGGCCTGGAGCAGCCAGGCCTGGCCGGTCTCGGCCGAGTCGAAGATCTCCAGCACCGAGGCGCCGGCCTTCTCCACCGGGATGATCGGGGTGCCGCTGCTGACCAGCACGTCGCGCAGCTCAGTGATGATTTTCGTCTCGGCGAAGCCGGGGCAGAAGGCGTTCACCGTGATGTTCTGCGGAGCGAGGGCGGGGCCCAGGGCGCGGACGAGGCCGACGACGGCGTGCTTGTTGGCGCCGTAGACCGGGTCGAAGGGGGTGCCGGTGAGGCCGGCCATGGATGCGGTGCAGACGATGGACCCACCACCGCGGCGTTGCAGCGCCGGAAGCGCGGCCTGCACGCCGTACACGACTCCGTCAAGGTTGATGCCGTTGGCGCGGTGGTACTTCGCGAGGTCGAAGTCGGGGCCGAGGGTGAAGCCGCTGGAGATGCCGGCGTTGAGGAAGAACAGGTCTAGGCCGCCGTGGATCTGCTCCGCTGCGGCCGTGGTCGCGAGGACCTGTTCGTAGTCGCTGACGTCGCAGTGCAGGTAGGTCGCGCCGAGGGAGTCGGCGAGTGCCTTGCCGTCCGTGTCGTTGACGTCGAGCAGGACGACGCGGTCGCCCCGCCGTACCAGCTGCTTGGCCACTTCGGCACCGAAACCCGAGGCGCCACCGGTGATGAGGGCGACCTTGCTCACGAGGCGTCGACCATCAACTGAGCGATCCGCTCGCGGTGCTGGGAGGCGTCGCCGTACTGGTACTCCAGTCGCTTGGCGCGCTTGAAGTAGAAGTGGCAGTCGTGCTCCCAGGTGTAGCCGAGGCCGCCGTGGTACTGGATCATCGCGCCGGTCGCGCGGCTCGCGGTGTCACCGGCCTTGACCTTCGCGATGGACGCGGCCAGGTGCTTGTCGGCGGCGTCGCTGTCGAAGGCGAAGGCCGCGTAGGTCGCCGCGTGCTCGGCCATCGTGATGGCGAGGTGGAGGTCGGCGAGGTCGTGCTTGATGGCCTGGAAAGACCCGACCGGCTTGCCGAACTGCACCCGGGTCTTGTCGTATTCGACGGTGTCGGACAGGGCCTTGCGGGCGATGCCCGCCAGGTCGTTGGCGACGAGGACGGCGGCCCGGTCGAGGAGCTCCTGGAGCACCGCGGGGGAGCTGTTCTCGAGCCGCTCGCCCGGGGCGTTCTCCAGGACGACGGTGGCAAGACGGACGGTCCGGTCGAGGGCCTCGTGGGCGGTGATGGTCGCGTCGGCGGGGTCGACCAGGTAGAGGCCGTCCTGGGCCGCGACGACCAGGGTGTCGGCGACGCCGGCGTATTCGACGAGGCCGAGGTTGCCAGTCAGCTTTCCGTCGCGGGCCGTGGCGGGGGTGCCCTGCAGCGATCCGGACGGGAGGAGCGCGACCGCGCCCTTGACGTCACCGGCCGCGAGGCGGGGGAGCAGTTTGCGCTGCTGCTCCTCGGATCCTGCGAGGCGGAGGGCCTCGCCGACCAGGAGGGTGCCGAGCCACGGACCGGGGATGGTGTGGGCGCCGAAGACCCGGGCGATCACGGCGGCGTCGAGCAGGCCGAGGCCCATGCCGTCGTGCTCCGCGGGGACCAGGACGGCGAGCCAGCCGTGCTCGCCAAGGGCCCGCCACAGACCGGCGGGTACGCCGTCGGAGCTGGGGTCCTCATACAGCTCGCGGACCTGCTGGGGGCCGTACTTGTCGCGGAGGTAGGAGCGAGCGGCGTCCTGCAGGGCGCGCTGCTCGTCGGTGAGCTGGAACTTCATGTGTCGGTCTCCTTTATCGAGGGAGGCCGAGCACGCGCTCGGCGACGATCGAACGCTGGACCTGCTGGGAACCGCCCCAGATCGTGCAGGAGCGCGACCACAGGGCCATGGTCGTGAGCTCCTCCACGGACAGGCCGGGGGTGGGGTCGGGGACCTGGAAGGCGGTGCCGAGCACGGCCTCGTAGGTGTCGGAGACCTTCCGGAAGGTCTCGCTCCACATCATCTTGGTCATGGAGGCTTCGAAGCCGAGGTCCTTGCCCTGGGACGTCTGGGTGAGGACGTGCCAGGAGTGGTACTTCAGGCACTCCAGGTCGACCAGGCTGTTCGCCAGCTGCTGGCGTAGCACGGGGTCCTGCGACGCCTTCTTTCCGTCCCTGTCAAGGGATCTGGCGATTTTCACGACCTCGTCCCACTGACCCTTGAACTCGGTGTACTGCCCGATCGCGGACGAGCCGCGCTCGAAGGACAGCAGCAGCATCGCGGTCTGCCAGCCGTTGCCCTCACCGCCCAGCACGTCGGTGGTGGGGCAGAGCGCGTCGGTGAAGAAGACCTCGCCGAACTCGCTCTCCCCGGTCATCTGCTTGAGCGGGCGGGCCTCGACGCCGGGCTGGTGCATGTCGACGAGCAGCATCGAGATGCCCGCATGGCGGCTTCCCTCCTGCGGCCCGGTGCGGGCCAGGGTGAAGATCTTGTCGCCGTGCATGGCGTTGGTGGTCCAGATCTTCTGGCCGTTGAGCAGGTAGTGGTCGCCCTGCGGCTCGGCCTTCATCTGCAGCGCCGCGAGGTCCGAACCGGCGGCGGGCTCGGAGAAGCCCTGGCACCAGATGGTCTCGGTGTGCAGCAGCGGCTTGATGATGTCGCGCTTCTGCTGGTCGGTGCCGATCGCCATGACGGTCGGGCCGAGGAAGGCGAGG
>JANOTZ010000018.1:0-2913 GCA_031416735.1 Frankiales bacterium
CTGGAAGGATGTCGATCATGCCCAAGCCCTATCCCAAGGAGTTCCGCGACGACGTCGTGGCAGTCGCCCGCAAGGCCGACGCTCCGCTCAACCAGATCGCGAAGGACTTCGGGATCTCCGAAGGCTGCCTGCACAACTGGCTCAAGGCCGCCGACGTCCAGGACGGCAAGCGCCCCGGCCTGACCGACGTCGACCGGGTCGAGCTGCGCGAGGCCAAGAAGCGCATCCGGCTGCTGGAGCAGGAGAACGAGGTCCTGCGGCGTGCTGCCGCCTACCTGTCGCAGGCGAACCTGCCGGGAAAATAGTCTTCCCTCTCGTCCGCGAACTGGCCGCGGCCGGCGTCCCCATCAGGGTGCCGGTCGCGGTGGCGTGCAGGGTGCTGGGCCTGTCGACCCAGGGGTACTACAAGTGGCTCAAGGACCCAGTCTGTCAGCGGGACTGGGACGACGCGCACGTCATCGACGCGCTGCTGTCGATTCACGAGGACGACCCCACCCTGGGCTACCGGTTCCTGACCGACGAGCTCACCGACATCGGCATCAGCGCCTCGGAGAACCGCGTGTGGCGGCTGTGCCAGGCGGCCGGGATCTTCGCCTCCCACGCCCGCAAGAAGGGCAAGGCCGGCAAGCCCGGGCCGCCGGTGCATGACGACCTGCTCGCTCTGGTCGACGCCAAAGGCCGGGTCACGCACGACTTCCGCGCCAGCAGGCCGAACGAGAAGTGGCTGACCGACATCACCGAGCACCGGACCGGTGAGGGCAAGCTCTACCTGTGTGCAGTCAAGGACTGCTACTCCAACAAGATCGTCGGCTACTCCATCGACTCCCGCATGAAGTCATCCCTCGCCGCAGCCGCGATCCGCAACGCGATCGCGCTGCGCTCCCCGGTCGGGACCGTGTGTCATTCGGACAGGGGCAGCCAATTTCGCGCGAAGAAGGTGATGCGGCTGCTGAAGAACAACGGCCTGGTCGGCTCGATGGGGCGCGTCGCCTCGGCCGGGGACAACGCCGCCATGGAGAGCTTCTTCGCCTTGCTGCAGAAGAACGTCCTGGACACGCGACGGTGGGACACCCGCGAGGAGCTCAGGTTGGCGATCGTCGTCTGGATCGAGACGAAGTACAACCGCCGACGCCGCCAACGCGGCCTGGGCAAGCTCACCCCGATCGAGTTTGAGACAATCTACGTAGCCGCAGAAGCGGCGTAGGAACCAACAACCCCGAGTGTCAACCAAACCGGGGGCAGTCCCAGCAGTCGGCTTCGCGTTCTTGCCTTGGTTCCCCATGGCCCCATCCTCGTTTCCAAGGTCAGGAGCCTCCAAGCAACCCAGGGCGGTTCAGTCTTTCAACATCTGGCGGGGGACTGGGACGACCGCCCAGCGCGCATTTTTGGTGAGTCAACGCAGTTGGTTGTGCAATCCGGAGTCAGGCCCCACACTCTCGGAGAGCCATCACGACCCAGCCGAACCTCGACGCGTGCATGGCGACCCTGGGGGCGTTTCGTGGCCGCGCAGCAAGCGAGAATCCTGAGCACGGTGTGCCCTGATGCGGGCTTCGAGCAGTTCTACGATCAGTTGCAGCCTCATCTGCTCGCGTACTCACTGAGGCTCTTTGGCGCTGACGACGCTGAAGAGATCACTTCCGAGACCATGGCGCGGGCACTGGAGCACTTCTCGGAGTTCGACCAGGGGAGAGCCGCCTGGCCCTGGCTGCTCGTGGTCGCTCGCCGCGTGGCCTGTGATCTGCACCGCGCAAAGCGAAGAGCGGTGTGCACGCCAACTACCGACGATGTCTTCACTTGCATCCCAGACGAGGCGCGCCCACCCGAGGACCATTCCATAGCCATCGAACGGGCACGCATTTTCGACCAGGCCATGGGGCAGCTCACCGAGCGTGACCGTCAGATCCTGCGCCTGCGTGCTGTCGACGGGATGAGTCACCACGAGATCGCGGCCCTGTTCGGGACGAGCACGATCGCGGCCCGTCAGCAGTTTCACCGGGTTCGCATTCGCTTCCTCAGCGGCTTCACAGCCCTGGGAGGTGAACTTCGCGGCTTGCTGCCGTTGCCCTTCCTCATCGCATTCGGGCAGCGTATTCGGAGGGCGACCATGCCCGTTGTGATGACAGCACCGCGAATGCTCCAGGCTGCTGGCGCCCTGAGCGCTTTGATGGTCGGGCCCGCCGGGATGGCCCTAGCTTCGACGTCCGCTACGCCTGCGACCCCAGCGGGAGTTGCCTTCGTGTTGAGCGCTGATGCGTCGCCGGTCTTGGCGGACGATCGAGGACCGCGCGGGGCGAACCACATCTACCTGAGTGCTAGTTCGTCGTCAACGGTGAGGTCCACGCCTCCCCGCTTCACCGAGGTGAAGGCGGAGGCCGGGTCGGCAGGGGCGGTGGTGCGAGTTGGGGGCAACCCGTTTGCTGCCGGGAAGACGCAAGAGCATCGCGTCGCGGTGAACACGCCGGTCGGGACCCTGTACCTCGAGGGGGAAGCGGGCAACAGCGGGCGGAATCGAGTGGTCTGCCAACTTCCGGTCGTCAACTGCGAGTGACATTGCCGCGCCGAGCATCCAGCTCGGCCAAGATTCCCGCACTTGGGGTGTCACACATTGGAGCTAACGCCGTACCTGTTGTAGGCCGTTCGTGCGGCGGTAGACAGGGGAGCCATGACTGCAGGGATGTTCCGGCCTCGCATGCCGTTCAATGAAGGTGCGGCGCCTCGCGGAGCCAACGCCGACGCCATTGCCGTGCTCGCCAGTGTTGCGCAGACAGTGAGCGGTACCGCCAGTTTGGACGAGTCGCTGGCCTTCGTCGTAGAGGCGACGCGGGAGCTGCTGGGCGCTGATCGGGCGACGATCCTCCTGCTCGACATCGACGGACTGCTCGTCCCCGCCGTCTCGGTCGCGTCTCACGAAGA
>JANOTZ010000019.1:0-28081 GCA_031416735.1 Frankiales bacterium
TGGTCGTCAGCGGCTGCGTGATGATGCGCGTCTGCCACCTCGACACCTGCCCGGTCGGCATCGCCACCCAGAACCCGGCGCTGCGCGCGACGTTCTCGGGTCGGCCCGAGTTCGTCGTGACCTTCTTCGAGTACATCGCGCAGGAGGTGCGCGAGCACCTGGCCCGCCTGGGCTTCCGCAGCATCGAGGAGGCCGTCGGCCACGCCGAGGTGCTCGACACCAAGCGCGCCATCGAGCACTGGAAGGCCTCCGGTCTGGACCTCGCGCCGATCCTGCACGTGCCCGACCTGCCTGCCGGGACGCCACTGACCAAGCAGGTCGACCAGGACCACGGACTGTAGCACGCCCTCGACAACACATTGCTTCAGCTCTGCGAGGGCTCCCTGGCCGACGGCACCCGCGTGCAGCTCGAGCTGCCGGTGCGCAACGTCAACCGCACCGTCGGCACGATGCTCGGCGCCGAGCTCACCCGACGCCACCGGGGCGCGGGCCTGCCCGACAACACGATCGACATCACCTTCACCGGCTCGGCCGGCCAGTCGTTCGGCGCCTTCCTGCCGCGGGGCATCACCCTGCGGCTGCTCGGCGACGCCAACGACTACGTCGGCAAGGGGCTGTCCGGCGGCCGCATCGCGGTCCGGCCCGCCCTCGACGCGACGTTCGCGGCGGAGGACAACGTCATCGCCGGAAACACCCTGCTGTACGGCGCGACCTCGGGCTCCCTGTTCGTGCGGGGTCGGGTGGGTGAGCGCTTCTGCGTCCGTAACTCCGGTGCCACCGCGGTGGTCGAGGGGGTGGGGGACCACGCCTGCGAGTACATGACCGGCGGGCGGGTCGCCATCATCGGCGCGACCGGACGCAACGTCGCCGCGGGCATGAGCGGCGGCGTCGCCTACGTCGTGGACCTCGACGAGCGCAACGTCAACACCGAGATGGTCGACCTCGAACCGCTCGACGACGGCGACCGCGAGACGCTGCGGCAGATGCTCACCGAGCACTCCGAGGAGACCGGCTCCCCGGTCGCCACCGGCTTGCTCGACCAGCTGGAACGCTTCACCAAGGTGATGCCCCGCGACTACAAGCGGGTGCTCGCCGAGATCGCCGACGAGCAAGCGGCCCTCGCGACCGCAGGGACGGGCTGACATGGGTGACCCACAGGGTTTTTTGAACCTCGACCGCACGCTGCCGACCCGGCGTCCCGTCGACATCCGGATCCGGGACTGGAAGGAGGTCTATGAGGACTTCCCCGTCGAGGCCGCCAAGGACCAGGCAGCCCGCTGCATGGACTGCGGGATCCCCTTCTGCCACAGCGGCTGCCCGCTCGGCAACCTCATCCCCGAGTGGAACGACCTGGTCTACAAGGGCGACTGGCGCGAAGCCGCCGAGCGGCTGCACGCGACCAACAACTTCCCCGAGTTCACCGGACGGCTCTGCCCCGCCCCGTGTGAGTCGGCCTGCGTGCTCGGCATCAACGACGACGCCGTCACCATCAAGCAGATCGAGGTCGAGATCATCGACCGGGCCTTCGAGGAGGGCTGGGTCGCCCCGCAGCTGGCGCGGGAGAAGTCCGGGCGCCGGGTGGCGGTTGTCGGCTCCGGCCCGGCCGGTCTGGCGGCTGCGCAGCAGTTGACCCGGGCGGGTCACGACGTGGTCGTGTTCGAGCGGGCCGACCGGATCGGCGGCCTGCTGCGCTACGGCATCCCCGAGTTCAAGATGGAGAAGCGGCACCTGGACCGGCGGCTCGAGCAGATGACGGCCGAGGGCACCGAGTTCCGCACCTCGGTCGACGTCGGTGTCGACCTGACCGTCGAGCAGTTGCGGGCCGACTTCGACGCCGTGCTCCTGGCGGGTGGGTCGACGCTGGGTCGGGACCTGCCCGCACCGGGCCGGGACCTGGACGGCATCCACCTCGCGATGGACTACCTGGTGCCGTCGAACCGGGTGCAGCAGGGCGACCTGGAGTACCCGCCGATCACGGCCGAGGGCAAGCACGTGGTCATCATCGGCGGCGGTGACACCGGCGCGGACTGCCTCGGCACCGCACACCGCCAGGGTGCCGCCTCGGCGACGCAGCTCGAGATCATGCCGGAGCCCCCGCAGGCGCGCGCGGACTCCACACCCTGGCCGCTGTGGCCGCTGATGTATCGCACCTCCAGCGCCCACGAGGAGGGTGGTGACCGGGTCTTCTCGGTCAACACCCAGCGCTTCGTCGGTGTCGACGGCAAGGTCGATGCTCTCGAGCTGATCGAGGTCGACGCCGCGTTCAAGCCCCTGCCCGGCACCGAGAAGGTGATCCCGGCCCAGCTGGTGCTGCTCGCCATGGGCTTCACCGGCCCTCAGCAGGAGGGGCTGCTCCAGCAGCTCGGGGTCGAGCTCGACCAGCGTGGCAACGTGGTCCGCGACAACGGCTGGACCACCACCGTGCCGGGCGTCTTCGTGGCGGGCGACATGGGACGTGGTCAGTCGCTGATCGTCTGGGCCATCGCCGAGGGTCGCTCGGCGGCGGCGGCCGTCGACACCTTCCTCGCCGGCGCCACCACGTTGCCGTCGCCGGTGGTCACCACGTCCCGCTGAACGCGAAGCCCTGCCGGCGCCGGGAGCGGCCGTTCATCGCAGCCCTTCCGACTCCATGAGCAGCCAGAAGATCTGCGCTGCGGCCCTTCCCACAGGACGCTGATCGAGGGCACGCTTGCGGGGTGTACTTCCTCGTGAGCGCCGGCCTGCTGGCGATCGACCTGGCGCGGCACCCGAGCGGTGCTGCCGTCGCCGACGCGACCGACCGGGTGCTGGCGCTCACCCCGGCGGACCTCGCGGCGCTGCGTGACCCGGCGCCCCGCGAGCTCCGCGCCCGCGTCCTCGCGGCCTGCGCTGGAGCTCCCCGGATGAGCACCCTGCTCGACGGCGTGGTCGGCGGGCTCGCGCAGGGTGTCCCGAGCGCCGACGCCGGTCGCACCGCGGTCGGGGCCCTGACCCAAACCCTGGTCGGGGGACTGCCCGACCTGCTCGACCTGCTCGGTCGCGAAGCGCCGCTGAACCGCGCCCACCGCGACGCGATGCAGGTCGCCCTCGACGCCGTCACCGCGGCCTGGGCAGGTCGGGAGGCCGACCTCACCGACCTCGCCCAGCTCCGCGCACCCTGGGCCCGCGGCGTCAGCCCGATCCCGCCCGCCCTGCCCGAGACGTCGTACAGCAGCCCCTTGCGCTCCCTGTTGGACGAGGTGAGCCGGCGGACGCCGGAGCAGTGGCAGCGGGTCACCCTCGCGCACCGCAGCTCCCGAGGCGGCCTGCGGTGGAGTGCCACGATGCACCGCGCCTGCCAGGCTGCGTACGACGGAAGCCGGCTGGTGGAGGTGGCCCGGGCCCAGCTCGCTGCTGCCCGCGCGCTGCGGCTGTCGGGCGCGAGCACCGGGCCAGACGTGCACGCCCTCGGCATGGCGGTGACTGCCGCCGTACAGGGGATCTGCACTGCTGACCTGCTCGACACCTCGGCGCTGATGAGGGCGTGGGACGCCGGGTCATAGGCTCTGCAGCATGAGAAGGCGCGCCAAGATTGTCTGCACGCTCGGTCCGGCGACGCACTCCTACGAGCGGGTCCGGGCTCTGGTCTACGCCGGGATGGATGTGGCCCGGCTGAACTTCTCGCACGGGGCCCATGCCGAGCACGCCCAGACCTATCAGTGGGTCCGGCAGGCGAGCGATGAGTCCGGCCGCGGGGTGGGGGTGCTGGTGGACCTACAGGGGCCCAAGATCAGGCTCGGCCGGTTTGCTTCCGGTCCGGTGGTCTGGGCCACCGGCGAGCACGTCACGATCACCACCGAGGACGTGCCGGGGGACCACGACCTGGTCTCCACCACCCACGTGGGACTGGCCGGTGACGTGAGCGTCGGTGACCGGCTGCTCGTCGACGACGGCCGGGTGGGGCTGCGGGTCGTCGGCGTCGACGGGCCGCGGGTGCGGCTGGTCGTCACCGAGGGCGGACCGGTCTCCAACAACAAGGGGCTGTCCCTTCCCGGTGTCGGGGTCAGCGTGCCGGCCATGTCGGACAAGGACGAGGCGGACCTCCGCTTCGCGATGGGCCTGCGGGCCGACCTGGTCGCGCTGTCCTTCGTCCGCACCGCCTCCGACATCGACCGGGTGCACCAGATCATGGACGAGTTCGGTGCGCGTCTGCCGGTGCTCGCGAAGATCGAGAAGCCGCAGGCCGTGGACAACCTCGACTCGATCGTGGCGGCCTTCGACGGGTTGATGGTCGCCCGTGGGGATCTGGGCGTCGAGATGCCGCTCGAGCGGGTGCCGCTGGTGCAGAAGCGGGCGATCAGGGCGGCCCGCGAGGCGGCCAAGCCGGTCATCGTCGCCACCCAGATGCTCGACTCGATGATCACCAACAGCCGACCGACCCGGGCCGAGACCTCGGACGTGGCCAACGCGGTCCTCGACGGAGCCGACGCGGTGATGCTGTCCGGGGAGACCAGCGTCGGGGCCTACCCGGTCGAGACGGTGGCCACCATGGCGCGGATCGTGGTCGCCGCCGAGGAGCTGCTCGCTGACGTCCCGCCGATCGACCGCCCGCCGACCGACATCGCCGGGGCCATCGCCAGGGCGGCAGCCACCGTCGGCGCCCAGGTCGGCGCGCGGGCGCTGGTCGCCTTCACTCAGAGCGGCGACACCGCCCGCCGGCTGGCCAAGCACCGCTCGCCGATACCGCTGCTGGCCTTCACCCCGATCCCGGCGGTCCGGAGCCGGCTGGCGCTGGTCTGGGGCGTGGAGACCTACCTGGTGCCGGCCGTCCAGCACACCGACGAGATGGTCCGTCAGGTCGACAGCGCGATGCTCGAGCTCGGCCGGATGGAGAAGGGGGAGCTGGTGACGATCGTCGCGGGCAGCCCACCCGCCACCAGCGGGTCGACCAACGCGCTGCGGGTCTGGCGCCTGGGGGACCAGCTACCGACCCGACCGAACCTCAGCGACTGAGGTCTCACGACTGCCGCCTCACGCTTGACGCTGAGGGGCACGGGGTCGAGCGTCAGCTCATGAGGTAGAGGTAGCGCGGCGCCCGGACGCGCATCGCGGAGTAGCTGCGGTTGCCGGTCATGTTGTACTGCTCGATCCGGACCGTGCCGTCGCTGTAGACGTTGGTGACGAACGCGACGTGGCCGTAGCCACCGGCCGTCAGCGTCCCGGTGCCGCCACTGCTCGGGTAGTAGCTCGAGCGCTCGTAGGCGTTCCACTGAGCGACCGCGCCCACCTTGGGGACGGTGGTGATGCGCTTGCCGAGCCGGCGTGCCGCGTCGTCCCAGGTGAGGGCGCTGCCCCAGCCCTGGGTGGCGTTGTTGAGGGGCCGTCCGCGCTGCTTGAGCTCCCAGGCGACGAAGCTGACGCACTGCCGCTTGGTGAAGCCCCACGGGTCCGCGCTCTGCGTGGAGTCCGTCCGGTAGGGGTAGTCGTCGCCGGCGGCCTGGGCCGAGGGCATCGCCAGCGAGCTCAGCATGGCACCGAGCAGAGCAAGGGTGGCAAGGACACGTCGCGTCATACACAGTGTGTCGACCCGATTACTCTCCGGCTTTACGCCGTGACGTTCGGTAACCGCTGCGCGGGAGCACATCCGCTCGCAGGTCGTACCGGAATGGGTGCCCCCGGTGGGATTCGAACCCACACTGTCGGTGGTTTGAGCACCGTGCGTCTGCCGGTTGCGCGACGGGGGCGGAACCGGCACCAGCCTAGAGGGTCGGTAGCCTCCCCCACGTGAACGAAAAAGTCTTGGCGTCCCCAGCGCGCCGCGTGGTGCTCGCGGAGGACGAGGCGCTGATCCGCCTCGACCTCAAGGAGATGCTCGAGGAGGAGGGTTTCCAGGTCGTCGGCGAGGCCGGTGACGGCGAGACCGCCGTCCGACTGGCGACCGAGCTGCGGCCCGACCTGGTGATCTTCGACGTCAAGATGCCCGTTCTGGACGGGATCTCGGCGGCTGAGCAGGTGGTCGCGGCCCGGCTCGCGCCGGTGGTGATCCTCACCGCCTTCAGCCAGCGGGACCTGGTCGAACGCGCCCGCGAGGCGGGGGCGATGGCCTACCTGGTCAAGCCGTTCCAGAAGAAGGACCTCCTGCCGGCGATCGAGATGGCCGTCTCGCGGTTCCAGGAGATCCTCGCTCTGGAGAGCGAGGTCGCCGACCTGACCGGTCGCCTGGAGGCCCGCAAGCTCGTCGACCGGGCCAAGAGCGTGCTGCAGACGACCCACGGCATGAGCGAGCCTGAGGCGTTCGGCTGGATCCAGCGCACCTCGATGGACCAGCGCCGCTCGATGCGGTCGGTGGCGCAGGACGTCGTCGATGGTGCAGCTGTCCCCGGTGGGCCTGCGTAGGTCTCTACTTGGTCACGTTCCTACAACGGCGTCGACGCGCCGAGCGTGGGGGCTTTGCCCACACCCGTCAGCGTGAGTAGGTTTCGGCCCGCTGATCATGCCTGAGGGCCGGAACTCCCGGTCCTCCCCTGCTGGAGGTCGCAAGTGCACCCACCCCGTCTTGTCCGCGTTGCCGCACCGCTGCTCATCGGTGCCCTCGTCCTGTCCGCCTGCGGTTCCTCGAAGGAGAAGGGCGCTGACGGTGGGGAGTCCAAGACCCTGACGATCGGCGTGATCGCTCCGCTCACCGGTGACCTGTCCGCCATCGGCCTGGGCATCAAGAACGGCGTCGACCTGGCCATCAAGCAGGCCAACGAGAAGAAGACTGTCGCGGGCTACACGCTCAAGCTCAACGCCCAGGACGACACGGCCAAGGCCGATGTCGGCGCCACCGTCGCCGCCAAGCTGGTCGCCGACAGCAGCGTCGTCGGTGTGGTCGGTCCGCTGAACTCCAGCGTCGCCAAGTCGGTGGCTCCGGTGCTCTCGCAGGCCAACCTGGTCGAGATCTCCCCGGCCAACTCCAACGTCGACCTGACCGGTCGCGGGGCGCTCTCCACCGGCGGCACCCAGGCGCGTCCGTACAAGAGCTACTTCCGGGTGGTCGCGACCGACGACATCCAGGGCCCCTTCGCCGCGCAGTTCGCGGCCAGCCTGGGTAAGAAGAAGATCGCGATCGTCCACGACAAGAAGGCCTACGGCCAGGGACTCGCGGAGGCTTTCGCCAAGGAAGCCGCCAAGGGCGGTGCGACCGTCCTGAAGACCGAGACGATCAACCCCGGTGACAAGGACTTCTCCGCCACCATCACGAAGCTCAAGGCGCAGAGCCCCGACTTCCTGTTCTACGGCGGCGAGTACCCCGAGGCCTCCCTGTTCACCAAGCAGATGAAGGCCGCCGGCCTGAAGATCCCGCTGATGGGTGGCGACGGCGTCCAGGCTGACGACTTCCTGAAGATCGGTGGCGCTGCAGCCGAGGGCGACTACGCGACGGCGCTGGGCGCCCCGACGGAGTCCCTCGACTCGGCCAAGACCTTCCTGACGGACTACGCCGGCCAGAAGTACGCCGAGCCGGTCGGTCCGTACGGCGGCTACGCCTTCGACGCGGCCAACGCGATCATCCAGGCGATCGCCAAGGCAGTGAAGGATGGCAAGTCGGGCCAGGCCCTGCGTGACGAGGTCACCAAGGAGGTTGGGTCGATCAGCTTCGACGGGGTCACCGGTCCCATCAGCTTCGACGCCTTCGGCGACACCAACAGCAAGGTCCTGACGGTCTACACGGTCAAGGGCGGCAAGTTCGTCGCTGCCAAGACCGACACCTTCAAGTAACTGCGTCCTGAGGGGGCGGTGACCGCTGCTGCGGTCGCCGCCCCCTCAGGCGTACTGTCTGCCGTCCCAAACCCCCGGAGGCCCCGTGGACCTGTTCCTCCAGCAGCTCGTCAATGGCACCGTGCTGGGCGCCACCTATGGCCTGGTAGCCCTCGGTTACACGATGGTCTACGGCATCGTGCAACTCATCAACTTCGCACACGGCGAGATCTTCATGCTCGGCGGTTTCGGCGCCCTCACCACCTTCCTCGCGCTGCCGACCGGCACCCCGACCGCTGTCCTGCTGCCGATGATGCTGCTCGGCGGCGTCATCGTGAGCGTGACCGTGGCGGTGCTCATGGAGCGCTTCGCCTATCGGCCGCTGCGAGGCGCACCGCGTCTGGCGCCGCTGATCACCGCGCTCGGGGTCTCGATCGCCCTTCAGGAGCTGGTGCGCAACTTCTACCCCGAGGCGAAGTCGGCCCGCAACTTCCCGCAGCTGGTCGATCCCAACCGTCAGTTCTCACTCGGTGGTGACGTCACCATCAACGCGCCGAGCCTGCTCACGGTCGTGGTCGCCGTCGTCGGGATGGTCACGCTGTCGACCTACGTCCGGCGCAGCCGCACGGGCCGGGCCATGCAGGCCACCGCGCAGGACCCGGACACCGCCCGGCTGATGGGCATCAACACCGACCGGCTCATCGTGACCGCCTTCGTGCTGGGCGCGGCGCTCGCCGCGGTCGCCGGAGTCGCGCAGGGCCTCCGCTTCGGCCAGGTCGACTTCCGGATGGGCTTCCTCACCGGCATCAAGGCCTTCACCGCGGCCGTCCTCGGCGGCATCGGCAACATCTCGGGCGCCGTCCTGGGTGGGTTCACCCTCGGGCTCGTCGAGGTGATGGCGACGCAGTACGCCCCGGAGCCGTTCGCAGGCGGAGCCTGGAAGGACGCGTGGGCTTTCGTCGTACTCATCATCGTGCTCGTGTTCCGGCCCACTGGCCTGCTCGGTGAGCGCGTGGCGGCTCGCGCATGAACCAGGCCGCCTTCGTCCGCACCCGGCTGCAAGCCCGGTTCGGCCCCGCCGCCGCGCTGATCGGGCTGGTCGGGGTTCTGCTGCTGGTGGTCGGGTGCTTCCTGCCATGGGCCGGTTTCGCCGGTTTCCCGGGCAAGATGCTCAACACTGCGCCCGGTGGCTCGCGCCTGTACGTGCTGCTGCTCGCACTGTTCGGGGTGCTGTTCCGCCTCGACTGGCCCGGGCGGGCCCGGGCGCTGCGCGGGGCCTCCACCTTTGCCCTGGTCATCACGATGCTCACGGTGCTGTTCATCGCCTATGCCGGCGGTGGCCTCGTCAACCTCGGCACCGGCGCGTACGTCGCCCTGGCCGGTGTCGTCCTCTATTACCTCGGTGCGCAGTCCCTCCCCGAGGACGACGTCGTCGCACCCGTCCGCGAGCTCCCCGACGGTCGCTGGCGCGTGCTGATCGAGACGCTGCTCGTTGTCGGCGTAGCGGTCGGTGCGCTGATCATCTTCGTGATCGGTCTCGGACTCCCCACCGCCTCGGTCGCCGACGGGCCGGACCACCGGCTCGGTGGCGCCATCTCGCTCAACGACCTGACCAACGAGAGCCAGTTCCTGTGCTTCTTGTTGTTCGTGTGCGGCGCCATGCTCGCGCTGTCCCGGTTGGGGCTGGTGGCCAGCGTCGGTGCGATGACCAAGAAGCACTCGCGCGTGCTGGTGGCTGCCGCCCTCATGTCCGCGGTGGTGTTCCCGTTCACCCAGGGTGGCAACGGCTACTCGCTGCGTATCGCGGCCAGCATCGGCGTGTTCGCCGCGGCCGCGGTCGGCCTGAACATCGTCGTCGGCCTCGCCGGCCTGCTCGACCTGGGCTACATCGCCTTCTTCGGGGTGGGTGCCTACTTCGCGGCGATCTTCAGCGGCAGCGTGACGAGCGTCATCGACATGCACCTGCCCTTCGGGCTGGTCATCCTCCTGGGTGCGGCGATCAGCGGTGTCTTCGGACTCTTACTCGGCGCACCCACCTTGCGGCTTCGTGGTGACTACCTCGCGATCGTCACGCTGGGCTTCGGGGAGATCTTCCGCATCACCGTCAACAACCTCGACGGGTCGGCCGGGCCGTCCCTGACCAACGGTCCCAACGGGATCAGCAACATCCCCGACCTGACGCTGCCGGGCGGGTTCAACTTCGGCGAGAACCACCTGCTGTTCGGCGTCGACCTGCCCTTCCAAGCCAACTACTACTGGCTCGAGATCATCCTCATCGCGGTGGTCATGACGGCCTTCCTGCGGCTCGCGGAGTCGCGGATCGGGCGGGCCTGGGTGGCCATCCGGGAGGACGAGGTCGCGGCCGCGGCCACTGGCATCAACACCACCCGCCTGAAGCTGCTCGCGTTCGTGCTCGGAGCCACCCTCGCCGGCGCGGCGGGCACCGTCAACGCCCACGTCGTCAAGGTCGCCGCCCCCGACTCGTTCACTTTCATGGAGTCCGCGCTGCTGCTCGCTGCGGTCATCCTCGGAGGGATGGGCACCGTCCCGGGCGCACTGCTCGGCGCCACCGTGCTCTACCTGCTTCCGGAGAAGCTGCGCTTCCTGCAGGACCTGCGACTGCTCGTGTTCGGAATCGTGCTGGTGCTCATCATGCGGCTCCGACCTGAGGGGCTCGTGCCGAGCAAACGCAGAGCCAGGGAGTTCCACGAACCGGGCGGTGGCGCGGACGCCTTGTCGGCACCTCCAGGCCACCGAGGGACAG
The DNA here is from genome assembly GCA_031416735.1 of Frankiales bacterium. Classification (GTDB taxonomy): domain Bacteria; phylum Actinomycetota; class Actinomycetes; order Mycobacteriales; family SCTD01; genus RYN-111. Next base: position 10,460 of record JANOTZ010000019.1, read on the forward strand.
CATGACCATCCTGCAGGCCACTGCGGTCACCAAGCGCTTCGGCGGGCTCGTCGCCGTCAAGGACGTCGACCTCGCGATCGGCGAGGGCGAGGTCGTGGGTCTCATCGGACCCAACGGCGCCGGCAAGACGACGTTCTTCAACTGCCTCACCGGCATGGAGACGCCGACCGCCGGAACGGTCATCTACCGGGGCTCACCGCTGCCCCGCCGGCCCGACCTGATCACCAAGGCCGGTGTCGCCCGCACCTTCCAGAACATCCGGCTCTTCCCCAACATGACGGCCCTCGAGAACGTCCTCGTCGGTCGGCACGTGCGGACCAAGGCCGGCGTGATGTCCGCGGTCGGTCGCGGTCCGCGCTACCACCGGGAGGAGCGGGAGTCCGAGGCCAAGGCCCGCGAGCTGCTGAAGTTCGTGGGACTGACCACGGCAGGCAACGAGCTGGCCAAGTCGCTGCCCTACGGCGACCAGCGCCGACTCGAGATCGCCCGCGCGCTGGCGACCGAGCCCGGCCTGCTGTTGCTCGACGAACCGACAGCGGGCATGAACCCCAAGGAGACGGTCGCGGCCAGGGACCTGGTTCGCGCCGTACAGGGCCGGGGGATCTCGGTCATCCTCATCGAGCACGACATGCGGTTCGTGTTCGGGCTCTGCGACCGGATCGCCGTGCTCGTGCAGGGGGAGAAGCTCCTCGAGGGCACCCCTGCGGAAGTGCAGTCCGACGAGCGCGTCATCGCCGCCTACCTCGGTAAGGCCCCGGAGGACGCCGCAGGCTCCTCGCCCAAGAAGGCGGCCAAGAAGGCTGCTCCCAGGAAGACCGTTCCCAAGCCGGCCGCCGCGCCGGACTCAGACAAGGACACCCCCGCATGAGCCTGCTCGAGGTCCGTGACCTGCGGGTCGCCTACGGCGCCATCGAGGCGATCAAGGGCATCAGCCTGGAGGTCGAGGAAGGTCAGGTCGTCACTCTGATCGGCACCAACGGTGCCGGCAAGACGACGACGCTGCGCACCCTGTCCGGACTGCTCAAGCCGGTGGCCGGGGAGATCCTGTTCGACGGACAGCGGCTCGACGCCCTGAAGGCCCACGAGATCGTCACGTTGGGCATCGCTCACGCCCCCGAGGGTCGCCGGATCTTCCCGCTCATGAGCGTGGAGGAGAACCTCGCGCTCGGCGGCTACAGCCGCAAGGGCGAGTCCCTCGTCAGCGACGTCAACGGCGTCTTCGAGCGCTTCCCGCGGCTCCTCGAGCGGCGGGCACAGAAGGCCGGCACGCTGTCGGGCGGCGAGCAGCAGATGCTCGCCATCGGGCGGGCTCTGATGAGCCGGCCGCGCCTGCTCATGCTCGACGAGCCGTCGATGGGCCTGTCGCCGATCATGATCCAACTGATCTTCGAGACCATCGCGGAGCTCCGGGACGCGGGTACGACGATCCTGCTGGTGGAACAGAACGCCTCCGCCGCCTTGTCGCTCGCCGACACCGGCTACGTGTTGGAGACCGGCCGGGTGGTGCTCTCCGGCGTCGGGTCGGACCTGCTCAACGACGAGAACGTCCGCAAGGCCTACCTCGGCGAGGACTGACCGCGCCCGACGTCACCTGCCAGTGCGTGTGAAACAGGACCCGGGATGCGCCGTTGGCTCCATGCAGATCTTCCCCGATCCTGCACGTTTTCTACTGAGCGGGCCCGGGTCCTGCCCGACTGCGAACCCTAGACCGTTGGTTGAGGGGGGTCAACGAAAGTCCGCTCCCATCAAGGACTGGACCTGCCTCATTCCGTGAGTAGGGTGACCGATATCCCGGTGAAGCCCAGAAGGTCCTTCCGGTCGCGCCCATTCCCAGCGCTGTTCGTCCCCGCCCCCCTTGCGGACTGTCCAGATGGCTCGACCTTGCCGGCCCCGGCCGGCCCGTCCCCCGGAGATGCCCTCGTGTCGTGGAGCCCCGTGCGCGTCCGTCCCGTGACGCTCGTGGACCTGCCCGTGCTGCTGGAGCTGGGGGACGAGCTGCGCGAGCAGGTCCTGCCCCTGGAACGCTCGCGGGGGACGTCGATGGCCGGCAGGGCTGCGCTGATCGAGCGCTACAGCGACGCCATCGCCGACCCCGACCGGCACCTGGTGCTGGCCGTCGGCGGTAAGGACGGCGGCCCGGAGGAGCCGCTCGGGATGGCCCTGCTCACCGTTGCCTCCGCCAACGCGCTGCTCGACATCCCGGCCGTGCATGTGAGCCACTCCGTGGTGTCGGACCGGCACCGCAAGCGCGGCGCCGGCAAGGCCCTGGTCGCGGCGGCCGCGTCCTTCGCCGAGGAGCGCGGCATCGAGCAGCTGGTCGTGAGCGTCCACCCGGGATCGCGCGACGCGGCGCGTTTCTTCGCCCGTCTCGGCTTCGCCCCCCTGGCCGTCCGGCGCACCGCCCCCGTCGCGGTGGTCCGCCGTCGCCTGTCGCTGGGGGAGCGCACCGCGGACCATCTGGTCAGCCGCCGCCCCAGGCGTCCCCTCCGCGCCCCCGTCCCGCTCGGCCAGGTCAACGCCGCCGACTCCTAGACTCCGGAACGTGCCTGACGCGACCGAGCCCACCCCGCCCCCAGGCCGCTCCCGGCTGCTCCTGCTCGACGGGCACTCGCTGGCCTACCGGGCCTTCTACGCCCTGCCGGTGGAGAACTTCAGCACCACCGACGGGCAGCCGACCAACGCCGTCTACGGCTTCACGGCGATGCTCATCAACGTCCTGCGAGACGAGCAGCCCACCCATGTTGCTGTGGCCTTCGACGTCAGCAAGAAGACCTTCCGGCACGATACCTACGCCGACTACAAGGCGACGCGGGCGGCGACGCCCACCGACTTCAACGGTCAGGTCTCCCTGGTCTACGAGGTGCTGGAGGCGCTGCGCATCCCGGTCGTCACCGCCGAGGGCTTCGAGGCCGACGACGTCATCGCCACCCTCGCCACCCAGGCGGCCGCCGACGGCATGGACGTGCTCATCGTCACGGGCGACCGCGACGCCTTCCAGCTCGTCGACGACCGGGTCACGGTGCTCTACAACTCCCGGGGCGTCAGCGACATGCGCCGGATGACCCCGGCTGCCGTCGAGGAGAAGTACGGCCTGACGCCGGCGCAGTACCCCGAGTTCGCGGCCCTGCGCGGCGACCCGTCCGACAACCTGCCCGGCATCCCGGGCCTCGGGGAGAAGACCGCCACCAAACTCATCCAGCAGTACGGCGACATCGCGCACCTCATCGACCACGTGGACGAGGTCAAGGGCAAGGTCGGCGACAACCTCCGCGCCGGTATCGCCAACGTGGCGCGTAACCGGCACCTCACCGAGCTGGTCCGGGACGTGCCCCTTGCGGTCCACCCGGCGGAGCTCCGGCTCGGGCAGTGGGACCGCGACGAGGTCCACAAGGTCTTCGACGCCCTGCAGTTCCGGGTGCTGCGCGAACGCCTCTATGCCACGTTGACCACGGTCGAGCCGGAGGCCGACGAGGGGTTCGACGTCGACGTCCAGGTCCTCGCCCCCGGCGACGTGCAGCGGTTCCTCGACGGACTGCCGCGCGACGAGCGGGTGGGGGTGCACGTCGTCGGCTCCTGGGGGAGGGGCACCGGTGACGCGTCCGGCCTCGCGATCGCCTGCCCCACAGCGGAAGACGGCCAGGAGGTCGGTGCCGCCTACCTCGACCTGCAGACGCTCACCCCCGAGGACGACCAGGCCTTGGCCGCCTGGCTCGCCGATCCGGCGTACCAGAAGGCATTGCACGACAGCAAGGGGCCGCTGCTCGCGCTGTGGGCCCGGGGCTGGCAGGTGGAGGGCATCACCTCCGACACGGCCCTGGCTGCCTACCTGGCGCTGCCGGGGCAGGGGGTCTTCGACCTCGCCGACCTGTCGCTGCGCTATCTGCGGCGGGAGCTGCGCACCGAGGCGGCCGAGGACGGGCAGCTGTCCTTCGACGGCGCCGAGGACGAGACAGCCGCGGCCGATGCGGCGCTGCGGGCGCGCGCGGTGGCGGACCTGGCAGTGGCGCTGGATGCCGACCTCGAGCGGCGCGGCGCGACCGCGCTGCTGCGGGACGTCGAGCTGCCGCTGGTCCGGGTGCTCGCCGACTGCGAGCGGGTCGGCATCGCCGCCGACGTGGATCACCTGCAGGCCCTGGAGAGCCGGCTGCGTGAGCAGGTGAAGCTGGCGGCCGAGGAGGCCTACGCGACGGTCGGGCACGAGTTCCACCTCGGCTCGCCGAAGCAGCTGCAGGTGCTGCTGTTCGACGAGCTCGGGCTGCCGAAGTCCAAGAAGATCAAGACCGGCTACACCACCGACGCTGATGCGCTGCAGAACCTGCTCGGCACGCACCCCGTCATCGAGGCGCTGCTGCAGCACCGCGAGATCACCCGGCTGCTCATGGTCGTGGAGAAGCAGCTGCTCCCGACCGTCGCCGACGACGGCCGGATCCACACCACCTTCAAGCAGATGGTGGCCGCGACCGGTCGGCTCTCGAGCGACAACCCGAACCTGCAGAACGTCCCGGTGCGCACCGCGCAGGGCCGCGAGATCCGGCAGGGCTTCGTCGCCGGTCCGGGCTTCGAGGCGCTGATGACCGCCGACTACAGCCAGATCGAGATGCGCATCATGGCGCACCTCTCGCACGACGCCGGTCTGATCGAGGCGTTCGCGACGGGGGAGGACCTGCACACCTTCGTCGCGTCCCGGGCCTTCGGGGTGCCGGTCGATCAGGTCGACCCGGAGCTGCGCCGCCGGGTGAAGGCGATGTCCTACGGCCTGGCCTACGGGCTGTCCGCCTTCGGGCTCGCCTCCCAGTTGCGCATCAGCAACGAGGAGGCCAAGGAGCAGATGGCGGCCTACTTCCAGCGGTTCGGAGGGGTGCGCGACTACCTGCGGGACGTGGTCGAGCAGGCTCGGAAGGACGGCTACACCTCGACCATCTCAGGCCGCCGCCGCTATCTGCCGGACCTCACCAGCGACAACGGGCAGCGCCGGCAGATGGCAGAGCGGATGGCGCTCAACGCGCCCATCCAGGGCAGCGCCGCCGACATCATCAAGATCGCGATGCTCGGGGTCGCCCGCGGACTGCGGGCCGAGAAGATGTCGTCGCGCCTGCTCCTGCAGGTTCACGACGAGCTCGTCCTCGAGGTCGCGCCGGGGGAGCGGGAGGCGCTGGAAGCCTTGGTACGCAAGGAGATGGGCGGGGCCTACCCCCTGTCGGTGCCGCTGGACGTCAGCGTCGGCGTCGGCCGCACCTGGGACGAAGCCGGCCACTAGTGCAGCGCGTGCTCGTCGTCGGCCAGAGCGCCTCGGGCAAGTCCACGGCTGCCCGGATCCTCGCCAGTCACCTGGCCGTGCCGCACGTCGAGCTCGACGCGTTGTTCCACGGTCCGGGTTGGGTGCAGCGCGACGCCTTCGCGGACGACGTCGAGAGGGCGACGGAGGGCGACAGCTGGGTGGTCGACGGGAACTACCGGGCCGTCCGGGACCTGCTCTGGTCGCGGGCTGACACCGTCGTGTGGCTCGACCTGCCTCGTACGACGACAACCCGGCGGGCCGTGACGAGGACCTTCCGGAGGCTCCTGCTGCGCGTGGAGCTGTGGAACGGCAACCGCGAGCGGCTCGGCACGGTGTTGCGGGCGACGCACCCGATCCGGTGGACCTGGCAGACACACGCGCAGCACCGCGCCGAATACGAAGCCCAGACAGCTTTGGCTCCGCACCTCACCGTGCACCGGCTGGGCACCCCCCGCGAGGTGGACGCGTGGCTGCGCGACCACGGCGCCACGTGAACGAGGTCGCGGAGGTCCCTTCCGTCGTACACCGGTTGAGGTTGGCGGGGGTCTGCCTTGCCCTGTCGTTGCTGGCTTTTGTGCAGTCGCCAGGCAAGGTCGCACCCGACACCAAACTCGACCTCACCGTGTCCCCGCTCGCTTTCCTCGGTCGGGCGCTGCACCTGTGGGACCCCCAGGCGGCCTTCGGTCAGTTGCAGAACCAGGCCGGCGGCTACCTGCTGCCGATGGGCCCGTTGTTCGCGGCCGGACACGCGCTGGAGCTCCCGGCGTGGGTGGTGCAGCGCTCCTGGTGGGCGCTGCTCATGGTCGTCGGGTTCCTCGGTTTCGTGCGGGTTGCCGGTCGGTTGGGCATCGGCACGCCGGTTTCCCGGATCCTGGCCGGCCTCGCCTTCGCGCTCTCGCCGCGACTGGTCAGCATGCTGGGTGCCACCTCGGTCGAGGCCCTTCCGCTCGTCATGACGCCCTGGGTGCTGCTGCCCCTCGTCAGCGCCGCGCAGGGACGGCTCAGCGCCCGGGCCGGGGCGCTCCGGTCCGGGGTGGCCGTGGCCCTGATCGGCGGGGTCAACGCGGTCGCGACCCTGGCCGCCCTGCCGGTGTCGGGCCTGTTCCTGCTCTGTTGCGTGCGGGGCCGGACCCGGGTTGCCCTCATCGGCTGGTGGATCCCGGCCGTGCTGCTCGCCACGCTGTGGTGGCTGCTTCCCCTTCTCCTGCAAGGGAAGTACGCCCCACCCTTCCTGGCCTACATCGAGCCGTCCGTCGTCACGACCGGGCTCACCTCGCCGTCGGAGGTGCTGCGCGGGACCTCGCACTGGATCGGCTACCTGGGGCTGCAGGGTGGCCCGACCTGGCCGGCGGCGTGGCGCCTCGTCACCGACCCGGTGACCATCCTCAACACCGTGCTCCTCGCCGGGCTCGGGCTGCTCGGGCTGGCGCGCCGCGACCTGCCCTACCGCGCCTTCCTTCTCCCGACCTGCCTGCTGGGTCTGGTCCTGGTCACCGCCGGGCACGTCGGTTCCGTGGACGGTCCGTTTGCCGGGTCGCTTCGCGAGGCGCTCGACGGCGTGCTGGCACCCTTCCGCAACGTCCACAAGTTCGACGCGGTGTTGCGGCTCCCGTTGCTCCTCGCCGCCTGCCATGCGATGGCCAGCATCGCGGTGCCGCTCCGTGGCCGGTTCGCCTCTCTCCCAAGGGAGTCCGCCCTCCGGGGAATCACGGTCGTCGCGCTGCTGGGGGTGGCCAGCCCGCTGCTGCTCGGGCTCGGCGTGCCGCGGGGTGGCTACAACGACGTGCCGCGTTACTGGACCCAGACGGCGGACTTCCTGGAGATGCACGAGGGCGACGGGCGGGCGCTGCTGGTGCCGGGCTCCCCGTTCGCCGACTACCTCTGGGGCAGTACCGGGGACGAGCCGTTGCAGGCGCTCGCGCACTCGCCGTGGGCGGTCCGCAACGCCATTCCGCTCGCGCCCCCCGGTGGCATCCGCTACCTCGATGCGCTGCAGGATCGGTTCCGGCACGGCACCGGCTCGCCAGGCCTGACCGCTGCACTCTTAAGGGCCGGAGTCGGACTGCTCGTGGTCCGCAACGACCTCGACTGGCGCCGCACCGGAGCGCCTCGGCCGGCCCTCGTGCACCAGGCTCTGGCCGAGTCGCCCGGCATCGAGCGGATCGCCGCGTTCGGTCCCTACCTCGGTGCCCCCGTCACCGACAGCTCCCTGCCCGACGCAGGCCTCGACCTCCCCTATCGCGCGGTCGAGGTGTTCCGGGTCGGCCCGGGAGCGCCGGTCGTCACCAGCTATCCGGCGGCGACCGCCGTCCAGCTGGTGGGCGGTCCGGAGGCGCTGGTGACGGCCGGTGACACCGGCCTGCTCGAGCACCAGGCGACCACCCTGGCCGGGATGCCGGCGGTGCCCGGGAGCGACGGAGCGGAGCTGGTCACCGACACGCTGCGCCGGCGGGAGGCCCCCTTCGGCGCGCTCCCGGGTGACAGCACGACCCTCGCCGCCGACGACCCCTACCGGGTGGACCGGGCCGCTCACGACTACCTCCCCGTCGAGGGGGTACGGCGGCAGACCGTGGCCCGCATCGTCGGGGCCCGTCGCCTGTCGGCATCGTCGTCCGCGTCGGACGTCAACGCCCTGTGGCTGCCGGGCGCGCAGTACGCGCCGTTCGCCGCCTTCGACGGCTCGCCGGGTACAGCCTGGCACTCGGGCATCGTGGGGGAGACCGTCGGGCAGTGGCTGCAGGTCGACCTCGATGAGGCCGTCGAGCTGAGCACCGTCAGCCTCCGGCTGGCCTCGGGGCAGCCGCTGTCGGACATCGCGTCCGTGACGGTGACCACCGACCAGGGATCGCGCACCCAGCAGGTCGCCCGGACAGAAGGCGTGCAGGCTGTGGCTGTCGTGCCCGGTCCTACCAGGCGGCTGCGGCTGACGGTCGCCTCGGTGCACCCGGGGGGAGCGGGGCTGGCGGTCGGACTTCGCGAGCTCACCATCCCGGGGGTCGTCCTGGAGCAGGTGCTGCAGACCCCCACGGTCGGTGCTGACAGCAGCGTCGCGGACTACCTGTTCCGCGCGGTGCCGCTCGCCACCGACGGCTGCGTGCGGGTCGGCGGGCGCCCGCTGTGCACCCCCTTCCTCGTCACCCCGGACGTGCCGGAGCCGCACCTCGAGCGCTCCTTCTCCGTCGCCCGCACCGGCGACTTCGGCGTCTCGGTCGTCGCCCGTCCCCGACCCGGCCCCGCCCTCGACGACCTCGTGGACCGGGGGCGTGCGCTCCGGGCCACCGCCTCTACCCGGGCCGTCACCGACCCGGCAGGTCGGCCGGGGGCGGCGGTCGACAGGGACCTCGGCACCGGCTGGGTCGCCGACCCGCTGGACCTCCGGCCGACGCTGACCCTCACCTGGGACAGCCTCCGTACGGTCGATGGGGTGCAGCTCCTGGTGGACCGGGCCCTCGCCGCCTCACGCCCCACCTCGGTGACGGTCACCGCCGCGGGGACGAGCCGGCGACTGACGGTCGACCCGACCGGCAGGGTGCGGTTCCCCCCGGTGCGGACAGCCGTCCTCACCCTTGCCTTCGACGACCGCCGCAACCGGATTGCGGCCAACCAGGCGACCGGCACCGTGGCGGCCCTGCCCGTCGGGGTCTCCGAGGTCATCGTCCACGGCGTCGACGACCTCCGCCGGCCCATCGACCGGTCCGCGGTGCGGGCGCTTGCGTGCGGCACCGGGCCGGTCGTGTCGGTCGACGGGCAGACCCTCCAGACCCGGCTCGCCCCGACGGTCGGGCAGCTCCTGGACCGGGCCGCGGTGTCGACGCTGACCTGCGCCTTCGGTCCCGTCCGCCTCGCCACCGGCAGCCACCGGCTGTCCGTCGTCCCTTCTCCGCTCCTGTACGGCGAGACCGTGCGGCTCAGCAGTACCCGGGCGGGCGAGGCCTTCGCGGCGACCACCACCGGCCGCCCGGTCGAGGCCGGGCGTTGGGACCCGGAACGACGCACGGTCCGGGTCGGTGCCGGTCCGCGCACCGTCCTCGTGGTGCACGAGAACGCCAACGACGGCTGGCAGGCCCGGCTCGAGGGGAGGGTCCTCGCACCGGTCGTGGTGGACGGCTGGCAACAGGGCTGGGTGGTGCCCGCGGGCGAGGCGGGCAGCATCACGTTGTTCTTCACCCCGGGACGGGACTACCGGCTCGCCCTCGGGCTGGGGGTGATGGCGCTCGGACTGCTCCTCGTGCTTGCCCTGGCCCCCAGTCGCAAGCGGACCCGCCCCGACGCCACCGTCCCCGAACTCGTGTCGCCCGTGGTGCTCGCGGCCTCCGGCCTGCTCCTCGTACTACTGGGGGGCGTGGTGGCGGGCGGGGTCCTGGCCGTCGTCACCGTCCTGGTCACGTTCCTGCGCCGCCGGGGCCGTGACATCACCGCCCCACTGATCGTGCTCGCGCTGGCAGGCACTGCCGGGCTGACTGCCCTGCAGCCGTGGCCCAGCGGTCGCGGTGGCCAGTCGGCGGCGGCCCAGGTGCTCGTGCTGGTGGCACTCGCCGCCGCAGTGGCGGCTCAGGCGGCTCAGCCGCGGTGGCGGCTCAGGCGGGTCAGGCGCGGTGGCTGCCAGGTCGCCGCTGGGCCGGGCGCTCGACGAGCAGGTAGGACAGCGAGGCCACCGCGAGGCTCGCGGCGACCGTGACCAGCCAGACCTTCCCGAAGTGGCCGGTGAAGGGCGGGTGCCCCAGGCTGGTGAAGACGAGGTGCAGCACGATCAGGTGGAGCGCGAAGACGCTGTAGGAGACCTGTCCGGCCCAGTGCAGCGGCCGGCTGGACAGCAGCCGTGACCAGCGGCTGCCCCCGGCGGGGGTGAACACCGTGGGGAACAGCAGGAACAGGGCGCCGGCGCCGTACAGGATGTGCTTGGCGAGGGCCTGCCAGACCGTTGCGGTCTCGAGCAGCTTGGGTCCGCCGAGGGGGGTCGCGGCGAGCAGGAACAGCAGCCCGCCGATCGCGAGGCAGGTGCCCGGGGCGCGGGACAGGTCCTCGACCACCCGGCTCCAACGGTGCCGGGGGTCGGTGGCGAGCCGGGTATGCAGGACGGCCAGCCCCATCCCCAGGGCGAACCAGTCGGCGTAGGCGGGCAACCACAGGTGGGCGCTGGTCGGCAGTGCGCCGGTGTAGGCCGCCGCGGTGAACGTCACGCCGAGGACGACCAACAGGGCGAGGGCGCCGAGGTCGACCGACCCGCCGACGACCTGCCCAGCCCGCCGCCGCAGCCCCCGGACCGCGAGGGCGAACAGCGGCAGCGTCGCGTAGAACGCGACCTCCGTGGACAGGCTCCACATCTGCGTGAGGCCGGCGGGCAGGTCCTCGTTGTAGACCTGGGTCAAGGTGAGCTGACTGGTCCAGGTGGAGCCACCGGCGCCGTCGTTCTCCGGGAGGATGAGCATGGCCCCGACGACCGCGAGCCAGTAGACCGGCAGCACTCGCAGGCCGCGTCGGCGCAGGTAGGTGCCGATCGAGGGAGCCCGCAGGGCGTGCAGCATCGGCCGGTAGAGCAGGAACCCGGAGAGCAGGAAGAAGACGGTGACCCCGAAGTCGCCGCGGGCCAACAGGTAGCCGATCGGCCCGGGCTCGTTGGTGCGGCCGGTCTGGAACCCGACGTGGGTGGTCACCACCGCGAGGGCGGCGAGCCCGCGCAGCCCGTGCAGCGCCGGGAAGACCAGAGCGCCGCCGGGCGCGTGGGGGATCGGCTCCTGGGAGGGCGCTTCCTCGGCCGGGAGCGCGGTGGTGGTCAGGTCTGGTCCCGCGGTCGCGTCAGCATGGCGCGCAGCACCAACGCGACGGTGAGGACCAGCGCCACCAGCGTCGCCAGGGCGATCACCGGCCCCGGACGGTCCGGGCGGACAGCGAGGACGACGACGACCTCCACGACCACGGCGAGCCCGACCAGCCGGCTGGTCACCGCGTCGCGGGTGGCGATCGCGCGATAGACCAGCAGTTGTACGACGGAAAGGGCCGCGCCCTGCAGCACCCACAGCGGGGCGATCGGTGCGAGCGAGCCGTAGGTCTGCCCGAAGGTGAGCTCCAGCACCGGACGGGCGAGCAGCAGGCACCCGAGGACCTCCACGACGCCGAGACCTCCTACCAGCAAGGCGGACTGGCGCAGCAGCCGCCGACCGCCCTCGGGGTCGGTCAGCCGAGGGAAGACGACCACGGCGACGGCTTGGGGCAGCCAGAACGCCGCCTTGGCGAGGACCGTTCCGGCGCTGTAGCGCCCGGACTCGTCGCCGGGCAGCACGTGCCGGGCCAGCAGCAGGTCGAGGTTCGCGAGCAGGAGCAGGGCGAGCAGGCCGGTCAGCGCGACGACACCCTCCCGTGCCGTGGGGAGCGACGCGGGTGCTGGCCCCGGGACACCCCGGCCGACGAGGACCAGGGCCACCACCATGGCGAGCACCGTTCCACCTGTGAGCACGGCCAGCACCGCCGTCGGTCCGCCCGAAGCCAGGAGCGGCAGCACGCCCAAGCCCTTACCCAGGGCCTGTACGCAGATCACCACGGCCAGTGCCGTGAAACGCTCCTTGCCCTGGAGCACCCCCATCGCGGCGGACAGCACGGCAAAGGGGGCGAGCTGCGCGGCCACCCAGAGCGGACCAGCTGTGCCGGTGTGCAGGAAGGCGGCCAACAGCGGCGTGCCGGCCGCGACGACGGCCGCGACTCCGAGGCCGACGAGGGCAGAGCGCACGAGCAGGGCGCGTTCGCGGGGACCACGAGCCTCGTCGGCGGGGCGGCGCGCGATCGAGCGCGCGACCACGGCCTGCACGGCCAGGGCGGGCACGCACACGACGAGGAGCACACCGAGCAGGGCGTTGAGCTCGCCGTAGGCGCCCTGGTCGAGGGCCCGGGCCGCCGTGACGGTCAGCACGTAGCCGATGGCGTTGACCAAGGTCAGCGCCGGTACGACGACGCCACCGCTGCGGGCGAGGGAGGCGCGACCGGTCGCGGTGCCGGGGTCCACCAGGGCGGCCGAGTCCGCGGACGCCGGAACGAGCACGACAGCGGGCGGGTGGTCCTCCACCGGCGCAGCGTGGCATAGCGTCCCGGTGTGCTGACGCTGCGGGAGAGAACGCGTCTCGGCGCGACCGCCGGTGTGGTCCTCGCGTTCCTGCTGCTCGGGCCACTGCTCGGCTCCGGCTACGTGCTCACCCGCGACATGGTGTTCGTCCCCCGGTTGCCGCTGGGCGGTCAGCTGCTCGGGCTCGACGGTGTCCCGCGGGCCGTCCCCAGTGATCTGCTCGTCGCCCTCGGCAGTCGGATCGTGCCGGCCGGTTGGCTGCAGGACCTGATCCTGCTGGGCATCGTCGTCCTGGGGGCGTGGGGCGCTGCGCGGTGCATGCCGACCACCAGCAGGGCCGGTGCCCTCGTCGCGGCCACCTCCTACGGCTGGTCGCCGTACCTGCACGAACGGCTCCTGTTGGGTCAGTGGGCGTTGCTCGTCGGCTGGGCGGTGCTGCCCTGGGCGGCGGCGGCCGCCGTCGAGTGGCGCCGAGGCGAGTCCGGCTGGCCGGCCATGGCCTGGCTCGCGGTGTCCGCGACGGGTGGGGCCAGCGCTCTGCTGGTCGTCGCGCTGGTGGTCGTGGTGTGCGGGCGGCCGCTGCGGGCGCTGTCCGCCACGGCGGTCCTCAGCCTCCCGTGGCTCGGGCCCGCCCTCCTGCAGGACCTCGCTCCTGGCGACCCCCGCGGGGTCGTGGCCTTCGCTGCTCACGCCGACACCCCCTTCGGCGTGCTCGGCTCGCTGGTCACCGGAGGTGGCGTCTGGGCCGCCGCCGCGGTGCCGCCCGGCAGGTCCGTCGGTGCGGCCGTCGGGCTGGTGCTCGTCGCCGTGGCCGCGGTCGGGGTTCCCCGGTTGCGGGCGCGGGTCGGCGACCGGCTGGTGCTGGCTGGTCTGTTGGGCCTCGCACTGGCCCTGCTCGGCTGGCTCCCGATCACCCGCGACGGCCTGGAGTGGGCGGTGCAGCACCTGCCCGCCGCGGGACTGCTGCGGGACGGGCAGAAGTGGCTCGCGCCGTTCGTCCTGCTCGTCGCCCTGGGACTCGCGGGTGCCGCCGAGGTGCTGGCCCGGGTCCGCCTCCTGCCGGTGCTGCTCGTGCTCGCTCCGCTCGCAGCCCTGCCCGGTGCGGCCTGGGGGGAGGGCGGTCGACTCACCACCTCGACCTACCCGGCGGAGTGGGAAGGGCTCACCCGCGAGACGCACGGGGCCGTCATGGTGCTGCCCTGGACGCTCTACCGCGCCTTCCCCTGGACCGGGAACCGCATCGTGCTCGACCCGGCGACCAAGCTGCTGAGCCGCCCCGTCGTTGACGACGACCTGCCCCTGACGACCGGCGAGGTGCAGGGCGAGGACCCGGTGGCGGCCCGTCTCGATGGCCTGGCCACGTCCGGCGCTCCGTTGCTGGCGGCGCTGCGCACCGAAGGGGTGTCGCAGGTCCTGGTGGAGAAGTCGGCCCGCGGCTACGACCAGCACACGACGGAGCGCCAGGTGGCCGGTCTGACCCTGGTGCGGGAGACCGACGAGCTGGCGCTCTATGACGTACCGGACCCGGGGAAGGCGCCGGACCGGCTGCCCGTGCTGCCGGTGCTGCTGGGCGACCTGCTCGCGGCGGGCTTCGGCATGCAGGCTCTCCGGCGGGCTGTGCGGGACCGCAGACCCTAGTTAGGGAGTGGTGTCGTAGGTGACGGCCGCCGGCGGCACCGTGCTGCCCGCAGGGGAGTCACCCTGGGCCGAGACGAGGCCGAAGGTGGTGGCTCCCGCGAGGGCGAGGCCGGCGAGGACGGTGACGAGAGTGCCGATGGTGTGCTCCTTGGTGGACATCAGGTGAGGTTCAGGGGTTCGGGCGGACGTGAGGTTCAGGCGGACCTCGGGGTTCAGGTGGACGTGAGGTCCAGGACGACGTTGGGCTCAGGCGACAGGACGTGGGAGAAGGAGGCAGCGGTGCCGCCCCAGGTGAAGCGGGACGCGTGCCGGCGGGCTCCCTCGCCGAGCACCAGGCGCAGAGACTCGTCGGTGAGCAGCTCGCGCAGGGCCGTGTGCAGCTCGGGCACGCTGTCCACGAGCAGGCCGGTGTGGCCGTCGACGATCGACTCGGCGAGGCCTCCGGCGGCGCGGAACGCCACCGACGCGGTGCCGTGCGTGCCGGCTTCGACGACCGACAACCCCCAGCCCTCCTTGACGGAGGGGACCGCGTGCACCCAGGCCCGAGCGAGCAGGTCGGCCTTCTCCTGCTCGGTGACCCGTCCGTGCAGGTGGACGACGTCCTGCAGCCCGAGCTCGGCGACCTTGGCCCGCAGCTGTGGCAGCCAGTAGCCGTCGCCGGCGACCTCCACCTGCAGGCCGGGCAGCGTCGTCCGGAGGGCGGCAGCGGCCTCGAGGACCAGCTCGATCCGCTTGTGCGGGACCACCCGGCCGAGCACCGCGATGGTCGGGACCGCGGCGCGCTGTGCCCTGGTCGGGAGGGGAGCGGAGGTGCCGTTGTGCACCACGGTGATGCGGCCGGCCTCGACGCCGAGCCCGACGAGCTCCCCCTTGGTGACCTCCGAGACGGCCACGTAGTCACACCGCCGGTTGACCCGCGGCGCGACCCAGGACTCGAGCCACCAGCCCAGGTGGGCGCCGAGGGGGCCGAAGACGACCGGCCACTGCTCGCGGTGGACGTGGTGCACGAGGACCACGACTCGGCGGCGGGTCCACAGCCGGGCGAGGAACGGGACGCCGTTGTGGACCTCGACGACGATCCCGGTGCGCCCGAGCCGGCCGAGGAGCATGAGAGCGGCTGCCCACAGGTAGACGGTCAGGTGGTTGCCGCGCCGGACGTAGCGGACGCCGTCCTTCACCTCATCCCGGGGCGCGTTGGGGTGTGCGGCGCAGAACAGCGTCACCCGGTCTCCCGCACCCGCCAGGCGGGACGCGAGGTTTTCGACGTACAACTCGGAGCCGCCGCCCTCCGGGTTGGTGAGGTCACGCCAGTTGAGCAGCAGGACATCCCGAACCGGGACAGGAAGAAACGCATCAACCGAGCGGATGCTGATCGGGCTCAGCGTGGGGGTAATCACGCGTGGGTACGGTCCTGTCTATCTAGGGCGGTACACACAGCCTCGGGTGTGCGGGAACGTCCGAACATGGCTAGCCAGGATGGTTATGGCCTAGTCCTTCCGGACCAGTCGGACTAATCAGGGCAGTTCTGGGCGAACGTCGTCGTTGGCCTAAGGTCGCCGTCGTGCCCGACTCCCTCCCGCCGCTCGGTTCCCTGGCCCGCAGCCGGGCCCTGCTCAAGGCCTTCGCCTACGAGCAGACCGACCCGGCGCGGTTCTACTCGTTCCTGGCGGCGGACTCGGCGCGGCAGGTCGGGCACTACACGGAGTTGGCGGGCCGCACCCTGCTCGACGTCGGTGGGGGACCGGGCTACTTCGCCGACGCGTTCCGGGCGCGGGGCGCGCAGTACATCGGTCTCGACGCGGACGTGGGGGAGCTGTCCCTGCACGGGCGGGAGGTCGCGAAGGACACCGTGCTCGGCAGCGGCATGGCGCTGCCCTTCGCCGACGCCAGCCTCGACGTCTGCTATTCCAGCAACGTCCTCGAGCACGTCGTGGACCCCGAACGGATGGCGGACGAGATGGTCCGGGTGACCAAGCCTGGGGGCATCGTCTTCCTGTCCTACAACAACTGGCTCGCGCCGAACGGTGGGCACGAGACGGCTCCGTGGCACTACCTCGGCGGTCGCCGGGCGGCGGACAGGTACGCCCGCAAGCACGGCAAGCGCCCGAAGAACGAGTACGGCGAGTCGCTCTACCCGACGTCTGTCGCCCGGATGCTCCGGTGGTTGGAGCGGCAGCAGCAGGTGGACGTCCTCGACGTCCTGCCCCGCTACCACCCGAGCTGGGCGCGGTGGGTGGTCCGGGTGCCGCTGGTGCGTGAGTTCGCGACCTGGAACCTGCTGCTGGTCCTTCGCCGACGTTGAGACGGACTGTCCGGATCTGGTCCTTTATGACCATTGTCGGAATCCGGTCGCTGGCGCAGGCTTGCCCAGGCACAGCGGGACACCCACCGCTGTCTTGGTGCGCCTCAACCCGGCGCCCGCTTGAGGAGACACGCATTGAGGCAGAAGCTGGCCACCGCTCTCATCGGCGGGGGGGCATTCAGCATCGGGCTGGCGGTCCTCCTCCCGTTGGCCATCACGCCGGCCCTGCTCAAGGCGCCGGGTGACATCGACCTGACGACGCACTCGCGGTCCGCCGCCCAGAAGCTCAACAGCGCCACGGGTCAGATGGAGGACGTCACCGTCGACCTGACGCGCACCTTGAGCACCCACCGGGACGCCAAGGGCAAGCCGGTCGGGAGCCGCGACGTCGGCAGCTATGACGAGCTGCTCAACCTCGCACCAGTGGTCGACGGGGCAGTCCAGACGGTCGACAGCTCGGGCGTCTACACGGGCTTGAAGGCGGGCAGCTTCACCGTCGCCTTCGACCGCAGCACCGGAGTGGGGCAGCCGGGCAAGCTCGGTGACACCTGGAACACCACGGGGCAGACCGTGAAGTTCCCGTTCGGTACGGCCAAGAAGACCTACTCCTACTTCGACCAGACCTCCAAGCAGGCCTGGCCCGTCGACTACGTCCGCACCACGACGGTCAAGGGCCTCGAGGTCTATGAGTTCCACGGCACCATCGCGCTGATGTCCCTCGGTCAGTACGGCGTGCTCGCGGGCACTGACACGCTCTACAGCAACGCCGGGCGCACCCTGCTGGTCGAGCCGGTGACCGGCTCCATCGTCTCCTCCACCACCTCTCCGCAGACGAGCATCAAGCTGCCGAGCGGGGTCGTCTCACCTGCGCTGCTCGTGGACGAGCTCGTGCCGACCGACGCGACGATCGCCAACCGGGTCGCGGCCGCCAAGGAGTCCAAGGCGAAGGCGCAGATGCTCCAGCGGGCCCCGTGGGTCCTGGGTGCCCTTGCTTTCCTCCTGCTCGGTGGCGGCATCCTGGGCAGGCGTCGGACGGTCAAGCAGGTCGTGGCTCCGAGCCGCCCCGACGTGAGCGGCGCCCTGCCGACGCCGCGGGCCGAAAGGGCCATCGACCTGACCAAGCCCAAGATCAAGCACTAGTTGACTGGGCGCGAAGGCCTACGGCCGGTGCGCCAGGAAGATCGCCGTACCAGGCATGAGCGAGCCACGCAGGGGCGACCACTGCCCCCACTCACCGGTGTGACCTTCGGGCCACTCCGGCTCGAGCAGGTCGTCGAGCACCAGGCCGGCGCCGACGAGCTCCCGGATCCTGTCGCCCAGGGTGCGGTGGTGCTCCACGTAGGTCGCGAT
>JANOTZ010000020.1:0-3790 GCA_031416735.1 Frankiales bacterium
CTCAAGGCGCTCGAGGGCGACCCGGAGTGGTCCGAGAAGCTCCTCGGCCTGATGGACGCTGTCGACACCGCGATCCCGCAGCCCGAGCGTGAGACCGACAAGCCGTTCCTCATGCCCATCGAGGACGTCTTCACGATCACCGGCCGTGGCACGGTCGTCACCGGCCGCATCGAGCGCGGCATCGTGAACGTCAACGAGACCGTCGAGATCGTCGGCATCAAGGAGGTCGTGATGACCACGACCGTCACCGGTGTCGAGATGTTCCGCAAGCTGCTCGACTCCGGCATGGCCGGCGACAACGTCGGTCTGCTGATCCGCGGCATCAAGCGCGAAGAGGTCGAGCGCGGCCAGGTCGTCTGCAAGCCCAAGTCGATCACCCCGCACACCGAGTTCGAGGCGAACGTCTACATCCTGTCCAAGGACGAGGGTGGCCGGCACACGCCGTTCTTCAACAACTACCGCCCGCAGTTCTACTTCCGCACCACGGACGTCACGGGCGTCGTCGACCTGCCCGAGGGCACCGAGATGGTCATGCCCGGCGACAACACCGAGATGAAGGTGACCCTCATCCAGCCCATCGCCATGGAAGAGGGCCTCCGCTTCGCCATTCGCGAGGGTGGCCGCACCGTCGGCGCCGGTCGCGTCACCAAGATCCTCAAGTAGGACCTCTGCGGTACGGCAACCAGGTCCGACCTGGTTGCCGTACCGCGCAGCCCAACCCCAGATCGTTCAGCAGCGGCATAAGAAGATGAGGAAACAAGCCATCATGGCGGGACAGAAGATCCGCATCAGGCTCAAGGCCTACGACCACGAGGTCATCGACAGCTCGGCGCGCAAGATCGTCGAGACGGTGACGCGTACTGGCGCGCAGGTTGCGGGTCCGGTGCCGCTGCCGACCGAGAAGAACGTTTACTGCGTCATCCGCTCCCCGCACAAGTACAAGGACTCGCGGGAGCACTTCGAGATGCGGACGCACAAGCGCCTCATCGACATCCTCGACCCCACGCCGAAGACGGTTGACTCGCTCATGCGACTCGACCTCCCGGCGGGCGTCGACATCGAGATCAAGCTCTAAGGGCTCGCTGACATGTCTTCCAACAGAACCGTCCAGGGCGTCCTGGGTGAGAAGCTGGGCATGACCCAGGTCTTCGACGCGAACAACCGGATCGTTCCGGTGACCGTCGTCAAGGCCGGGCCGTGCGTGGTCACCCAGATCCGCACCGTCGAGAACGACGGCTACGCCGCAGTCCAGATCGCGTACGGCGTGATCGACCCGCGCAAGGTGAACCGTCCCGAGATGGGGCACTTCGCCAAGGCAGGGGTCCCGCCGCGTCGCTACACCCTCGAGATCCGCACCTCTGACGCGTCGTCCTACACGCTCGGCCAGGAGATCACGGCTGACATCTTCAGCCTCTCCACCGACGCTGGGGCCAAGCCGCTGAAGGTCGATGTCGTCGCCACCAGCAAGGGCAAGGGCTACGCCGGTGTCATGAAGCGTCACAACTTCAAGGGCCTCGGCGCCGGCCACGGTGTGCACCGCGCGCACCGCAAGCCCGGTTCCATCGGTGCCTGCGCCACCCCCGGTCGTGTCTTCAAGGGCACTCGGATGGCCGGCCGCATGGGTGGCGAGCGCACCACCACCCAGAACATCACGATCCACGCCATCGACGCCGAGAAGGGACTGCTGCTCCTCAAGGGCGCCGTCCCCGGTCCGACCGGTGGCCTGGTCCTCGTCCGCACCGCCGTCAAGAACGGCCTCGGGAAGGGCGGTGTGCCCAAGTGAGCACCGACACAGCTGAAACCACGACCGGCCCGTCGTACACCCTCGAGGTCAAGAGCGCGACGGGCGGCACCGGCCGCACCGTCGAGCTGCCCTCGGACGTCTTCGGCGTCCAGGTCAACATCCCGCTGATCCACCAGGTCGTCGTCGCCCAGCTTGCTGCCGCTCGTCAGGGCACGCACTCGACGAAGACCCGCGGCGAGGTCCGTGGTGGTGGGCGCAAGCCTTACCGCCAGAAGGGCACCGGCCGCGCCCGTCAGGGCTCGACCCGCGCACCGCAGTTCGTCGGCGGTGGCGTCGTGCACGGCCCCAAGCCGCGCGACTACGCCCAGCGCACCCCCAAGAAGATGAAGGTGCTCGCCCTGCGCGGTGCCCTCTCCGACCGGGCGGTGCACGAGCGCATCCACATCGTGGACTCGCTCTCCGGCGGCACGGCGCCGTCGACCAAGACGGCCACCACGCTGCTCGCCAGCATCAGCGAGCGCAGGCACGTGCTCGTCGTGGCGGAGCACAGCGACGCCCTCACCTGGAAGTCGCTGCGCAACCACAAGTCGGTGCACCTGCTCGCGCCCGGCCAGCTCAACACCTACGACGTCCTCGTCAGCGACGACGTCGTGTTCACCGAGGCAGCGCTCCAGGCCTTCCTCGCCGGCCCCTCCAAGGGCAAGTCCGTGAAGGCGGTCGCTTCCTCGTCGGAAGTCGTCGGCACTGACACCGAGACGGAGGCTGTGGCATGAGCGGCACGACCGACCTGACCGACCCGCGCGACATCCTGCTTGCGCCGGTCATCTCCGAGAAGAGCTACAGCCTTCTCGACGAGAACAAGTACACCTTCCTCGTCTCGCCGGACGCCAACAAGACCCAGATCAAGATCGCGGTCGAGAAGGTCTTCGACGTCAAGGTGAAGAACGTCAACACCCTCAACCGTCAGGGCAAGCGCAAGCGGACCAAGGGCGGCTTCGGCCAGCGGGCCAGCAGCAAGCGCGCCATCGTCACCCTGCGCGAAGGCCGCATCGAGATCTTCGGGGGCCCGGTCGCGTAGCGGCCGGACTCACGAGCTGAAGAGAGACTGATATGGGCATCCGCAAGTACAAGCCGACTACCCCGGGCCGTCGTGGCTCGAGCGTGGCCGACTTCGCCGAGATCACGCGCAGCACCCCGGAGAAGTCGCTGGTCCGTCCGCTGCACAGCAAGGGCGGGCGTAACTCGACGGGCCGCATCACGGTGCGGCACCAGGGTGGTGGGCACAAGCGCGCCTACCGCGTCATCGACTTCCGTCGCCACGACAAGGACGGCGTGCCGGCCAAGGTCGCGCACATCGAGTACGACCCCAACCGCACAGCGCGCATCGCACTGCTGCACTACGCGGACGGCGAGAAGCGCTACATCGTCGCGCCCCGCAACCTCAAGCAGGGCGACGTCGTGGAGTCGGGCCCGGGTGCTGACATCAAGCCCGGCAACGCGCTCCCGCTGCGCAACATCCCGACCGGTACGACGATCCACAACATCGAGCTCCGTCCCGGTGGCGGCGCCAAGATCGCCCGTTCCGCCGGCACCAGCGTTCAGCTGGTCGCCAAGGAGGGGCCGTACGCCCAGCTGCGTATGCCCTCGGGCGAGGTGCGCAACGTCGACATCCGCTGCCGTGCAACGGTCGGCGAGGTCGGCAACGCCGAGCAGTCCAACATCAACTGGGGCAAGGCCGGCCGTATGCGCTGGAAGGGCAAGCGCCCGTCCGTCCGTGGTGTTGCCATGAACCCTGTCGACCACCCGCACGGTGGTGGCGAGGGCAAGACCAGTGGTGGTCGCCACCCGGTCAACCCCGCCGGTAAGCCGGAGGGCCGCACGCGTCGCCGCAAGGCCAGCGACGCCCTCATCGTCCGCCGCCGCAAGACCAACAAGAAGCGCTAGGGGATCCGCCGTGCCTCGCAGTCTGAAGAAGGGGCCCTTCGTCGACGACCACCTGCTCAAGAAGGTGGACGCTCAGAACGAGAAGGGCACCAAGAACGTGAT
>JANOTZ010000021.1:0-4880 GCA_031416735.1 Frankiales bacterium
CTCCGCCACCGTGACGAGCAGACGCTCGGCGACATCGTCGAGCTCGGTGCCGATCTCCTCGCGCACCTCGGTGAGCGCGGCGGCGAGCCGCCCGTCCAGAGCGGCGGTGGCCTCGACCTGCTGCGCGCCCGCGTGCCGGACGGCGTCGACGAGCACCGCCACCTGGTTGCGAGTCGACTCCTGCTCGGCACCCGCCCGCGTCAGGACCTCGAGCAGCTCGCGCCGCAACTGCTCGTTGCGGCTGCGGATCGCGTCGTTGAGGGTGGCCGACAGGTTGTCGAGCCGACGCTCGGTGACGTCCCGCAGCCGCGCGACGATCCGCTCGACCTGCTCCCCCGCCAACGCGTCGAGCCGTTGCTCAAGACCGGCGACCGCCGCGCCCATGCCCTTGAGCTGCTCATGGGTCGTGTGCTGCCCGTCGCGGGTCAGCGCCTCGAGTCGTTCAGCCAAGGCCGAGAGGGTGTCCTCGAGCACGGCCATCCGCGACTCGAGGGAGGCCCTCGCCTCCATCATCAGACCCTGGGTCGCCGCCGCCCCATCGGCCTCTTTTTCGAGAGCGGCAGCGACGGTACGGCGAACCTCGGCCGCTACGGCATCGACCCGTGTTCCCACCGACTCACCGAGGCGACCGGACAGCTCGTCGAGCTTCGCCCCGGTGCGTACGGGCACCAGCTCGAGGCCGTCGCGCACCTCGCGAACCAGCAGCGGCAGGTCGTTCTTGACCTCCTCGACGCGACCGCCGACGACGTCGACCCGGTTGACGAGGTCGGCCACCCGACGGGTCAGCGCCCCGGTCTCGGTGCGGCCCGCCGCCACCGAGCCGGTCAGCCGGCCGGACAGGCCGTCGATGTCGGTGCGTACCGAACCGAGCTCGCTGCGCAGCGACACCAGGTCGGCGCGCAGGGCGGCGATCTCCCCGCGGACCGCGCCGAGGGTGGCGCTCCCGGCCTGGCCGGAGTCGCTCTCCGGCTCGTCGTTGGCCAGCGCCGCGAGTTGCTCGATGCGGCGCGACAGGACGTTCGGCTCCACGGGGTACCCCTTCACAAATGGTCAGCCGAGCCTATCCGCGGCCGACCCCCAATCCGGGGAGGTCAGCCGCGCTGGACCAGTGGCAGTTCCCTGCGGTGCGGCTCGGTGCGGGCCGCGGCATGCCGCTCGGCGCCGACGACGCCGTACAGGGTGGTGCGTTGGCGGGGGGTGCGGCCGGCGGCGAGGACCATGCCCTCGAGTTCCTCGACGGACTTGCGCGAGCCGTGGGCGGAGCCGGCCATCCGGCTGATCGTCTCCTCCATGAGGGTGCCGCCGAGGTCGTCGACGCCACCGTGCAGGACCTGGTGGCACTGCTCGACGCCGAGCTTCACCCACGAGGCCTGGATGTGGTCGATCGTCCCGTGCAGCACCAGCCGGGCGACGGCGTGCACCGCCCGGTTGTCGCGCACCGTCGGCCCCGGTCGGGCCAGTCCGGCGAGGTAGAGCGGGGCGTTGGTGTGCACGAACGGCAACGGCACGAACTCGGTGAACCCGCCGCTCTCCTGCTGCAACCGCTTGAGCAGCAGCAGGTGCCCGGCCCAGTGCCGCGGCTCGTCGACGTGGCCGTACATCATGGTCGAGGTCGTCGACAGACCGATCCGGTGCGCGGTCTGCACCACCTCGATCCACTGCGCTGTCGGCAGCTTGCCCTTGGTGAGCACCCACCGGACGTCGTCGTCGAGGATCTCCGCCGCGGTGCCGGGCAGGCTGTCGACGCCGGCTTCCCTTGCTGCGTCGAGGAACTCGGCGATGCTCACCTGCATGCGGGCCGCCCCGTTGACGACCTCCATGGGTGAGTAGGCGTGCAGGTGGATGTCGGGGGCGCCCCGCTTCACGGCCCGCGCCAGGTCCAGGTAGGCGGTCCCCGGCAGCTGCGGGTCGATGCCGCCCTGCATGCAGATCTCGGTCGCCCCCACCGACCAGGCCTCGGCGGCGCGCTGCTCGACCTCCTCCAGCGACAGCGAGTAGGCGTCCGCGTCGGTGCGCCGCTGGGCGAACGCGCAGAACCGGCAGCCGGTGTAACAGATGTTGGTGAAGTTGACGTTGCGGTTCACCACGAAGGTGACCTCGTCGCCGACGGCGTCCCGGCGCACGTCGTCGGCCCACCGGCACACCGCTTCGAGGTCCGCGCCCTCCGCGGTCAACAGCGACAGCGCGTCCTTCTCGGTCAGCTGCTCCGGGGCCTTGCGCAGCGCAGCCGCCACGTCGGTGTCCAACCGTTGCGGGGCCGCGATGGTCGCGCGGACGGCCTCCCAATCGCCGTACACGTCGTCGAAGTCGCTGCGCCGATCGCCCGTCCGGCCGATGGTGTCGACGGTCGCGTGCAGATCCGTGCGACCGCTGGAGACGAGGCCCCCGTCGGGTTCCTGCCACGGCAGCCCCTTGGGCAGCACGTCGCCGGCCAGCCCGCTCGGCAGCCGCAGCGCCTCGACGTGCCCGGCCAGTCGTGGGTCCAGCCACGGCTCCAGCAGGTACGGCGGATGGGCCGTCAACCGCTCGGTCAGCGTGAACCCGCTGTCGGCGCTGGCCTCCGCCAGGTCGGCGAGGTGCGGCCAGGGGCGTTCGGGGTTGACGTGGTCCGGCGTGAGCGGCGAGACGCCGCCCCAGTCGTCGACGCCGGCCCCGAGCAGCGCCGCGGTCTCGGCGAGGTCGACCAGGTTGGGCGGTGCCTGCACCCGCATCCGCGGGCCGAGCAGCAGCCGCGTCACGGCGATGGTCGCGAGAAACTCCTCGAGCGGGGTGTCGTCGGTGTGCCGCATCGCGGTGTCGGGCTTGGCCCGGAAGTTCTGGACGATCACCTCCTGCACATGACCGTGCCGCTGGTGTGACGCCCGGATCGCGAAAATGGTCTCGGCCCGGTCCCTCTCCGTCTCGCCGATACCGACGAGAAGCCCTGTGGTGAAAGGGATCGCGTGCCGGCCGGCATCCTCGAGGGTCTGCAACCTGACCGCGGGCACCTTGTCCGGCGAGCCCTTGTGGGCCGGCACGTCCGCGGTCGTCTCGAGCATCATCCCCATGCTCGGCGCCACAGGCTTGAGCCGCTGCAGCTCCGCCCAGCTCATCACCCCCGGATTGAGGTGCGGCAGCAGGCCGGTCTCCTCGAGCACCGCGACCGCGCAGGCGCGGAGGTAGGACAGCGTGTCGTCGTACCCCGCCTCGTCCAGCCACTCCCGGGCCGCCGGCCAGCGCTCCTCAGGCCGGTCCCCGAGGGTGAACAGCGCCTCCTTGCAACCCAGCGCCGCACCCTGCCGGGCGATGTCGAGGACCTGCTCCATCGACAGGTACGGCGCCGGGAGCTTGGCCGGCGAGGTCGCGAAGGTGCAGTAGTGGCAGCGGTCGCGGCACAGCCGGGTCAGCGGGATGAACACCTTGCGGGAGTAGGTGACCGTCCCGGGACGCCCCGCGTCCTGGAGTCCCTGGTCGCGGACCCGGGCCGCGGCCGCGCACAACGTGCTGAGTTCCGCCCCGCGGGCGCCGAGCAGGATGGTGGCCTCGTCCAGGTCCAGCGGCTTGCCATCACGGGCACGCGCGAGGGCCCGGCGCATTCCTGGAACCTGTTCCATCCCCCGAGCCTATGTGGCCGGGCGCGGGCCGTCCGCGTCCTCAGGGCGGCGCGATCAAGGCTGTCAAGCCGGATAGTTGGGTCCACGCCCCAGCAGCCGTGCGCACGAAGACGAGCGGCACCGGCGTTCTTGCGGCGACGAGGGGCAAAGTCACCGTCGCGGACGCCAGCTCCGGACCTGGGGTAGCAGGCGTTCTTCGATGTCCGAGCACGGTGAGCGCCCCGTTGGAGACGGTCATGAAGGGTTGCCTACTCGTCGCCGCACCACGCGCCGCCGCAGGGTGGGCGAGGCCACCACTTCATAACCGGCCTCGAGGAAGACCTGCACCAGCCCGACCGAGGCCTCGTCCCAGATCACGGACTTGCCCGGCGGTGGCTCGATCGGGTACCCCTCCAGAACGCGGGCGCCGACCAGCTCGCCGTACTCGACCGTGGCGGTGGCGAGCTCGTAGGTCAGCCCCGACTGGCGCCAGCCCTTTCGCACGACGAAACACGTGACTGCCCAGACGCCCTCGAGTTCGGGGTCCATCCGCATCCACGGCTGCTTCCGGCTCCACAGCCTCGCGTAGTTCTCCCGCGGCTCGACCGCGACCCAGCCGGCCGCCTCGCCGTCCACGTATCCGATCAGCCCAGACGTCGGCCCGGTGGTGGTGCCGCAGGCGGTTTGCTCCAGCAGCGCGGCGTCCCTCTGCTCTTGAGTGGTGTCGCGCCAGATCCAGCCGGGCACCTTCAGCGCTTGGCAACGGCACTTGTGGGCGCCTCCCGTGGCGAAAACCGCCTCGACGTCGTCTGTCGCTGCTTGGTTGGCCGGGAGCCAGGAAAAGGCGGGCATGCCGCGACCGTAGTGGCCAGCCGGACGCGTTGAAGCCGATCGGGTCCGGACGAGGGGCTGCGCGGTACGGGCGAGGACCCGCACGCTCATCGTCATGAGCTGCAAGCTGCGATCAGGAAGTGCCGTGTCCAGCTACTGGTCGATGCCATCCCCGATGAGCAAGCAGTCGCCAAATACCTCGGCAGGCAGCTCTCCGAGCCGCGACGGCCAGCAGGCTACTTATTGAATGACAGCAGCCCGAGGCCCGGCCAGGCTGACGGTCAGGTGTCGGTGGGGATGCCCCGCAACAGGCTGCCCACTGCTGTTCTGGTGTGGCTCACTAACGCAGTGCCGACTCACCGACACCGCCCTTGGGTGGTGGCCGTGTCAACTCGACTTGGCCCCAGGATGACGGCTTGAAGTGGCCCCACCTTGCTGTCGTTGGGTGCGGGCGTGGGCGAGTCGGTAGCTGCTGGT
>JANOTZ010000022.1:0-4384 GCA_031416735.1 Frankiales bacterium
GGCGGGCGACGTCACCGACGACGCCCGGGCCGCCTTGGTCGCGCCGGACCCGGTCGCCCGCTACCCGGATGGCTCTCGACCGGCTCGCTCCCCTCGGCGACGAGGGGTGCGAGCCGGGCCAGAAGGCCCCGCTCAAGGCTCGCGCCAGCGCGTCGCGCCAGAAGGCCCCTCGCAAGGAGCGGGCCAGCAAGACCTGGCCGACCCGCGAGGAGCGCGACGCCCGCGCCGAGACCAGGCAGCAGCAGCGCGCCGACGAGATCGCGAAGGACCCCACCGGCTTCGCCCGGCAGGTCTGCCTGATGCTGCTCGAGTTCGGGCCGCGCACCCGTAAGGAGCTGGCCGATGCGCTGGCGAAGAAGGGCGTGCCGGACGAGGCAGCCGAGCAGGTGCTCGGCCGGTTCGCCGAGGTCGGCATCATCGACGACGCGCTGTTCGCCAGCCTGTGGGTCGCTTCCCGGCACCGCGGCCGGGGCCTGGCCGGCCGGGCGCTCAGTCAGGAGCTCCGCCGCAAGGGCATCGACGACGACACCGTCCGCGAGGCCGTCGGGCAGCTCGACCCGGACGAGGAGGCGGAGACGGCGCGCGGCCTGGTGCGGCGCAAGCTCCCCAGCACCCGGGGGCTCGCGACCGAGGCGCGGGTCCGCCGGCTGGCCGGAATGCTCGCCCGCAAGGGGTACGGCGCGGGGCTGGCCTTCCGGATCGTCAAGGAGGAGCTCGCGGCCGAAGGCGCCGACACCGACCTGTTGGTGCTCGACACCGACGGCCTGTCCGCCCTGGACTGAACGGCCTGTCGGCCCGAGACAAGCGGCGGACCAGAGGACAGCTAGCCGACGGGTTGCGGCTCGGCCGCGGGGGAGTGCTGCGCCAGGTACCTCTCCGCGGCCCGCGCCGCCGGGTGCATCCCGATCGTGGCCAGCACCACGATCGAGGCGATGACCAGCCAGCCGGTGGTGCCCCACTCGATGGCCAGGAAGGTGTAGGCGGCAGGGGCCCACACCGAGCCGGCGGTCCAGCCGAGCTGCGCGGCTCCCTGGTACTCCCCGCGCCGCGCCGGCTCGGACAATTCGGCAACCAGTCCCCAGTGGCCGGCGGACTGATAGAGCTCGGCGCCCGTCACGGTGATGTGCCCGACCCAGACCAGCGCGATCGTCACCCAGCCGATCGTGTCGTGAGTGAAGAGCACGATCAGGCACGACAGCACGAAGAACCCCGCGCTGACCCGGGAGGCACGCAGCGCACCGGAGACCGTCTCCGCCCCGCGGCTCGCGGCCACCTGCAGCAGCACGGCCAGCACGGTGTTGGTACCGAACAGCAGCGCCAGCAGCACGCGGGGCGCGTCGGTCTGCTCCACCAGCCACAGCGGGATGACCACGTTGAGGAGCACCTGGTTGGTGCTGAGCACGCCGTCGCAGGCCGTCATGACCAGGAATCCCCGGTTGCGCAGCGCCCCGGGGGTGATCACGGTTGCTGTGTCGACGCTGGCGGCCTTCGTGACCGGGGGAAGCCGGCGGACCAGCACGGCGTTCACCCCGAGGATGGCGGCGGTCAGCACCGGCACGGCGCGGATGGCCGTGAGGCTGTCGCTGGCGAGCGCCAGCCCGCCCATCAAGGCGCCGAGGGTGTAGCCGATGTTGCGGGCAGAGCGCATGAAGGCGAGCGAGCGGATCCGGTCTGCCCCGGAGAACACCGAGAGCGTGTAGGCACCCCGCCCCGTACGTGCGGCGGTCATGACCAGCTCGAGCGCGATGGTCACCGCAAGAAACGAGGCGAAGCCGTGTGCGAGCGGCCAGACGAGGTACAGCGCCGCCTGAGCAAGCGCCATGAGTCCCCACATGCGCTGTGGCCCGAGGCGGTCGGTGAGGCGCCCGAGCGGCATGGCGAAGAAGAACGTCACGATGCCCGCCAGGGTCAGGCCGAGGCCGACCTGGGCGGCCGAGAGCCCGACCACCTGAGTGAAGAACACGGCGTTGCCAGTGAGGAAGACCCCCTCACCGGCGGCGGACAGGATGGACTGGATCGACAGCGAGCGGGACAGGGGCGTGGCGGGCATCAACTGGGTGAGAACGGAGGGCACGACCATGATCCAATCAGTGGGGTCCAGTTGTTTTTCACCTGCCGTGGCAGGCTGACCGCATGACGACGGACCCGACCCTGCCCCGCCTGCGGATCGGCGGCTGCCCGGTCTCGACCGTCGGTCGGGCCCGCATCTACGTGTGCGGTGTGACGCCGTACGACGTGACCCATCTCGGGCACGCCGCGACGTTCGTGTGGGTCGATGCCGCGGACCGGGTGCTGCGTCGGCTCGGCGTGCACGTCGAGGTGTGTCGCAACGTCACCGATGTCGACGACGTGCTGTTCGACGCGGCCGCCCGGGCGGGGGCGCCCTATGACCGGTTCGCCGCGGTGCAGCAGTTCCACTTCGACCGCGACATGGACGCCCTGAGCGTCCGCCGCCCGGCGCATGAGCCGCGGGCGCACACCTTCATCGCCACGGTTATCGACCTCGCGCAGGCGCTGCTCGACACCGGCGACGCCTACCTCGCGCAGGGGAGCGTCTACCTGCACGGCGCCGCGGTGGCCGAGCGCGCCGGCCTGGACCGGGCCACCGCCCTGGCCTTGCTGAGGGACAACGGCGGCAAGGTGGACGACCCCGCGAAGCGCGACCCGCTGGACCAGGCGGTCTGGCAGGTCAGCACTGCCGACGAGCCCGCCTGGCCGAGCCCCTGGGGGCGGGGCCGTCCCGGCTGGCACGCCGAGTGCACCGCGATGGCGCTGTCCACCTTCGGGCCCGGGCTGGACCTGCACGCCGGGGGCGCCGACCTGCGCTTCCCGCACCACGCCTATGAGACGGCCCAGGCCGAGGCGGCGACCGGCGTCGCGCCGTTCGCCCGCGCCTGGATGCATGTCGGGACCGTGCAGCTCAAGGGCGAGAAGATGGCCAAGTCGGTCGGCAACCTGGTCTTCGTCAGCGAGCTGCTCGGTCAGGTCACCGGTGCCACGGTCCGCACGCTGGTGCTCGACCGGCGCTACGACGCACCGTGGGACCACACGCCCGAGGCGCTGGAGCGGGCCGGCCAGCGGCTCGACGCGCTGCACGCCGCAGCGGGTCGTCCGCACACCGACGAGCAGGCCCAAGGCGCCGTGCTCGCTGCGCTCGCCGACGACCTCGACGTACCCCGTGCCTTGGACCTGGCGATCGAGGAGGGCGGCCAGGCCGCCCGTGACCTCGCCCAGGTGCTGGCTCTCTAGCCGCTGGGCAAGCGTCAACCGGCCGGGACGGGGCACGCCCAGGGTGACGGGAAAGGGACTCACGTGTCTTCGAGCCGAGGTCGACAGGGGGCGCACCCCGTTGCCCCGGCGATCCTCGACCTCGACCTCCCGGCCCGCCCCGAGTCGGCCGCGCCAGTACGGCGAGCCGTGGTCGACTTCCTGCGGCTGCGCGCCACCGGGCCGGTCCGTGACGTGGCGGCGCTGCTGGTCACCGAGCTCGTCGCTAACGCCGCCCGGCACGCCGGCGGGAGGATGCGGGTGCGGGCCGGGCTGCGCACCGGCCGGCTGCTCGTCGAGGTGAGCGACGCCAGCCCGCAGGTGCCGGACCTGGTCGGGATGCCCGGCTGGGAGAGCGAGTCCGGACGTGGCCTGGTACTCGTCGCGACCCTCGCCGACCGGTGGGGCGTGACCCCGCTGCCGACCGGCAAGTGCGTGTGGTTCGAGCTGTCGCTGACCTGACGTCCTGCCCGTCCGGCGTGACTGGGGCTTCCGGGTGCTGCCCGTACCCTGGACCGGTGAGCCGGACCTATGAGGTGCGCACCTACGGGTGCCAGATGAACGTGCACGACAGCGAGCGCATCTCCGGGCTGCTCGATGAGGCCGGCTACCTCCCGGCCGAGCAGGGCAGCACCCCCGACCTGGTCGTGTTCAACACCTGCGCGGTGCGCGAGAACGCCGACAACAAGCTCTACGGCAACCTGGGCCACCTCAAGTCGGTCAAGGACAGCCACCCCGAGATGCAGATCGCGGTCGGGGGCTGCCTCGCCCAGAAGGACCAGGGCCTGATCCTGGCGAAGGCGCCGTACGTCGATGTCGTCTTCGGCACCCACAACGTCGGTTCGCTCCCGGTCCTGCTCGAGCGGGCCCGGGTCGAGAGTCAGTCGCAGGTCGAGCTGCTCGAGGCCCTCGAGGTCTTCCCGAGCACGCTGCCGGCTCGGCGCGAGTCGACGTACAGCGCGTGGGTCAGCATCAGCGTCGGCTGCGACAACACCTGCACGTTCTGCATCGTCCCGGCGCTGCGCGGCAAGGAGCAGGACCGCACCCCGGCCGACATCCTGCGCGAGGTCGAGATGCTCGTGGAGCAAGGCGTCCTCGAGGTCACTCTGCTCGGCCA
>JANOTZ010000023.1:0-10691 GCA_031416735.1 Frankiales bacterium
CTGATGTGGGACTCCGAGAGCGGCCTGCTCGCGGCCTATGGCGCGCGGGACGACATCTGCATGCTGGCCCGCGTGGTCGAGCAGCGCCGCACCAGCCTGGCGACGCAACCCGCGCTCTGACCTCGTGAAAGACCTAGTGAATGGCTCCCGTTAGTCGTTAGTCTGCCGTCGTCATGGCAAACACGGTCAAGGCCAGTGGTCCGCTGTTCTGCCCCGCTCGGACAACTCGCTGGATTCCGCCGCAGGCCGACGGCGTTCTTTGGCGAAGATCGAAGTTCCGCAGGAATCGTGTTCCCGACGTCGAACATCACACCATGAAGCGGTTCATCTCTTTCGCCGGTGCGGTGCTCGCGGTCTCCGCCGTGTCCCCCGCGCAGGCGGTCCCATCCATCGACAAGGTGGGGATCGCTACGGCCACGCTGTCACTTCGTGGCTCGGACGGTGCGACCTATGCAGTCGACGTCCTCGCCCGAATGTCAGAAGCTGGGACTAGCCAGAGCCGCGGTCGAGTCGAGGTGACGGTGCGGCGTTGCGTGTCCTCCAGCTGCACGAAAGACACCACCTACGCCGCCCGACTACCCGCCCCTGCTCTGACCGTCGCCAATGACCTCAGTAGTGGGAAACTCAGCACCAGCATCTTCGGCTTCCCCCTCGTTCTGAGCCTCACGGCCGCAGATGACACAACTTCGACTGACGGCAAGGCTGAGCTGTATCAGCCCGTGCTCCCGACCGGCCAAGTGCGAGTCTGGGTGAAGCAGGAGCGACAGGCAGCGGGCCAGTCGCAGATGATGGCGAAGACCTGCAAGCCTGTTACCTCTACGCTCGCGCGCGACGACATCGCCGACGGAGTAGAACTTCAGCTGGCGGCATCCCTGCCTACCTCATTGCCTCGCGCCTTCGCCGGACTCCGGAATGCCCGATGCGCCTGAAGTGCCTGACCCTTGCGGGGGTTGCGGTTGGGATGCTCGCACCGTCAGCGTCAGGAGCCGGTCGAATCACGGTGGCGCCGGGCGCCGCTATTTCCGTGTCTGGGGTCCCGTGTTCGGCAGGCTTCTTGCTCTTGGGGCCCCGCGGAACGCACCTTCTCAGCACAGCGGGCCATTGCGTCACGGAACGGGGCACGTCGACCACCGTTGCGGGAGACTCAGCTTGGCGGACCGGGCTCGGGCCCGAGGTACGACTCGGGACTTCCGGACCAGTAATCGGACATGTTCTATACGCCACGCAGGTGATCGACACGTCCGATTTCGCGGTCATCACTCTGCTGCCTGGAGTCACCGCCGACCCAACGTTAGTCGGCGGCGGGCGCGTCAGCTCGCTTGGGACGTCGGTCGAACCGGGACAACAGGTCGAACTATCCGGGCAAGGACTAGCCGTGTCCGCTGTGCAGCCGAAGCGCACAGGTCTCGTCACAGGCACTACTTCGGCTCACGCCTTTACCGTGACACTGCTGGCCGTCTCCGGCGACTCAGGCGGCCCTGTCGTCAGTAAATCAGGAGCGGCGCTAGGTCTACTGATTCGTGGCGGCGGCTTCGTTGCTCCCGACCTTGGCACTGCACAGGTCATCAGACTCGCCGGGATGCTGCGGCGCGTTCGCTCCCAACTCGGACTATCCCTTCGGCTGCAAACCGCGTAACGGCATGTTCGTCGGTACTCCGCCTTCGATCAGCAACTAGTGGCGGCAGGTTAACAACTAGCGAGGTTCCCCCGCTACGTCTGGCAACGCTCGCTGCTGCCCGCCTCCCAGGTCGTCCCCTCCCCCTCCGCCCTGTACGACGGAAGCTTCGCTGTGGGCAGCCGCACCTTCACGCTGGCCGGCGCACGGGGTGCGTCGGCCCGCATCTACGGGCACGGCAACGCCCGTCGTTGGGGCTGGCTGCACGCCGACCTCGGCGACGGTGACGTCCTGGAGCTGGTGTCCGCGGTGTCGACCCGACCCGGACTGTCGGCCCTCCCACCACTGACCTTTCTGCAGCTCCCACTCGACGGCCAGGACCTCCCCCGCGACCCGCTGTTCCCCGCCCCACTCCTGCGCGCCCAACTCGGACTCCCCTCGTGGCGCGTGCACGGCCTGATCAGTCGCCGGCGCCTCGACGTGCGGGTGCAGCAGGTGGCCAGCGCCGACATCCGGCTCGAGAAGCTCGGTCGGGGCGGGTGGCGCCTCGAGCGCGAGTGGCATCTCGACAAGACCGCGCATGCCGAGATCGGGCTACGACCCTGAGGCTGTTGGCGGAGGCGGAAGGGAATCGAACCCTCCAGGCCCAGATCCTGGACCTCACCGGTGTTGAAGACCGGGGGCAGCACCAGCAAACCGCACGCCTCCGGGGGTGACCCTAGCCCTGACCCCGATGGTTGCGCCGACCTTTCCGACGTACCGTCGGGCAGTGACCTCCACCGACCTGCGCCGGCTGACCTCCTATGCCCACGGCGGTGGCTGCGCTTGCAAGATCCCGCCAGGCGAGCTCGAAGAGGTGGTGCGCGGCCTCACCGGCGCCGGCCCCGGGCTGCTCGTGGGTCTGGACGACGGGGACGACGCGGCGGTCGTCCTCATCGACGAACGGACCGCGGTCGTGGCGACGGCGGACTTCTTCACCCCCGTCGTCGACGACCCCTATGACTGGGGACGCATCGCCGCTGCCAACGCACTGTCGGACGTCTACGCGATGGGCGGTCGCCCCGTGGTGGCCGTCAACCTGGTCGGCTGGCCACGGGACGTGCTGCCGATGTCGCTGCTGACCGAGGTGTTGCGGGGCGGACTCGACGTCGCCCGGGAGGCCGGCTGTCACGTCGGTGGTGGTCACAGCATCGACGACCCGGAGCCGAAGTACGGCATGGCCGTGACCGGACTTGCCGACCCACAACGCCTGCTGCGCAACGACTCTGCCCGTGCCGGGCTGCCGATCACCCTCACCAAGCCGCTCGGCCTCGGGATGCTGAACAACCGGCACAAGAGCACCGGGGAGGTGTTCCCGCAGGCCATCGCGACCATGGTGGCTCTGAACCGGGCGGCCTCCGAGGCCGCCCTGGCTGCGGGGGCCACCGCCGCCACCGACGTGACGGGCTTTGGGCTGCTGGGCCACCTGTTCAAGATGGCCCGGGCCAGCGGCGTCACGGCCGTGATCGACGCCGCGGCCGTGCCTTACCTCGACGGGGCAAGGGATGCGCTCCGCGACGGCTTCGTCAGCGGCGGGACACGGCGCAACCTGGAGTGGGTGGCGCCCCACCTGGACTCCGGCCTGGATCCGGACGAGTTGCTGCTGCTGGCCGACGCACAGACCAGCGGCGGTCTGCTGGTGGCCGGCGAGGTGCCCGGCTACCCGGTCGTCGGCCACTTCGAGCCGCGCGGCCCGATGTGGCTGCACGTCCGCTAGCAAGGTCGGCACCGGGGCATCCGGCGGAGAACACCGGATCTACAGCAGCGTGAGGGTCTCGACCTCAACCGGCCCGGTCAGCAGCGCGGCGAGCTCGGCCTCACCAGGCAGGTCGGCGTGCACCACCTCACGCCCTGTGCGGACGTAGAGGAACGACGCCACCACCGCCTCCGGCTCGACCCCGACCAGCCGGGCCCAGGCCAGCCGGTAGACGGCCAGCTGCACCGGATCGGCGCTCTCCCGCCCGGTCTTCCAGTCGACCACCTGCCACCGGCCGCCGCCGAGGTCGTAGACCGCGTCGATCCGGCCCCGGACCACCCGGCCCGCCAGCGGCAGGGCGAAGGGGGCTTCCACCGAGAAGGGCTTGCGCTCCGCCCAGCCGGAGGCAAGGAAGGCCTCCTGCAGCGCAGCCAGGTCCTCATCGGTGCCGAGGTCGTCATCCTCGGCTCCGGGCAGCTCGTCGGGGTCGAGCAGCGGTCGTTCCTCAAAGAGCGTCTCGACCCAGGCGTGGAAACGGGTCCCCCTGCGCGCAGCCGGCGCGGGCGGTCGGGGCATCGGCCGGGCGAGCTCGCGCGCGAAGCCGTCGGGGTCCTCCCGCAGCCGCATCAGCTGCGAGGCGGTCAGCGACGACGGGAGCAGCACCTGCCGCTCGGCCTTGCGGGCGGCGCGTTCCTCGTCGAGCAGCAGGGTCGCTTCGCGGTCGAGCCGCTCGAGCTCCTCGCGCTCCCACGGGGCCAGTCCGGCGTCCTCCTCCAACGACTCCCCCGCGGCGAGGGCGCGCAGATCTGCGCGCACCGATGCGGCGGCAGAAAGCCGGTGGCTCAAGGCTTCTGGCTCATAGGGGGCGGGCCACACGAACTCCGACGTCTCCTGCAGCAGCGGGTTGCTGTCGCCGTCGGGCTCCTCCGTCCACAGCTCCACGGTGCCGTGCCCGGCGTGGGCGTGGTCCCGCAGCTCGATCAGGAACGGCGACGGGCCCCGCTTCTTCTTCTGCGTCGGCCCCCACCAGTGCCCACTACCGATGAGCAACGTGCGCGCCCGGGTGAACGCGACATACCCGAGCCGACGCTCCTCGCGCTCCAGGTGCTCACGGCACTCCCCGTCGTACGACGAAAGGGCCGCCTTGTCGAGGGCGGCGTCGAGTGTCGGCTGGTCGAGGGCGTCCCCACGCAACGGGCCGGGGAGCACCGCGGCCGTGGTCGTCCACCGGCCCTTCAGGGTGTCGGCCGGGAAGACGCCCTTGGTGAGGTCGGGGCACACCACGACATCCCACTCGAGCCCCTTCGCCTTGTGGGCCGTAAGCAGCTGCACCGCGTCGCTGCCGGTCGGCGCCACGCTGTCGAGGCCGCGTTCGTGCTCCTCCGCCGCCCGGAGGAAGGCGAGGAAGGACGTCAGCGAGCTCTCGCCGTCGAGGTCGTTGAACCCGGCCACCACATCGAGGAACGTCGACAGCGACTCGCGCCGCCGGGCCTCCACCGCCTCGGGAGAGGCGGACAGCTCGACGTCGAGCCCGGTCGTCTCGATGACCCGGTGCACCAGGTCCAGCAGCGGTGCGTCGCGGTGCGCCCGCAGCTCGCGCAGCTCGGCACCGACGGCGGTGATCCGCTGGAGTCCCTCGAGCGACCAGCCACGATGGCCGGGCAGGTCGAGGACGTCGGCGAGCGACACCACGTCGCAGGGGTCGATGCCCGCGACGGCTTCGACCAGGGCGGTGTCGTCCACGTCGAGGTCCGACTCGTCGACGTCCGGTGGCTCGTCCTCGCCCAGGTGCGGATCGCGGATGCCGGTCACGAGCATTTCCTTGCCGCGCCGGCCGAGCTGGGCCAGGTCCCTCACGCCGAGGCGCCAGCGCGGGCCGGTCAGCAGCCGCAGCAGCGCGGCGTTGGCGGTCGGCTCCTCGATGACTTCCAGGGTCGCGACGACATCGGACACCTCCGGCAGCTGCAGCAGCCCGCCGAGCCCGACCACCTCGACCGGCACACCGCGACCGACCAGCACCGCGTGCAGGTCACCGAAGTCCTTGCGGGCCCGGACGAGCACCGCGATCTCGTTCCACGCGGTGCCGGCCTTGTGCGCCGCGACGACCTGGTCGGCGACCCATTCGACCTCCTCGCGCCAGCTCGCGTGCAAGGCCGTCACGACCCGCCCCACCTCGACCTTGACCGGTGGTGCAGTGAGCTCCACCACGGCGTGCTTGTGCCGCAACGAAGCGGACACCCGGTTCGCCAGCTGGAGCAGTCTCCCCCCGGAGCGCTGGTTGACCGACAGACTGAAGGTGCGGGCGCGATCGCCCGTGGGCAAAGGGAAGTGCTCAGGGAAACCGTCGAGGTTCGCCACCGAGGCACCGCGCCAGCCGTAGATCGCCTGGCACGGGTCGCCGACCGCCGTGACCGGGTGACCGGCTCCGAACAGGCCGGCCAGCATCCGCCGCTGGGCCACCGAGGTGTCCTGGTATTCATCGAGCAGCACCACCCCAGCAGCCGCCCGCTCCAGGAGGGCCACCTCCGGCACCGTCTCGGCCAGCCGGGCCGCCAGCGACACCTGGTCGCCGAAGTCGACCGCGTCCAGGTCGTGCTTCATCGCGCGGTACGACGACACGAGCGCCCCGAGCTCGGCCCGCTGCCGGGCCGCCGCCGCAAACCCGCGCAGCTTGTCCCCGTGGGTCTTGGTGCCCCGCTGCCCGTCCAGCGCGGCGCAGGCAGCCTCGAGCTCGCCCAGCCAGGCCTGGTCCCAGGCGATCAGGTCGGCCGGGTCGACCAGATGCTCAGACAGCTCGGCGTCGAGCGAGACCAGCTCCCCGACGAGCATGTTCAGGGGGCGGGTGAGGGCAACGATCGGCCCGCGATGACGACGCAGCACCCGGGCCGCCAGCTGGTAGCGGGTGGCATCGGCGAGCAGCCGCGCGCGGGGCTCCACCCCGAGCCGCAGTCCGTGCTCGGTGACCAGCCGCCCGGCGAAGGAGTGGTAGGTGGAGACCGTCGGCTCCCCGGCGTCGTCGCTGGCGCGCGGCGAGATCCCTGCCTGAGCAAGGGCTTTGGTGATCTTTGCGGCCAGCTCGGCGGCGGCCTTGTTGGTGAAGGTCAGGCCCAGCACGCGTTCGGGGGCGACCTGTCCGGTCGCGACGAGCCACACCACCCGCGCGGCCATCACCGTGGTCTTGCCGGAGCCGGCGCCGGCCACGATGAGCCCCGGCTCCAGCGGCGCCGTGATGGCGGCGAGCTGGTCTGCCGTGAAGGGCACCCCCAGCAGGTCCTTGAGCTGTTCGGGGGTCACTCCACCACCTGCCGTCCGTCGGGCTGCGCGGGGCAGGCGCGACGGAAGTCGCAGCGGTCACAGTGGTCCTGCGGGATCGGCGGGAACGACTCGTGCAGCACCCGTCGGACCGCCGTCTCCAGCAGCTCCTCCACCCAGGTGCGGCCCTCCGGAAGCGCCGGCTGCTGCGGGACCTTGGGTCCGTCGGGGCCGTCGAGCCGCAGCATGACGAGCTCGGCTCCGCCCACCTGCGGGTTGTCGACCTTGCCGTCGAGGGCACCGGCGCGCACAGCCAACTGGTAGGTGCCCAACTGCGCGTGCGACTCGACTTCCTTCTTCCCCGGCGCGGTCTTGCCGGTCTTGAGGTCGACGATGTGCACCTTGCCCTCGTCGTCGAGCTCGACCCGGTCCATGAACCCGCGGAGCCGGACCGTCACGCCCTCCGCCTCGACCGGCACGTCGAAGCCGATCTCGGTGGCGACCAGGGTGCGACCCCGCTCGGCCGCATGCCAGGACAGGAACCGCCGCAACGCCTCGCGGGCTTCGTCGTGCTGCTGCTTGGACTGCCACGGCGCGTCGTAGGCCAGTTGGGCCCAGACCTTGTCGAGGCGCGTCATGAGGACCTCGAGGTCGGGAGGCGTCTGTCCGGTGGCGACCTCATGGGCGAGGGCGTGGAGCACGCCACCGAAGCCCATCGCCGTACTCGCTGGGGAGTCGGCGTGGACCTCGTGCTCGAGGAACCACTTCAGTGGGCACTCCTCGAGCCCGGCCAGCGAGGTGCCGGAGAGCCGGACGTCGGCCCCCTCGGCGAGGATCGGGTGCTCGGAGTTGGTCGAGTCGAGCAGCCCCCACCAGCGGTCGGGGGAGGCGGACGGAACGAGCGGTTGCCCCTCGTGGTCGACCGAAAAAGCCAGCCGGGCAAGGCGAGAGGCCGCCCCGCGGCGCAGGGCATCGCTGCTGGCCGGGTCGACGGCCCGGCGGCGCAGCGTCGACACCAGCGAGGTGAGGGAGAGCGGACGGGCCACCCGGTCCAGGTGCTGCACCACGTCGACACCGAGCTCGGTGAGCAGCCGGGATGGCCGGTCGCCGTCGTCCTCCGGACTGTCGACGGCCGTGACGACGAGCCGTCGACGGGCCCGCGTCAGGGCGACGTAGAACAGCCTCCGCTCGTCGGCGAGCAGCGAGGCCCGGTCTGCCGGTTCACGCAAGCCGTCCCGGTCGAGCCGCTCGCTCTCCAGCAACGTCGACCGTCGGCGCAGGTCAGGCCAGCCGCCCTCCTGCACGCCGCAGACCACGACCACATCCCACTCGAGGCCCTTGCTGCGGTGGGCGGTGAGCAGGCGTACGGCCTCGCCGCGCACCCCTTCCTCGGCGAGCGAGTCACCGGGGATCTGCTGGGCCTCGATCTCGTCGAGCAGGGCGGTGACCTTGCCGGCGCGCCGTTCCTGCGACCGGGTGATCGCCCCGAACAGGGCAACGATCGCGTCGAGGTCACGGTCGGCGGCCCGACCGGCGCTGCCCCCGGCCAGCGACGCCGACTCCAGCCGGGTGGGCCAGGCGCTGCCGTTCCACAGCTCCCACAATGCCGCCTCGGGACCCTCGGCGAGCTTGCCGCGCGAGGCCTGCAGCAGAACGGCGAGTCGAGCCGCGGGTCGGGCGACGGCACTGTCCAGCATGACCAGGTGCCGCGAGTCGGCCACTGCCTCGCGAAGCAGCTCCGCTGAGGGTGCGGGCAGCCGCGCGGGGCCGTCGCCGTCCTGCGCGGCGAGCCGGTCGAGGGCCCGAAGATCCCTACCCAGCCGGCGAAGTGACCCCGGATCGCCCCCACCGAGAGGGGACAGCAGCAGCTGCCGCGCCCCTTCCGTGGTCAGGGCACTGGGGTCCGCGGCGACCCGGAGCGCCAGGAGCAGTGGGGCGACCGCCGGCTCCTGGGCCAGCGGGAGCTCGTCCCCGGCCACTTCCAGCGGGACACCCGCAGCGGTCAGCACCCGGCGCAGCAACGGGACGGACCGGGAGCCCGACCGGACCAGCACGGCCATCCGCGACCAGTCGGTGCCGCGCTCGAGGTGCTCCCGTCGGAGCAGGTCCGCGACGGCGTCGGCCTCGGCTCCCACCGACGGGTGGGTGTGGACCTCCACCACACCGGGCGAGGTGCCACGTCCCGCGGTGAGCCCACGATGGGCCCGCAGGTGGTCCACCGGCAGGCCCGGTGCCGGGATCCGCGCGGCGACCCGGCGCGACACCTCCAACAGGTTGGCGCCGGAGCGCCGGCAGGTGGTGAGCGCGAGCACCGGGGCGTCCTGCCCGGTGACGGTCGGGAAGCGCGCCGGGAAGTCCAGCAACCCGGAGACCTCAGCGCCACGGAAGGCATAGATCGCCTGATCAGGGTCGCCAACCACCACTAGGTCCCGGCCGCCACCGGCGAGGGCCTGCAGCAGCCGTTCCTGCGCCGGGTCGGTGTCCTGGTATTCATCGACGAAGACCGCACGGAAGCGCCGGCGCAGCTCCTCGCCGACCTGCGGCTGCTCGGCGAGCAGGACCGCGCGATGCACGAGCTCGGCATAGTCGACCGCCCCCTGCGCGTCGAGCACGTCGAGGTACTCCCCGAAGAAGCCCGCCAGCGCCGCCCAGTCCTCGCGCCCCTCACGGGCCGCGATCGCACCGAGCTGGTCGGGATCGACGCCCACCTCACGGGCCCGGGACAGCAGCGCCCGCACCTGCTCGGCCAGACCCCTCGTCGTGAGGGCCTCGCGCAGCACCGGCGGCCACTGCCGCCCGAGGTCGAGCGAGCCGCGCAGCAGGTCGCGCAGGGCGACGTCCTGCTCCGGCCCGGACAGCAACCTCAGCGGCTCGTTGTAGAGCCCGGCGGGCTGGTGCTCGCGCAGCAGGGCATAGCAGAAAGCATGAAACGTCCACGCCGACGGCCCGGCCGTCGGCACGCCGAGGCGCGCGCTGATCCGCTCCCGCAGCTCACCCGCCGCCTTGCGACTGAACGTCAGGACCAGCACCTCGTCGGCGGGCAGACCGCCCTCGACCCGGCGCGCCACCGCTTCGACCAGCGTCGTCGTCTTGCCCGTCCCGGGGCCGGCGAGCACGAGCAACGGCCCGCCCGCATGGTCCAGGACGGCCTGCTGCGCCGGGTCGGGCACCAGGCGGGACGCGGCAGCGGGCGGCGTCCGCACCAGCCGGTACGGCGGGACGGTGGTCATCGAGGCAGAGCCTTGCACGCGCGAGACGGTGGTCATCAGGGCGGAGCCTTGCACGCACGTCCGACAGTCAGCGCCCGTCCCAACGGCATTCGGCGAGCACGACCTTCTCCCCCCGCACGGGGCAGCCCTCCTTGCGCAGCAGGGCAAGTGCCTCCTCGACGAGCGGCTCCGCCGGACGACCTCCGGCCTGCACCACCCGCTGCCACGGCACTTCATGACCGTGCTTGGCCATCACCATTCCGACGGTCCGGGCGGAGCCCGACCCGAGGAACTCGGCGACATCGCCGTACGTCATGACCTTGCCCTGCGGGATACGGGAAACACGATCCAACACCGAGATCGCGTACGGCGTCGGACCGATGTCGCCACCCGGACGCACCGACAGCCCCGCGGAGGACGAGGCCGCCGGACGTCTGGTCACGAGCAGAGTCTAGGTTCAAATGGTGACGTCCCCCCGCGAAACAGTGCACTGGCGCCGTGCGGTCCTCGTGCTCTTCGCGGTCGCTGCCGGCACCAACGTGCCGACGCCGTTGCTGCTGGTCTACAAGGACACGCTCGACCTGAGCGCCGAGACCCTCACTGCGCTGTTCGGCATTTACGCCGCCGGCCTGGTGCCGTCGTTGCTGGTCGCCGGCCCACTGTCCGACCGGATCGGCCGCCGCGCTGTCGTGCTGCCGTTCGTTGTCGTGTCGGCGGTCGCCAGCTTGCTTTTCGTCGTGGCAGCCGACAGCGTGCCGCTGCTGTTCGCGGCCCGATTCCTGCAGGGAGTCGTGAGCGGGGCCGTCTTCAGCGTCGGGAGCGCCTGGATCGGCGAGCTGTCGGCGGGTGCCGGTTCGGGGGCCCGGCGGGCCGCAGCCGC
>JANOTZ010000024.1:0-8285 GCA_031416735.1 Frankiales bacterium
CCGCTGGTGCTGTCCGGGCCAGGCGCGGGTGTGCTGTTCACCAGCAGCCGCAGCTTCCCACGCAGCCGCCGCAACCTCGGGCCGCTCATCAACGCCCTCGATCGCTGGCTGATTGCCGCAGCAGCAGCAGCGGCGGCGACCCCCGGTCCCGAGCTGTGGCTCGTTCCTGATGGACCGGAGACCTGAACCGCATCCATCCGTGGAAGTCCCGGTAGGGCAAGGCGCTCGCCACGTCGTACAAGCAGACGTGGTCAGCCGAGAGTGCGACGGCCTGCCCTGGCCGCGAAGTCGTCGAGTGCGGACAGGACCTCGCGGGATTGCCACATGCGGTTGCGGGCGAAGCCCGTGAACTCGGTGAGGACGCCTGCTTCGACGAGCGGAGCCATGGGGCGCATGGCGTTGTCCGCGGAGATGCCGAGGCCTTGGGCGACGGTGGGTGCGTCGACAACGGGCTGCCGCAGCAGCAGGTCGGCGAGCCGCCAGGCGTTCGCACCCTTTCGCGCCTTGACCTTGGAGTCCCAGCCGGTCCTGATCTGACGGAGGTCATCGACGAGTTGTCGAGCATTGACCATGGCGGTCAGGGACGCCTGAGCCAGCACCTGAACGATGGGCACCGGGTCGCCTTCCCGATAGGCCGTAAGAGTGTCGAAGTAGGCACGGGTGTCGCCGAGCAACCCCGCTGAGACAGGCACCGTGACCTTGCGGGTGAGCCGGTGCCCGCGGAGCATCGCGTGGACGAGGGCCCGGCCGGTCCGCCCGTTGCCGTCGGGGAAGGGGTGGATGGTCTCGAACTGGGCGTGTCCGATCGCCACTTGGGTCAGCAGCGGCATGTCTTTTCGTCGGGAGAAGGCAACGAGGTCGTCCATGAGACCGGGGACTGCCGTGTGGTGCGGGGGGACGAACATCGCTCCGTGTGGCCCGAACGAGTCGCCGCCGATCCACACCTGCTGGTCACGCCAGCGGCCCGCAATGCTGTCGTCGTGGCCGCGCATGAGCTCCCTGTGCATCGCCAGGATCGCGTCCCGGAGCTGAGGTTTTCGATCATCGACGACGAGACCGACTCCGATCTGAGCAGCACGGAGGCGAAAGGTGCGAGCTCCGCGCCGATCTCGGCGTCGAAGCGGGCGATCTCTGCGGAGGCGTCGGCGACGAGGGCGGCGACCGCGTCGGGCACCCGTGGCCGGACCTGCGCGATGGCCGGCACGACGGCGGAGCGATAGGGGCCGGCGTGACGCGCGCGTACGGCGTGCGAGACCAGATCGGGCGGGATGCTGGGAACCCAGGCATGCTCCTCCCAGGCCAGGCTTGGCCAAGGCCTTCAGGTGCTGGATTCGGGAGCGCCGACTACTTGCACTTCAGCAGCGACACCTGCAAAATGCCATCATGGGGAAGTCGATCACGATCCGAGACGTACCGGACGAGACCAGTGCCGAGCTGGCCGCGCGGGCAGCACTGACTGGTCGCTCGCTGCAGGAATACCTGCGGTCCCGGCTCGTCGAGCTCGCCGATACGCCCGACCCCGAGGTGTGGATGGCCAGGGTCCGGGCCCGCAAGCTGGCGACCGGCGGATCGCTCAGCGTCGATCGGGTTCTCTCTCATCGTGACGCCGACCGCACGTGACCGTCGTCGTCGACGCCTCGGTGGTCGTTGCCGCTCTCATCGACCAGGGTCCCCTCGGGGCCTGGGCGGAGGCGCAGCTGCTCTCCGGCCCGCTGGCCGCCCCACATCTCATGCCGGTCGAGGCCGCCAACGTCCTGCGCCGTTCAGCGTTGGCCGGTGACATCTCCGCCGATGTCGCGTCGCTGGCACACGACGACCTCATCTCGCTGCGGCTCGAGCTCTTCCCGTACAGCTCCTGCGCAGCACGGGTGTGGGAGCTGCGGCCCAACGTCACGGCCTACGACGGGTGCTACGTCGCCCTGGCCGAGAGCCTCGGCGCAAGGCTGGCGACCCTGGATGTGCGGCTGTCCCAGGCCCACGGGCCCCGCTGCGAGTTCGTCATACCGCCCGCTGACTGAGCCGGAATGACCGCAGGTTTGAGCGTGCCACCACCACGGTTCGTCTTCCGTTCATCTGCGCGTCGCGAGGACATGCCCCCGGGTCAACGAAACTAGCGACGTCCGCCCCAGAACATGACCCTGAAGGAGATCCCCGTGGACCGCCGGTCCTTCCTGCGCAGCACCGTCCTCGCCGCCGGCGTGGCCAGCCTCGGCCCCGGCTTCTGGGAGAGCGCCTACAGCGCCACCACCCGGCTCGGCAAGGGCCCGTACGGCGAGCTCGCCGGCGCCGACAAGAACGGCGTGATGCTGCCCAAGGGCTTCCGCAGCCGCATCCTGGCCACCTCTGGCGCCGTGGTCGGAAGAAGCGGGTACGCCTGGCACACGGCACCCGATGGCGGCGCGGTCTTCCCGCAAGGGGACGGCGGGTGGGTATACACCTCCAACTGCGAAGCCCCGTCGGTCAACGGGGGTGGCG
This sequence comes from Frankiales bacterium, assembly GCA_031416735.1. GTDB lineage: Bacteria > Actinomycetota > Actinomycetes > Mycobacteriales > SCTD01 > RYN-111. The sequence continues at coordinate 2,476 of JANOTZ010000024.1, forward strand.
CCGGCGCGATGCGGTTCGACAAGCGGGGCAACGTGCTGGACGCCTACCGGATCCTCGGCGACACGCAGAACAACTGCGCCGGCGGCCCGACCCCGTGGGGGACGTGGCTGTCCTGCGAGGAGACCCCCCTGGGCCTGGTGCACGAGTGCGACGTCCTTGGCAAGAAGGCGGCCGTCGCCTTGCCGGCCCTCGGCCGCTTCAACCACGAAGCCGTCACCGTCGACGCCCGCCGCAAGCAGCTGTATCTGACGGAGGACGCGACCGACGGCCGCTTCTACCGCTTCACTCCGACGTCCTACCCCTCGCTGACAGCTGGCCGGCTCGAGGCGATGCAGGTCAGCGACGGAGCCGTCACGTGGGTCCCGGTTCTGCGGCCCGAGCTCCCCGCCGCCCTCAACCGGCCCGCCGGCTCGACGGCGTTCAACGGCGGCGAGGGCGTGTGGTTCGACGCGGATCACGTCTACTTCACCACCAAGGGCGACAACAAGGTGTGGGACCTCGACGTCGCCAAGCGGCGGCTGTCGACCGTCTACGACGCCGCGAAGTTCGGCAGCTCCGCCCCTCTCACCGGGGTGGACAACGTGGTGGTGTCCCGCTCCGGAGACCTGTTCGTCGCCGAGGACGGAGGCAATCTCGAGATCGTCCTCATCACCCCGGGTCGCGAGGTCGCTCCGGTGATGCGACTCGTCGGGCACGACAACAGCGAGATCACCGGTCCCGCCTTCAGCCCCGACGGGTCACGGCTGTATTTCTCGTCGCAACGTGGCAAGGGCGCGACGGCTGCGGGGATCACCTTCGAGGTGAGCGGTCCGTTCCGCACCCGCCGGGCGACCCGCTAGCCGGGAGGAGCGCAGCCCCCGAGAAGCGCCCTTCGCGCCCGGAGACCGGCGCGCAGCCCCGGATGGCAGTCTGGGGGCATGCCCCTGCAGGTCCTCCCCGGCCTCCTCATCCCCGACGCCGACCTGTCCTGGCGGTTCTCGCGATCCTCAGGACCTGGCGGCCAGTCGGTCAACACCACCGACAGCCGCGCCGAGCTCAGCGTCGACGTGGCTCGCTGCACCGCCTTCCCCGAGCACCTGCGGGCCCGGGCGCTCGAGCAGCTCGCCGGCCGGTTGGTGGACGGGGTGCTGACAGTCGCCGCGAGCGAGCAACGCAGCCAGCTGCAGAACCGGGAAGCGGCGGCCGGCCGGATGGCGCTGCTGCTGCGCACTGCCGTGGCCGCACCGCCCGCCCCGCGACGGCCGACCCGACCCACCAGGGGGAGCAAGGAAAGACGACTGCAGGTCAAGCGCCAGCGGTCGGACCTGAAGCGCTCTCGTCATCATCGGGGGGAGGACTGACCGGCTCGTCGAAAGACGGTGGCAGCCGCTTGAGGCGACCGCTCATGTTGTGGATCAGCAGCACGGTGGCGACCGCCATGAGCAGTATGATCAGCAGCCCCAGCGGGCCCGCCGAGTCGCCGTGACCGGAGGCGAAAAGTGTCATCGGATCCCCGCGAACAGGTCGGACTCGGGCAGCGTCGACGCGACGTGTGAGTGCGCGAGCTGGAAGTCCTCGGTCGGCCAGGTCTGCTGCTGCAGCTCGATCGGGCAGGTGAACCAGCGCCCGGTCGGGTCGACCTGGGTGGCGTGCGCGATGAGGGCCTGGTCGCGCAGCGGGAAGAACTCGGCGCACTCCACCGAGGTGGTGAGACGGTCGGCATCCTCCGGCTTGTCGACCCAGCCGGCCAGCCATTCGCCGTACGGCGATTCAATGCCGTGTGCGGTCATGGCCTCGTGCAGCGCCACCAGCCGTCCCTTGTGGAAGGTGTGGTTGTAGTAGAGCTTCAGCGGCTGCCAGGCCTCCCCCGCCTCGGGGAACAGCGTGGGATCGCCGGCAGCATGGAAGGCCGCGGCGGTCAGCTCGTGGCAGCGGATGTGGTCGGGGTGCGGGTAGCCGCCGTTCTCGTCGTAGGTGGTGACGACGTGCGGGCGCTCCTTGCGCAACAGCTCCACCAGGGCACGGGTCTGCTCCTCGAGGTCCCCGGCCGCGAAGCACTCGTGCGGCAGCGGAGGCAGCGGGTCACCCTCGGGCAGACCGCTGTCGACCCAGCCCATGAACACCTGCCGGACGCCGAGGATCTCGCGGGCGAGGTCCATCTCGGCGGCGCGGACCTCGGTGATGTTGTCGAGCACCTCGGGCCGATCCATCGCCGGGTTGAGCACCGACCCGCGCGACCCGTCGGTCAAGGTGACCACGAGGACGTCGACGCCCTCGCGGACATATTTCACCATCGTCGCCGCGCCCTTGCTCGACTCGTCGTCCGGGTGCGCATGCACGCACACCAACCGCAACTGCTCCGCCACGCCCATCACCTCTCGTCGTGAGTCATCATTGTCCCTGATGAACACACCCCGACGCCCACCCGGCCGGTACGACGAACGCCGGCGCCTCCCGAAGCCGGTCCAGATCGGCGCTGCCGTCATCCTCGGTGCCCTCCTGGTCGGCCTCAGCTTCTTCGCCTTCGACCGCTTCTCCCGTGGGCGCGTGCAGTACGCCACCCTGGGGTACGGGGTGGTGAGCGACACCGCCGTCGAGGTGCGGTTCGAGGTGCGTAAGGACCTCACCGCGACGGTCCGGTGCGTGCTGCGGGCCCTGGACCGCAACGGCGCCGTCGTCGGCACCGGCCAGGTGCTGCTCGGGCCGTCGGAACGCGAAGCGGTCCGGGGCGCGCACGAGCTGACCACCACCAGTCGGGCCGCGACGGGTGAGGTCAGCGGATGCGTCCTCGCACAGCCCGCGGCGCCGTAGGCTTTCCTGATCGGCAAGACCCCAAGGAGATGAACCCCGTGACCGAGATCAGCACCTCCCCGATGACCTGGCTGACCGCTGAGGCGCACGCCCGGCTGCAGAAGACGCTGGCGGAGCTCACCGGGCCGGTCCGGGCTGACATCGTCCGCAAGATCGAGGCGGCCCGCGACGAGGGCGACCTGAAGGAGAACGGCGGCTACCACGCCGCCAAGGAGGAGCAGGGCAAGCTCGAGCTCCGCATCCGCCAGCTCACCCAGCTGCTGCGCGACGTCCGCGTCGGTGACCTGCCGGTCGGTGATGTCGTCGAGGAGGGCTGCCTCGTCAGCGTCGACTACGGCGACGACGACGTGGAGACGTTCCTGTTCGCGAGCCGGGAGAACGCCACCGACGAGGGCGGCAAGATCGGCACGATGGACGTCTACTCGCCGGAGTCGCCGATCGGGCAGGCCTTGGCCGGCCGCAAGGTGGGCGAGCAGGTCACCTTCGGTCCGCGCGACATCACCATCACCGTCAAGGCCATCACGCCCTACACCTGAGCGCCCTCCACCTGAGCGCCCTCCACCTGAGCGCCCGGCACCTGAGCGCCTGACGTCTCAGGGGCTACAGCGCGTCGGCCCTGCGGCGACGGCGCAGCTGCGCGCCGATGGTGACCGCGGCCAGCAGCAGGCCGAGTCCGGCCAGCTGCGAGCCGCCTCCGGTGGCCGCGAGCGCGTTGCCACCACCGGGGGCCGGAGCCACCGGACGCGTCGGACGGAAGCCGGCCGGAGCCGCGGCGCCCAGTCCGGGTGCGTCGTAACGGATCGCGTTCTCCATCACGTAGAGCCCGCTGTAGGTCAGGGCGTAGTCCCGCAGCCCGTAGCGGTGGTCGTTGTCCTCGGTCTGGGTCGGGAGCGCCCCGCCGACGAGCTGGACCTGGCCCTTCCCGAGGACGATCCGCCCGAGGGTGACGTTGCCGTTCGTCGTACCCACGACTTTGCCCTTGGCTGCAGCAAAGGCTTCGGGGTCGACCGCGGTCATCGGTGAGGCGGTGTTGCTGATGCCGTAGCCGAGGACGGCCGCCTCCACCAGCTGGCGCGCGTTCTTGCGCAGGCCGACCGTGAGCGGGTCGGTGAAGTCCTTGAAGTCGGTGTAGGGCTGGTAGACCTTCACGTTCTTGACCATGTCGCCGTCGACCAGACCCAGGCTCCCGAGGGCGTGCAGGGCCTGGTCGGTGAGCACCAGGTTGCCGCCGCGGGCCACCCAGGCCTTGAGGTTGGCGTAGTAGGACGCCGCGGCGACCGACCGGCCCGCGCTGTCCTTGGGCAGGGGATTGTCGGCCAGCACCAGGCTGTCGAGCCCGTCGAGGGCCTTCGGGTCGCGGGCGATGTCACCGGAGGAGACCGCGACGAACGGCCGGGACATCAAACGGCTGGTGTCCTTGAAAAAGCGCATCCGGGTGGCGGAGTAGGGCACCTGCACGACCGGCTTGCCGTTCCTGCCGATGCCGTCCGCCTGCGGGCCGGGCAGGGTGCCGACACCGTCGGCGTCGGTCACGACGGCCGGGTCGAGGACGTAGCCGGCCTGGCCGCCGGTCTCGACCTTGACGTTGTCGTCGTTGAACTCCTTGCCCTGGTAGAGCGCGTAGGCCATCGCGGTCTTGATGATCGCCCGGCTGGCGTTGATGTGGTTCTCCTGCAGGTACACGTTCCAGGCCTTGTCCGGCACCGTGTGGTTGAGGAAGATCTCGTAGTCCATGCCGGTGACCGACACGTCGGCCGCCAGGTAGTCGCCGATGAAACCGGTGTCGGTGTAGCCCAGGGTGTCCCACACCGTCGCCCAGTGGGCGGGCTTGGAGGGGATCGTGTTGTTGGCCTCGGTGACGCAGTTCTCCGGGCCGAGGTGGCAGGTCAGCTCCTCGATCCCCTCGCCGTCGTCACCACCGGTGGCGTTCTCGATCTGGTTCTGGATACCGGCGTAGAGCGTCTCGTCGATGACCGACTTGGTGCGCTCCGCGATGGCCATCAGCTGCCGGTGCTTGACGCTGTCGAACTGGCCGGCGGGGTACATGATGTCGACGTAGGCCCGGCTGGTGAGCTCGCCGTGAATGTCGGCGCCGTAGGCCATCAGCCCGCCGGGCGAGGTCCGGGCCAGGGTGTTCATGAGCCGGGTGCCGTAGAGCATCTCGTTCTCGGTCAGCGGGTTGCGGCTGGTGTCGATCCGCCCGATCGTCGGCATCTGCCGGTTGAGGTCGATGGCGGAGCCGTTGGCCCGGGCGTAGGGGCTGGTGAGCCCGGGCGGGGTGTAGTCGCCGGTCGTCCAGCCGTCGATGTTGAAGTCGGTGAGGTAGACGTCCTCCTTGCGCAGCACCTCCCGCACCGACACCGCGTGGATCACCGGCTTCTTCCCGGTGCTGCTGACGTAGCCCTCGACGCCGTCGACGATCGTCTCGTCCGGGTTCCCGGCGGCCACCGCCAGGTCCTCGGCGGCCCGCAGGCCACCCTCGAGCCCGCCGCGCTCGTTGCCGTGCACCGACAGGCTGAAGAACAGCTTCTGCTTGTCGGCGTCGGGCACGGTGCGGTCGGTGAGCCGGACGACGTAGATCTGCTGACCGTCCCCGGTGTCGCCGGCCTCACCGGCGCGCTTGCCGTCCGGACCGGCGGTGACCGCCTTGGGGTCGTGGAAGTACTCCGCCAGCGTGAAGACCTGCACCCAGCGGGGGTACTTCTGGGCGAGGAACAGCAGCCCGTCGGCGTACTCCCGGAAGCCGGTGGCGTTCGGCCGGTACTGCACGTAGGCCTGACTCAGCGCCGCCTCGGGGAAGATCCGGTTGCCGCACTCGGCCAGCGGCGGACCGCCGTGGAACCCGTCGGTGCAGACCGGCGTGGCCGCGGCGGGCGGCGCCAGCCCCACCAGGGCGAGGCCAAAGGCCAGACCGACTGTGCAGGCACGCGCAACGACCGACATGACAGGTCTCCTCACAACAGGGCTGTTGCCCCGGTGGTTCGACGCTTTCGTCCCGATTCCTCCTAGAAAGGAGTGAC
>JANOTZ010000025.1:0-13638 GCA_031416735.1 Frankiales bacterium
GGGCGACCTCAACACGGTCGTCCCCGCGCTGACCGAGGAGATCCTCAAGCGCAAGGGCTGACGGCGTCACCTGCTCGGCTCCGCCGAGACCCAGCCTGTACGACGGAAGCCGGCCCCCCCGCGGGGTGGCCGGCTTCCGCCGTACCCAGCCCGCTTGCGTCTGCTCACGTGTGCGGCGGGAGTGGCCAGCTTCCGCCGTACCCCCCCTGCTTGCGTCTGCTCACGTGTGCGGCGGGAGTGGCCACCTGAGCAGACGTAAGGGAAGGGTCAGAGGTCGTAGCGGACCTTGGTGAGCTCCTCGGAGACCTCCCACAGCCGGCGGGCGTCGGCCGCGTTGCGGGCGTGTGAGGTGCGGGAGACCCGGACCGGGTGGCCGCGCAGCTCGAGCAGGTGCGGCCCGAAGTAGTCGTTGCCCTTCACATCGGGGGCGGTGGCGGCATAGAGCGACGGCCAGGCGCCCTGCGCATCGCTCTGCGCCACGAGGTGGTTGCCGAAGCGCATGAGGGCTCCGAACAGCGGCTGGCCGTGCCCCTGCTGCAGGTGCGTGGCGGCGTAGCCGGGGTGCGCCGCGGCGACGAGCAGCACCCCGTGGGCCCGCTGGTCGAGCTCGGCGGTGAACAGCAGGTTGGCGAGCTTGCTCTGCGCATAGGCGCGCCAGCGGTGGTAGCCCCGATCGCCCATCAGGTCCTCGAAGTTGATCCGCCCGATCTTGTGCGCGCCGCTGGAGACGGTGACGACGCGGGCGGCCGGGGCAGCCTTCAGCAGCGGCAGGATCCGGCCGGTGAGGGCGAAGTGCCCGAGGTGGTTGGTGCCGAGCTGCATCTCGAAACCGTCGGCGGTGGTGCTGTGCGGCATCGCCATCACGCCGGCGTTGTTGACCAGCAGGTCCAGGGTCGTGATCCGGCCGGCGACGTCCTCGGCGGCCCGCTCCACGGAGTCCAGGGAAGCGAGGTCCAGGGCGACCAGCTCCACACCGGCACCGGGTACCTCCGCGCGCACCCGGGCGAGCGCGTCCTGCGCCTTCGCCGGGTTGCGGCAGGCCATGAGGACCCGTGCGCCCCGGCGGGCGAGCTCCACCGTGGTCCAGAAGCCGAGCCCGGAGTTGGCCCCGGTCACCAGGGCCGTGCGGCCCGCCTGGTCGGGCATGTCTGTGGGTGTCCAGCGCGTCATCGCCTGAGCCTTGCACAGCCTGGAGCCCGTTCTCCCTAGACTCCTCCCCATGCCCTGGGACAGCGGTACGGCGAAGCAGCAGACGTCCACGCAGGCGCGTGCCCTGAAGGCGCAGGTGGTGGACGCGGTCGGACCGTTCTCGCCGTTCTGGCGCGCGCGGCTCAAGTCGCTCGGCAAGACCGCCGCGCAGGTGTCGACGCGCGAGGCGCTCGCCACGCTGCCGGCCGTCGGGGAGCGCGACGTGTGCCTCGACGGCGATCCGGCAGGCGCGGCCGCGCTGGTGCTGCAGGCCGGCGAGGCGGGTTGGGCCCTGCACGCCGAGGGGCCGCGGTTGCGCCGGGCGCTGGTGACCCGCCTGGTCCGTCCCGGGTCCTACCGGGCCGTGGTGGAGGCCGACACCCGCCCCATGAGCTTCGTGACCGCAGGTCTCGGCCTGCGCTGGCCGGTGGCGAGCACCCGCAGCGACCTGGACATCGTCGCGCGGGCCGGGGCTCGGCTCTGGCAGGTGCTGGGCCTGTCCCGCTCCGACGTGCTCGTGTGCGCCCTCCCGCTGACCCCGACCGCCTCGTTGCAGGCACTGCAGCTCGCCGCGCTGGGCGCGGGTTCGCCGGCGATGTTCCCGGGCGACGACCCGGAGGATGTGGCGGCCGCGTTGCAACTGCTCCCCGCGACCGTGCTGGCGCTGCCCACCGAGGACGCGGCCCGCCTGCTGGACGACCTCGACGAGGCCGGCGCCGTGCTGGGCAGCCTCACCACGGTGCTGCTCGTCGGTGCCCCCACCAAGGACGAGCGCGACGACGTCGACGAGGCGCTGGCCCGTGCCGGCGTGCGGGCCACCGTGCTGGCCGTGCACGCACCGGACGGGCACCGGCTGCTCTGGGGCGAGTGCCCGGCCGGCGGCTTCGGCTTCCACACCTACCCCGACCTCGAGCTGGTCGAGGTGATCGACCCCGAGACGGGCGAGAACACCACCGGTGCAGGGGAAGTGGTCCTCACCCAGCTCGGGATGCGCGGCTCGGCGCTGCTGCGTTGGCGCACCGGAGACCTGGCCGACGCGATCGACACCCGGCCGTGCCCCGGCTGCCGCCGTACCGTCCCGCGGGTGGTCGGCACCCGCCGCGGGGCCCTCGTCCCGTGGCTGGAGCTGCGCACCGGCACCCGGGGCGTCGACCTGCGTGGGGTCGCCGCAGCCCTCGAGGGTCGCGGGGACGTCGCCGACTGGCGGGTCGTCGTCGGCCCGTCGACGCGCGACGGCGCCGACGAGCTGCTCGTGCACGTCGTGCCGACAACGGGCCAGGACGCGACCGACGTGGCGGTCGCGGTGGCCCGCGACGTGCGCAACGTGGCCGGGCTGCTGCCCACCCAGGTGGTCATCACCGACCAGGCTGACCTGCCGACCGGGGAGCGGCTGTCGGAACGGGTGCTCGTCCGAGGCGGCTAGTCTGACCGGGTGGCCTATCTCGACCATGCGGCCTCGACGCCCATGCTTCCGGAGGCGATCGCGGCCGTGTCCGCAGCCATGGCGGAGCCGGGCAACGCCAGCTCGCTGCACGCCGCCGGCCGCCGCGCCCGCCGCACCGTCGAGGAGTCCCGCGAGGCCGTAGCCGCTGCGCTGGGAGCCCGGCCGTCCGAGGTGCTGTTCACCAGCGGTGGGACCGAGAGCGACAACTTGGCCGTCAAGGGCATCTTCTGGGCCCGCCGGGCCGCCGACCCGCGCCGCACCCGGATCCTGGCGTCGTCGGTGGAGCACCACGCGGTGCTCGATGCCGTTCAGTGGCTGGTGGCGCACGAAGGCGCCCAGGTCACCTGGCTGGAGGTCGACAGCCTGGGCCGGGTGCACCCCGCCGTCCTGCAGTCCGCGCTCGGCGACGATGTCGCGCTGGTGACGGTGATGTGGGCCAACAACGAGGTCGGCACGGTGCAGCCCATCGCCGAGCTGGCCGAGGTCGCGCACGCCGCCGGGGTGCCGTTCCACACCGACGCCGTCCAGGCCGTCGGGCAGTTGCCGGTCGACTTCGCGGCCAGTGGCGTCGACGCGCTGACCGTGACGGGGCACAAGCTCGGTGGGCCGCTCGGGGCGGGCGTGCTCCTGCTCGGCCGCGACGTGTCCTGCACCCCGCTCTCGCACGGTGGTGGCCAGGAGCGCGACGTGCGGTCGGGGACCTTCGACACCCCGGCGCTGGCCGGGCTGGCCGTCGCCACGACGCTGGCCTGCGAGCGCCGCCCCGAGACCGCCCGTCGGCTCGTGACCCTGCGCGATGACCTCATGCGCCGGGTCCTTGGCGCCGTGCCGGAAGCCGTCTACAACGGCGACCCCGTCGACCGGTTGCCGGGCAATGCGCACTTCTCCTTCCCCGGGTGTGAGGGCGACTCGCTGCTGCTGCTCCTCGATGCCCGGGGCGTCGAGGTCTCCACCGGCTCGGCCTGCTCCTCCGGTGTCGCCCGGCCATCCCACGTGCTGGTGGCGATGGGGCAGGACGAGGAGCAGGCGCGGTCGTCGTTGCGCTTCTCCCTCGGACACAGCTCGATCCCCGCCGACGTCGACGCTCTCCTGTCGGTGCTCCCGTCGGTCGTGGAGCGGGCCCGGCGGGTGCCCGTCCGATGAGGCTGCTCGCCGCGCTGTCCGGCGGCGTCGACTCGGCCGTGGCGGCGGCCCTGGCCGTCGACGCGGGGCACGACGTCACCGCCGTCCACCTGGCGCTCTCCGAGGCGCCCGCCACCTTGCGGACCGGGTCGCGTGGGTGCTGCTCCCGGGAGGACGCCCGCGACGCGGCTCGGGTCGCCGACGTCCTCGAGATCCCCTTCTACGTATGGGATCTGGCCGAGCAGTTCCGCGCGGACGTCATCGACGACTTCGTCAGCGAGTACGCCGCCGGCCGCACTCCCAACCCCTGCCTGCGCTGCAACGAGAAGGTGAAGTTCACCGCTGTCCTCGACCGGGCGCTGGCCCTGGGCTTCGACGCGGTCGTCACCGGCCACCACGCCCGGCTCACCGACGGGGTGCTGTCGCGGTCCGCGGACGAGGCCAAGGACCAGAGCTATGTCCTCGGCGTCCTGACCCCTGAGCAGCTGGGGGCCACGGTCCTCCCGCTCGGTCATCTCACCAAGGACGAGGTGCGCGGCATCGCCCGCGACCGGGGGCTCGCGGTGGCTGACAAGCCCGACTCGCACGACATCTGCTTCATCGCCGACGGAGACACCGCCGGCTTCCTGCGCGACCGTCTCGGGTCCCAGCCGGGTCCGGTCGTCGATGCGTTGACCGGCAACGTCGTCGGTGAACACGACGGCACCTACGGCTACACCGTCGGGCAGCGCCGCGGCCTCGCCCTCACCGTGCCGGCCCTCGACGGCCGCCCCCGCTATGTCCTGTCGGTCGAGCCGGTGTCCCGGACGGTCACGGTCGGTCCGCACGAGGCCCTCGAGGTCTCCACGGTCCGCACCGGTCCGGCCGTATGGTCCTCGCCCCGACCCCTGCCCCTGACCTGCGTCGTCCAGCTGCGCGCCCACGGCATGGTGCACGGCTGCCTGGTCGAGCCCGCGGCCGACGGCTGGTCGCTCACCCTCGACACCCCCGCGACCGGGCTGGCCCCCGGACAGACCGCAGTCCTGTACGACGGCAACGCCGTCCTCGGCTCAGCCACCGTCCTGTCCACCGTCTGACATCACGGAGCCGCCGCGGCGACGGCAGGCGCTCCACTAGGGTGGGGCCATGGCCGATGATGACGTCCAGCTCACCGACCTCGAGGTCATTCAGCAGTTCAGTCTGGCGGTGCGCGGTGGCACCGCGAGCCGCGCCGCCGTGAAGGCGGCGCTGGAGGCCGACCTGGCCTTCCTCAACGGCAGCGGCCGGCGCACCGCACCGGCACGGCCTGCAGCGCCGATGCCCTCCGCCGCCCCCGAGCCCGCCCTGGACCCGGAGCCCGCAGCGAAGGCGCCGATCACGACGGCACCCAAGGCTCCGGCGAAGAAGGCGGCGGCCCGGCCGGCGGCCACGAAGGCGCCCGTGAAGAAGGCCGCCACGAAGGTGCCTGTGAAGAAGGCCGTGAAGAAGGCCACAGTGAAAGCCGCAGCGAAGGCGACCCGCGGCCGCTCGTGACCGATCTGCCCCCACCCCCGCTGTGGCGCAGCGGCCTGGCGACCGGGGTCGGCAGCCTCCCCGGCGGGGACCCGCTGGAGGCGGCGGCCCTCGTCCTCGGTGAGCTCCCCGTGCCCCACCTGCCCGAGCTGCCCGGTCGGGGATACCTGGCCGACCTGGCTGGCAGAGGCGCCGCGCTGCTCGCCGACCTGTACGTCGACGTCCAGCCCACCGGCTGGCGCATCGTCCCCCGCCCGAGCCGGGATGGCAGGCGCGCGAAGGACGTGTTGGCCCGCGATCTCGACGCGCTCGAGGAGTCCGCCCTGGGCACCGCCCCGGAGATCCTCAAGCTGCAGGCGACGGGCCCGTGGACTCTCGCCAGCCTCATCGAGCTGCACCGTGGGGCCCGGATGCTGGCCGACCATGGCGCGGTCATCGACCTGGCGCAGTCGCTCGCGGAGGGCCTGCGCCAGCACCTCGCCGACGTGCAGCGGCGCTTCCCGACCACGACCCTGGTGCTGCAGCTCGACGAGCCCTCGCTGCCCGCCGTCCTCCACGCCCGCATCCCCACCAGCAGCGGCTTCGGCAACCTGCGCGCGCCCACACCGCAGACTGCCCGGGAGCGCCTGCACACCGTGCTCGAGGTGACCGAGCACACCGTCGTCCACTGCTGCGCGCCACGCCCTCCCATCGACCTGCTCGTGTCGGCCGGCGCGTCGGCGCTCAGCCTCGACGCCACGATGCTCGACCCGCGGGACGACGACGACCTCGGGGCCGTCCTGGAGCGGGGGACCGGTCTGCTGCTGGGTGTCGTCCCGGGGACGGGCACCGACGTCCCCGCCGTACAGCAGATCCTGCGGACTGTCGGACAGTTGCGCGATCGTGTGGGGGTGGAGCAGGTGACCCTGACGCCGGCGTGCGGCCTCGCCGGCGCGACCCCGGCCTATGCGCGGGCGGTGATGAAGCGACTGGTGGAGGCCGCGACCGAATGGGAGCAGCAGTGACCGACGACGTCCCGGCTCGGGCCCGCGCGGCGGAGCTGGCGCGCACCCTCGAGGAGCACGCCTTCCGCTACTACGTGCTGAGCCAGCCGACGGTCTCCGACGGTGAGTACGACGTGCTGATGCGCGAGCTGGAAGCCCTGGAGGAGCAGCACCCGGAGCTCCGGACGCCCGACTCGCCGACCCAGAAGGTGCTCGGGACGTGGAGCACCGACTTCACGCCGGTCGAGCACCTCGAGCGGCTGATGAGCCTCGACAACGTCTTCAGCGAGGACGAGTTGCGGGCCTGGGCGGCCCGGCAGGCCAAGGAGGTCGGGGACGCCGCGCGCTACCTGTGCGAGCTGAAGATCGATGGCCTCGCGGTCGCGCTGGTCTACCGCGACGGCCGGCTCCACAGGGCCGCGACCCGCGGCGACGGCCGCACCGGCGAGGACATCACCCCCAACGTCCGCACCCTCGCCAGCGTCCCCGAACGGCTGACGGGGGAAGACATCCCGCCGCTGCTCGAGGTCCGTGGCGAGGTGTTCCTGGCGAGCGCGGACTTCACCGCCCTCAACGAACGGCTGGTCGCCGACGGCAAGGCGCCGTTCGCCAACCCCCGCAACGCCGCGGCCGGTTCGCTGCGCCAGAAGGACCCGCGGGTCACCGCGTCCCGACCGCTGTCGCTGACCCTGCACGGGATCGGCGCCCGCGAGGGCTGGGAGCCGGCGTCGTTGAGCGAGGCCTATGAGCAGCTGCAGCAGTGGGGGCTCCCGGTCAGCGCCCGGTCCGAGGTCTGCGACAGCCTCGACGGGGTGCTGGGCTACATCGCGCACTGGGGTGAGCACCGGCACGACGTCGAGCACGACATCGACGGCGTGGTCGTGAAGGTCGACCAGGTCGCGTTGCAGCGCCGCCTCGGCGCGACCAGCAAGGCGCCGCGGTGGGCCATCGCGCACAAGTACCCCCCGGAGGAGGTCACCACCCGCCTCAACGACATCCTCGTCAACGTCGGCCGCACCGGCCGGGCCACCCCGTTCGCGGTGCTCGAGCCGGTCCACGTCGGCGGCGTGATGGTCGGCATGGCGACGCTCCACAACGCGCAGGAGGTCGCGCGCAAGGGTGTCCTCATCGGCGACACAGTCGTTGTACGGCGAGCAGGGGACGTCATCCCGGAGGTGGTCGGCCCCGTCGCGGCCCTCCGGGACGGCAGCGAGCGGGCGTTCGTGATGCCCACCGGGTGCCCGTCCTGCGAGACGCCGCTGCGACCGGCGAAGGAAGGCGACGTCGACCTGCGCTGCCCCAACGCCCGGTCCTGCCCGTCACAGCTGAGGGAGCGGGTCTTCGCCGTGGCCGGCCGCGGTGGCTTCGACATCGAGGGCCTCGGTTTCGAGGCGGCCGAGGCCCTGCTCAAGGACGGGGTGATCGAGGACGAGGGCGACCTGTTCGCCCTGGACGAGGACGCCCTGCTGCGGTCGGAGTTCTTCCGCCGCAAGGACGGGGTGCTCTCGGCCAACGGAGCCAAGCTGCTCGCGAACCTCGAGGTGGCGAAGGCCCGGCCGCTGTGGCGGGTGGTGGTCGGCCTGTCCATCCGGCACGTCGGCCCGACGGCCGCGCGTGAGCTGGCTCGGGCCTTCCGCGAGCTCGACCGGATCGCGACCGCGTCGGAGGAGGAGCTCGCCGCCGTCGAGGGGGTGGGCCCCACGATTGCGCGCGCGGTGGTCGAGTGGTTCGCCGTCGACTGGCACCGCAGCATCGTGGACAAGTGGCGCGCCGCCGGGGTCAGGATGGCCGACGAGGGGGCCGACGAGGGACCGCGGCCCTTGGAAGGCGTCACCCTGGTCGTCACGGGCACCTTGGCGTCGTACAGCCGGGATGGCGCGACCGAGGCGGTGCAGGAGCGCGGCGGGAAGGTCACCGGCAGTGTCTCCAAGAAGACCGACTTCGTGGTGGTGGGCGCGGAGCCGGGGCAGAGCAAGTACGACAAGGCGGTCAAGCTGGGCATCCCGCTGCTGGACGATGCCGGCTTCGCTGTGCTGCTCACCGACGGCCCGGAAACGGCTCGGGTAACCGCTATGTCACCTGAGGGTGAGATCTTCCCGATTAGCCCGATCGAGTGAACTATGTCCCCTCTTTGATAGCCGATAGGTAGTTGTGGGGAGTGAATGCTCCCCGCGCCGTGACAGGGAAGGTCGGTGCGTAAGCAGCGTGACGCGCCCCGACCCGCGCAACGTCATGAACGGGCCCCATCAGCTCCTGCTGAAGCCGTTCGTGGCGCTGGTTTCCCTCTCCGGGCTGGCGGTCGTGGCCTATCTCGTGTCCACCGCCGACCTGACGCCGGTCCCCTACCTGGGCCCCGCCTTCTACGCGGTCGCCGGGCTGCTCCTGATCAGTGAGCTCCGGCCGCTGCTCACCGCCGGCGCCCATGACGTCAACGGGGTGGCCCTGTCCACCGCTTTCGTGTTCGCGATCCTGCTCCGCTACGACCTGACGTTGGCCCTGGTGCTGCAGGTCGTCGCGGTCGTCATCAGCGACACCACCAAGCGCAAGGCGCTCTGGCGCGTCTGCTTCAACGCGGGGCAGTTCACGTTGTCGTGGAGTGCGGCCTGGGTCGTCATGGTCGCGTTGGGCCACCACCCAGACCTCGCGCACCCGATCCCCCTCTCGGGGCATGTGCTGCTGCCGGCGCTGGCCGGTGCCTGCACCTTCTTCGTCGTCAACCAGCTGCTGGTGTCACGGGCCCTGTCCCTCAAGGCGGGGACCCGGCTCTGGGAGAGCATGCGGCCCGACCTGGTCTACGAGCTGCTCACCCACGGCGCCCTGCTCGCCCTCGCTCCGCTCATCGTGTTGTCCATCCAGGCCGGGCCGGGTTTCGTCCCGCTGCTGGTCCCGTCGCTCGCCGCGGTCTACGCGGCCGGCTCGGTGGCGATGAAGACCGAGCAGCTCGCCCTCTCGGACGTCCTCACCGGGCTGGCCAACCGCAAGCGGCTGAGCCAGGCGACCGGCACTGCCGTGCAGGTCGGTCCGGTTGCGCTCGTCCTGCTCGACCTGGACCGGTTCAAGGAGGTCAACGACACCCTCGGCCACCACGTCGGAGACCAGCTGCTGACCGCGGTCGCGGAGCGGCTGCAGGCGAGTGTCCGGCCCGGCGACCTGGTCGCCCGGCTCGGCGGTGACGAGTTCGCCCTCCTGCTGCCCGGCGCCTCGGTCGCCGAAGCCGTCGTGGCGGTCACCCGCACCCGGGCGGCCCTCGCCGAGCCGTTCGTCCTCGGCGGCCTGTTCGTCGACGTGCGAGCGAGCGCGGGGGTGGCGGTCTCGCCCGAGCACGGCACCGACATGGACGTGCTGCTGCAGCACGCCGACGTCGCCATGTATGTCAGCAAGGAGTCCCGCGAGGTGGAGGTCTACGACGCCTCGCAGGACCGCAACTCACCCGGGCGTCTGGCCCTACTCGGGGAGCTCCGCCGGGCTTTGGAGACCGACCAGCTGGTGCTGCACTTCCAGCCCAAGGCCGACCTGGCGACCGGACGCGTCGTCGGGGTGGAGGCCCTGGTCCGGTGGCAGCACCCGGAGCACGGGCTGCTCCAGCCGGACGAGTTCGTCGGGTTGGCCGAGCGCAACGGCCTCATCCTCCCGCTCACCGGCTGGGTCATCGACGCCGGGTTGCGCCAGGTCGCCCAGTGGCGGGCCCGGGGCTGGGACCTCTCGCTCGCGGTGAACATCACCGTCAAGGACCTGTGCGGGGACCAGCTCGTCGACCGCATCACCGAGGGGCTGAGCCGCTACGGCGTGCCCGCCTC
Source organism: Frankiales bacterium (assembly GCA_031416735.1). Lineage (GTDB taxonomy): Bacteria > Actinomycetota > Actinomycetes > Mycobacteriales > SCTD01 > RYN-111. Next base: position 10,026 of record JANOTZ010000025.1, read on the forward strand.
GGCCCTGCAGCTGGAAGTCACCGAGGGCTCGTTGTTCGCCGACTCGGCCCATGCCCGGATGACCTTGAAGCAGCTCGAGACCCTCGGTGTCGCCCTCTCGCTCGACGACTTCGGCACCGGCTGGTCCTCGTTGATCCAGCTCAGGTCGCTGCCCGTCAGCGAGATCAAGGTGGATCGCTCCTTCGTGTCCCGGATGGACACCGACCCGCGGGACCTGGCGATCGTGAGCTCGGTCATCGACCTGGCGCGTGGTCTCGGGATGAGGGTCATCGCCGAGGGCGTCGAGGACCTCGCCACCTGGCGGCGGCTTGCCGCGATGGGCTGCGACGGGGCCCAGGGCTGGTGGCTCTCCAAGGCGCTGCCCGCCCCCGAGCTCGGGGTCTGGCTGGACGAGCACCACTCCTACGACGCGACCCTCGCCCCCGTCTGATCCCGACGCTCAGGCGTGCACCGAGGTCACGGTGGCGGCGATGCCGGCGAGATGGGCAAGTCGCGCCACCTCGGAGGCGCGGAACCGCGGCCCCCCGGGCCTGCCGAGCAGGATCACCCGGTCCGACGCACCGACCGGCGCAGCCGCCAACTCGGTCCCGACGGCCTGCCACCGCTCCGGCACCCACGCCTCGGACGGATCCATCCGGCGCGCTGCCACGAGCGGCAACCACTCCAGCTGTACGGCGGACAGGTCGGGCGCACCGGCGCTCGTGGCCACCACGACACCCCCGTCATCTCCGCTCGATCGCCCACGGGGCTGCCCGGTGACCAGCACTGCCCAGCCCGCGCGGAACACTCCGGGAGCGAGGTCGACCAGCAGTTGCATCGCCTCCGCGGGGGCCGCGGCCAGCTCGTCGACCAGCTCGAGGTCGCGGTGCAGATCGTCCGCGCCCAGGTAGGGCCGGAGCGACTCCACCACCACCCCCGGCACCGAGTGAGCCGCGGTGATGAGGACGTCGGCGAGCCCGCCGGGAGGCAGCTGCACGAGAAGGTCGTCGACCGCCCCGTCCGGGCCGCGCTCGACGACGTCGAGGCTCACGATGTCGGCGCCTGCCTCGCCCAGCGCGGTCGCGACGGCGCCCAGCATGCCTGGCCGGTCGGGGAGCACCACACGCAGCAGGAAGGACATGTCACCCATGGTGCGCCGCCTTCATTGCCGGCTTGTTACCAGTGCTGCGTGGCCGTCGTCGTGCTGGTCGCGGCTGCCCGTCCGACGGGTGCGAACCGGAGCTGACCCGCTCCTCGGGCGTCGGTCCACCGGCAGCGTTCCCTAGACTCCGAGGGACCCACCACAAGGAGACGCATGCCTGAGATCACCCGCGAGGACGTCGCGCACCTGGCGCGGTTGTCCCGCCTCGCGTTGGACGACAGCGAGCTCGACACGCTCGCCGGCCAGCTCGACGTGATCCTGGGCGCCGTCGCCCAGATCTCGGAGGTCACCGACGCGGCCGACGTCCCCCCGACCAGCCACGCCGTACCCCTGGAGAACGTCACCCGGCCCGACGTGGTCACCCCGAGCCTGCCGCGCGACAAGGTGCTGGCCGGTGCCCCCGCTGCTGAGGACGGTCGCTTCCGCGTCCCCCGGATCCTGGACGACTCCGAATGAGCGAAGCGACGTTCGTCTTGCTCGGGGAGGCGGGGCAGTGACCGACCTGACCCGGCTCACCGCAGCCGAGACCGCCCAGGCCATCGCGCGCCGTGAGACCAGCGCCGTCGAGGTGACGCAGGCCCACCTCGACCGGATCGCCGCCGTCGACGGCAAGGTGCACGCGTTCCTGCACGTCGACACCGAGGGTGCGCTGGCCCAGGCCCGGCGGGTCGATGCCGGTGAGGTCACCGGCCCTCTCGCCGGCGTGCCTCTCGCCCTCAAGGACGTCCTGTGCATGGAGGGTATTCCGACCACCTGCGGCTCGAAGATCCTGGAGGGCTGGCGTCCGCCCTACGACGCGACCGTCACGGCCCGCCTCAAGGCCGCCGGCATCGTCATCCTCGGCAAGACCAACATGGACGAGTTCGCCATGGGGTCCTCCACCGAGCACTCCGCCTACGGTCCGACCCACAATCCCTGGGACCTCGACCGGATCCCCGGTGGCTCGGGTGGCGGGTCGAGTGCGGCGCTTTCGTCGTACCAGGCTCCGCTGGCGATCGGGACGGACACCGGTGGGTCGATCCGGCAGCCGGGGGCCGTCACCGGCACGGTCGGCGTGAAGCCGACGTACGGCGGGGTGTCCCGCTACGGCCTGGTGGCCTTCTCGTCGAGCCTGGACCAGGCCGGACCGTGTGCCCGCACCGTGCTCGACGCGGCGCTGCTGCACGAGGTCATCGCCGGCTACGACCCGCGCGACAGCACGAGCATCAACGCGCCGGTGCCGCCCGTGGTCGAGGCGGCGCGGTCCCGGGATGTGAAGGGCCTGCGGGTCGGGGTCGTCAAGGAGTTGACCGGCGAGGGCTACGAGCCCGGCGTGCAGGCCCGCTTCGACGAGGCCGTGCAGATCCTGCGCGACCTCGGCGCGACCGTGACCGAGGTGAGCTGCCCGCACTTCGTCTACGCCCTGCCGGCCTACTACCTCATCGCGCCTTCGGAGGCGTCGTCGAACCTGGCCCGTTTCGACGCCGTCCGCTACGGCCTGCGGGTCGGCGACGACGGCGAGCGCTCGCTCGAGGAAGTCACCGCGCTGACCCGCGGTCAGGGCTTCGGTGCGGAGGTCAAGCGCCGCATCATCCTCGGCACCTTCGCGCTGTCGAGCGGCTACTACGACGCCTACTACGGGCAGGCGCAGAAGGTCCGCACCCTCATCACCCGCGACTTCGTCAAGGCATGGGAGAGCGTCGACGTGCTGGTCTCGCCGACCTGCCCGACCGTCGCTTTTCCCCTGGGGGCCAAGCTTTCTGACCCTCTCGCGATGTACCGCCAGGATGTCGCGAGCATCCCTTCCAACCTGTACGGCGGTCCGGCCGCCTCCTTCCCGGCGGGCCTGTCCGACGGCTTGCCGGTGGGGCTCCAGGTGATGGCGCCGACGTTGCGCGACGACCTGCTCTACCGGGTCGGCGGCGCCTTCGAGGCCGCCCTTCCCGCCCCCGTGCCGTCGCTTTCCTGGGAGACCTCGTGACCGCCGTCCCGTACGCCGAGGCGCTGCAGGAGTTCGAGCCGGTCATCGGCCTCGAGACGCACGTCGAGCTCGGCACCGCGTCGAAGATGTTCTGCGGCTGCGCCACCGAGTTCGGCGCGGAGCCCAACACCCAGACCTGCCCGGTGTGCCTCGGCCTGCCCGGCGCCCTGCCGGTCGTCAACGAGACCGCGATCGAGTCCACGATCCGGATCGGGCTGGCGCTGCACTGCGACATCGCGATCTGGTGCCGCTTCGCCCGCAAGAACTACTTCTATCCCGATATGCCGAAGAACTTCCAGACCTCGCAGTACGACGAGCCGCTGTGCACCGACGGCTACCTCGACGTGCTGGTCGCCGGCGAGACGGTGCGCATCCCCATCGAGCGGGTGCACCTGGAGGAGGACACCGGCAAGTCGCTGCACGTCGGCGGCTCGACGGGTCGCATCCACGGGGCTTCGCACTCGCTCGTGGACTACAACCGCGCCGGCATCCCACTGGTGGAGATCGTCACG
>JANOTZ010000026.1:0-3266 GCA_031416735.1 Frankiales bacterium
CCCCTTGTCGTTGGGGACCAGCACCGGCATCCGTACGCCCTCGGGCGTCTCCCCCAGTGCTTCCAGCAGCTCCGCCGCGTCGGCCAGCTGCGGCACCCACGTGGGGCTGACGAAGCTCGTCGTCTCGACCGCGCGGTGGCCTGCCGCGAGGAGCTGCCGGATGAACTCGGCCTTGACCTCGACGGGGATGAGGCCGGCTTCGTTCTGCAGGCCGTCACGGGGGCCCACCTCGTAGACGGTGACCCGGGCCGGCAGGCCACTGAGGGGTGTCATGCCTGCACCTGGACGAGGAGCTCGTCGACGGCCACCTGCTGGCCGACTCGGACGAGCACGTCGGCGACGGTGCCGTCCATCGGGGCGGTGAGGGTGTGCTCCATCTTCATCGCCTCCACGACCACGAGCGGATCGCCCTTGCTGACCGTGGCGCCGATCTCGGCCTGCACCGCGATGACGCTGCCTGGCATCGGGCTGGTGATGTCGCCGTCGTGGGCGTGGTCGTCGACCCGCAGGGTCCTGGGCTGCTCGTGCACCGCCCAGCCGGCGCCTCCGCGGCCGATCCACACGTGGGCACCGTCGACCGCGGTGTGCCACCGGGTGGTGCGACCGGCGAAGGTGAGCAGCACGTCCTGTCCGTCTAGGACTCCGGTGGCGGTGACCGGCTCGGCGTCGTCCAGGGTCAGCTCGTCCCCGCGCAGGGCGACGTTGACCGCCCTCCCGCCGGGCAGGGCCAGCAACCAGCGAAGAGCCGCGGTGCCGCCCGGGCGCCAGGCCGTCGGCTGGTCCCACAGGTCCGGGCCGCCGGTGGTGAGCCGCTCGCGCAGGGCGTAGACCGCCAGGGCCTCGGGCGGGACCTCGTCGGGCACGAGCTCATCGAGGTGCCGCTCGATGAAGTTGGTGTCGAGGTTGCCGGCGAGCACCTCCGGGTGCGTGATGAGCCGGCGGAGGAACGCGGTGTTGGTCTTGACCCCCAGCACCACCTGGTCCGCGAGGGCCCGGTCCAGCTTCGCCAGGGCGGTGGCCCGGTCCGGGCCCCAGGCGATCACCTTGCTGAGCATCGGGTCGTAGGTCGAGCCGACGATGGTGCCCTCGTACAGCGAAGAGTCGACCCGGATGTCCTCGCCCTGCGGCTCGAGGAGCCGGAGCACCGTGCCACCGGTGGGCAGGAAGCCACGGGCCGCGTCCTCGGCGTAGGTGCGCACCTCAACGGCGTGCCCGTCGAGCCGGATCTCGTCCTGGGTCAGTCCCAGGGGCAGGCCGGCCGCGACCCGAACCTGCTGCTCGACCAGATCGATCCCGGTGACGAGCTCGGTCACCGGGTGCTCGACCTGCAGCCGGGTGTTCATCTCCATGAAGAAGAACTCATCGGGCTTGTCGGCGGCGACGATGAACTCCACCGTGCCGGCACCGACATAGCCGACCGCTTCGGCGGTGGCCACCGCTGAGGCCCCGATCCGGGCCCGGGTGGCCTCGTCGAGCAGCGCGCTCGGCGCCTCCTCGACGACCTTCTGGTGGCGGCGCTGCAGGGAGCACTCGCGCTCACCGAGGTGCACGGTCGTGCCGTGCGCATCGGCGAGCACCTGCACCTCGATGTGCCGGGGACGCAGGACGAAGCGCTCCAGGAACAGGGTGTCGTCCCCGAACGAGGAGGCGGCGGTGCGCCGGGCCGAGATCAGGGCGGCGGGCAGGTCGGCCGCGTGCTCGACGAGGAACATGCCCTTGCCGCCACCGCCGGCGCTCGGCTTCACGAGCACCGGGTAGCCGACCTCCTCGGCCGCTGCGACCAGGTCGGCGTCGGTCATCCCGGGCTCGGTGCGACCCGGCACCACCGGCACGCCGGCCGCGGAGACGGTCTGCTTAGCGCGGATCTTGTCGCCCATCACCTGGACGGCATGCACCGGTGGACCGATGAAGACGATGCCCTTGTCCGCCAGGGCCTGCGCGAACTCGGCGTTCTCGGCGAGGAACCCGTAGCCCGGGTGAACAGCCTCCGCCCCGGTGTCGAGGCAGGCCTGCACGACCTTCTCGATGGACAGGTAGGACTCGCGCGCGCTCGCCGGTCCGAGCCGGACGGCAAGGTCGGCCTCCCGGACGTGGCGGGCGTCGGCGTCGGCGTCGCTGTAGACCGCGACGGTCCGGATCCCCATCTTCTTCAGGGTTTTCATGACGCGTACGGCGATCTCGCCGCGGTTGGCGACCAGGACGGTGCTGAACATGGCTACATCCTGCTCTGACATTGCTTCCTCATCCGACTCGTCCCGCGTCACATTCGGAAGATTCCGTAGGAGACCGGCTCGAGGGGGGCGTTGGCCGCCGCCCCGAGAGCCAGGCCGACCACGGTGCGGGTGTCGAGGGGGTCGATGACGCCGTCGTCCCAGAGCCGGGCGGTGGAGTAGTAGGGGTTGCCCTGGTCCTCGTACTGCTGGCGGATCGGCTCCTTGAAGCCGTCCTCCTCCTCAGCGCTCCACTCGCCACCGCGGGCCTCGATGCCGTCGCGACGGATGGTGGACAGCACCGACGCGGCCTGCTCGCCGCCCATCACGGAGATGCGCGCGTTGGGCCACATCCACAGGAAGCGCGGCGAGTAGGCCCGGCCGCACATCGAGTAGTTGCCCGCCCCGAAGGACCCGCCGATGACGACGGTCAGCTTCGGCACCCGGGCGCAGGCGACCGCGGTCACCATCTTCGCGCCGTGCTTGGCGATGCCGCCCGCCTCGTATTCGCGACCGACCATGAAGCCGGTGATGTTCTGCAGGAACAGCAGGGGAATCTGGCGCTGGTCGCAGAGCTCGATGAAGTGCGCGCCCTTCAGGGCGCTCTCCGCGAAGAGCACGCCGTTGTTGGCGACGATCCCGACGGGGTGGCCGTGCACCGTCGCGAACCCGGTCACCAAGGTGGCGCCGTACTCCTTCTTGAACTCCTGGAACCGGCTGCCATCGACGAGGCGGCCGATGACCTCGCGCACGTCGTACGGGGTGCGCGACTCGGCGGGGACCACGCCGTAGAGCTCGGTTGGGTCGAGCGCCGGCTCCTCGGAGTCCTTTGTCTCCCAAGGCTTCTGAGCGCGTGGACCGAACGTCCCGACGATGGAGCGGACGATGCGGAGCGCGTGGGCGTCGTCGTCGGCGAGGTGGTCGGTGACGCCGGAGGTCTTGCTGTGCAGCAGCCCACCACCGAGGTCCTCGGCGGTGACGACCTCACCGGTCGCGGCCTTCACCAGCGGTGGACCGCCGAGGAAGATGGTGCCCTGGTCGCGGACGATCACGGCC
>JANOTZ010000027.1:0-27894 GCA_031416735.1 Frankiales bacterium
TTCACAGCCTCGCTCAGGTATTCCGCTGGGACTTGGCAGCACCCAAAGTGTCTTCGTCTCCTGGCGGACCAGCGCATATTGCCAAGAAATATAACTATGTGATAGTTCTGTCCTGCGCCAAAAGGTGCGCTCACAGGCTAACAAGGAGAACCCAGTTGAAGCGAACTCTCGTTCATGCCGTTTTCGTCGGGGTCGGCGCCTCGGCGCTCGCAATCTTCAGCCCGGCATCTCCTGCGCATGCTGGCTGCACAGATGAGTTCGCCTCGAGCGCGGTCGGAAGTCAGTACCAGATGCCACCAGCGAATGTTGTGGAGATCGCGCCCGACTTGACGGTCACCGTCAACACGCCAGAGGCAATCGATTTGATCTTTTTCCCGGTATGGGTGGGGGTCGACATGGGCTTCAACGCCGTGGGGGCAACAGGCGCATACGCCGACTGCATCAAGTGAGTCAGTAGGCGATCCGACAGCCTTCGACGGCCCGGCCCCTTCGCGGGGACCGGGCCGTTTTGCGCTCCTGAGGCCTCGGTCTGGGAGAATGGCCGGATGCGCATCCTCATCACCGGCGGAGCCGGGTTCATCGGCGCCAACTTCGTCCACTGGACCCGGCAGCACCGGCCGGAGGTGCAGATCACCGTCCTCGACGCACTGACCTACGCCAGCGACGGCACCAGCCTCGAGCCGGTCCGCGAGCAGATCACCTTCGTCGAGGGCGACATCACCGACGCGGCCCTGGTCGACCGGCTGGTGGCGGACACCGACGTGGTGGTGCACTTCGCGGCCGAGACCCACAACGACAACTCCCTCGTCGACCCGGCACCGTTCCTGCAGACCAACGTGATCGGCACCTACACGATCCTCGAGGCGGTCCGGCGGCACGGCGTGCGGCTGCACCACGTCAGCACCGACGAGGTCTACGGCGACCTCGAGCTCGACGACCCGGCCCGGTTCACCGAGGACACGCCGTACAACCCGAGCAGTCCCTACAGCTCGACGAAGGCCGCGAGTGACCTGCTGGTGCGGGCCTGGGTCCGGTCGTTCGGGGTCAAGGCGACGCTGAGCAACTGCTCCAACAACTACGGGCCCTACCAGCACGTCGAGAAGTTCATCCCGCGCCAGATCACCAACGTGCTCGACGGGGTCGCGCCCAAGCTGTACGGCGATGGGCTCAACGTCCGCGACTGGATCCACGTCGACGACCACAACAGCGGGGTGTGGACCATCATCGATCGCGGCCGGATGGGGGAGACCTACCTGATCGGCGCGGACGGCGAGGAGACCAACAAGACCGTCGTGGAGGCGATCCTCGTTGCCCTCGGCCAGCCGGCCGATGCCTACGACCACGTGACGGACCGCGCAGGGCACGACCGGCGCTACGCCATCGACAGCACCAAGCTGCGCACCGAGCTCGGCTGGACGCCGCTGTATGCCGACTTCTCGGCCGGCCTGGCGGCCACCATCGCGTGGTACCGCGACAACGAGGCGTGGTGGCGGCCGTTCAAGGACGCCACCGAGGCCCGGTACGCCGCCGCCGCGCTGTGACTGCTGCCTCCCGCTCGGGCAAGCCGATGAGCCTGGCGCTGCTGATCACCGGCGCCCACGGACAGCTCGGCGCGGAGCTCTGCGGCCAGGCCCGCCGGGCGTCGGACGTCGCGTTCGCCCGCGGGGTGGGCCGGGCGGAGCTCGACCTGGCCGACCCTTTCGCCGTACGCGACACGGTGGAGGAGTGGGCGCGGGTGGTGCGGTCGGACTCCGCCGGGCACCGGCTGGTGGTCGTGAACGCGGCCGCCTACACGGCGGTGGACAAGGCTGAGGAGGACGAGGAGGCGGCGTACGCGGTGAACGCGGCCGGCCCGGCCGTCCTCGCGACCGCGTGCGCGGCGGCGGGGGCGCGGCTGGTGCAGGTGTCGACGGACTACGTCTTCCCCGGGGACGCTTCGTCGCCCTATGAGGTCTCCTCCGCGACGGGCCCGCGGACCGCCTACGGCCGGACCAAGCTGGCCGGCGAGGAGGCGGTGCTCGCACTGCTCCCCGAGGCCTACGTGGTCCGGACCGCCTGGTTGTACGGCGGAGCGGGACCCAACTTCGTGAAGACGATGGCGTCCCTGGAGGGCTCGCGGGAGACGGTGTCGGTGGTGGCGGATCAGGTCGGGTCGCCGACCTGGACGGGGGACCTGGCCCGCAGGTTGCTCGCCCTGGCCCGGTCCTCGGCCGCCCCGGGGGTCTATCACGGGACCAGCCGCGGGTCGGTGTCGTGGTTCGGCTTCGCGCAGGCCGTCTTCGAGGAGCTGGGAGCCGACCCGGCCCGGGTGCTCCCGACGGACTCGGCGTCCTTCCCCCGGCCGGCCCCGCGTCCGTCGTACAGCGTGCTGTCGGGGGCTGCGTGGGACGCCGCCGGGCTGCCGCCGTTCCCTGGCTGGCGTGAGGCGCTGGCCGAGGCGTTCCGGGTCGAAGGCGACGCGCTCCGCCCACGATGAGCGGAACCGGAAGGGGCGAAACGCCACCCGCGATCGCCCCTTCCGGTTCCGTTCATCACAGAGCGAGCGGTGAGGTGAGAAAGGGCTGTCCTGTCCTGCTTCAGCGACGCGATCATCAGGTCGACGTGGTAGCCAAGGACCGACACCACCTGTCTCTGGAGCATCCCCCCTTGCGACGCCTGTTTTGCACGTCCGTCCTGCTCAGCCTGTTCGCCCCTGCGCTTGTTGCGCTGCCGGTGGCCGCCGAACCGGTCAGGAACCGGCCGCACCCGGTGAGCCCCACGCTGACCACCCTGACCGAACCCTCCGGGACGGCCACGTTCAGCACCATCGGTGCCACCTGGGACCGCGGCGCCAAGGGTCGGGTCGAGCTGCGCACCCGGACCGCCGGCCGCTGGTCGGGCTGGACCGCGCTGGAGGCCTACGACGCCGGGCCCGACACCGGGTCGACCGACGCTGCGACCGCCTCGGGGCAGGTCGTCAGCGGACCGGTATGGGTGGGCAGCTCGAACGCCTACCAGACCCGGACGGTCGGTGGCGCCGTACGCGGCCTGAAGGTCGTGGTCGTCGACGCCGGCACGAGCACCGCCGACGCCGACCCGACGGGAGCCCCTACCGGACCGGGGGTGGCGAGCGCGGCGGCGGTCCAGCCGGCCGTCTACACCAGGGCGCAGTGGGGGGCCGACGAGTCTTTGCGGTCCTTCAACGGCAGCGGCTGCACGACGCCGGACTACGGCAGCACCGTCAAGGTCGGCTTCGTGCACCACACCGACGGCGCCAACACCTACACGGCGAACGAGACGCCGGCGGTGATCCGCGGCATCTACGCCTACCACGTGAAGACCAACGGCTGGTGCGACATCGGCTACAACTTCCTCGTCGACCAGTTCGGTCGGACCTGGGAGGGCCGGTACGGCGGAATCGACCGTCCCGTGATCGGTGCCCACACCGGCGGGCACAACGTGAACACCTTCGGGGCTGCGCTGCTGGGCACGTTCACCACCACGCAGCCCAGCCCCCGGATGCTCTCGGCGCTGCAGAAGCTGTACGCCTGGAAGCTGGCCCGGAACTACGCCGACCCGACGGGCACCGCCCAGCTGACGTCGGCCGGCGGCGGCACGTCCCGCTATGCCGCCGGCACCACCAACACCTTCGACGTCATCAGCGCCCATCGGGACGCCGGCTACACGGCCTGCCCCGGCGACGCGGGTTTCGCCACGATGGGCGACACCCGCTCCGCGGTGAAGGTCCTGATGGGTGCCGGCCTGGTCAACCCACGCTCCTCCGCCCGCACCGCTGCCGCCGGGGGCTCGGGCGTGACCGTCGCGGCCGGGGTGCTGAAGACCCAGCAGTGGTCCCTCGACGTCAGGCGCAAGAGCGACCAGGTACTGGTGCGGACCTACACGGGCGCGACGAGCACGTCGTTGTCGCAGCCCGTCGACCTGAAGGACGGAGCCGGTGTCAACCTCCCGGCCGGCGCCTACACCCTGACGCTGTCGAGCAACGCCGCCTCGGAGGTGGCCGTGCCCTGGATCGGGGCCCTCGACATCACCTCCTCATCCCCACCGCCCCCGCCCGCGCCTGCCGTGACGACGTTCACCCCGGTGACGCCGGCGCGGGTGCTCGACACCCGCTCCGGGCTCGGCAGCTCGATCGGCGCCACCCCGATCCCCGCCAAGGGCCGGGTGACGGTGAAGGTGACCGGCGTCGGCGGCGTCCCGGCGTCCGGGGTCTCGGCCGTCGCGGTCAACCTGACCGGGATCGCGCACGGCGGGCCGACCTACCTGGCGGCCTACCCGGCGGACACGGCCTGGCCTGGGACCTCCTCGCTCAACCTCGCCAAGGACCAGACGCACGCCAGCCTCGTCGTCCCGCGAGTGGGCGCCGACGGGTCCGTCAGCGTCTACAACGCGGCCGCGACCTCCGACGCGGTCCTCGACGTCGTGGGCTACTTCACGGCCAGCGGTGGTTCGTCGTACACACCTGTGGTCCCGAGCCGGCTGGTCGACACCCGCACCACCACCACGCCGTACGTCAACAACGAGACGCGCACCGTGCAGGTCGCCGGCCGGGCGGGCGTGCCCAGCGACGCCACCGCGGTCGTCGCCAACATCACGGTCACCGGGACGAGCGGCGCCGGTCTGGCGACGGTCTATCCGGCCGCCGCGCAACGGCCGACCACGTCCACCCTGAACTTTGGGACCGGCGAGGTCGCCAGCAACCGGTTCGTCAGCGGCCTGTCCGGCGGCAAGCTCTCGGTCTATGCCCAGGTCGCGCGGGCCGACGTCCTCATCGACGTGGTCGGCTACTTCAGCGGCTCAGGCGGTACGGCGTTCACCCCCGTCACCCCCTCGCGGATCCTCGACACCCGCGAGGCCAACGGCGTCCCCGGCCGGACCCCGGTGGCCGGCGGGTCGACCACCGTCGTCCCCGTCGCGGGCCGCGGTGGGGTGCCTGCTGACGCCAAGGCAGTGGTGATGACGCTGACCACCACCGGCATCACCCGCAACGGCTACGTCACGGCCTGGTCCGGCGTGGGGGCGCGGCCAGGGGTATCGGACGTGAACACCTGGACCGGGCACACCGTCGCCAACCTGGTGGTGGTGCAGCTCGGGGCCGGCAACGTCAGTCTGTTCAACGCGGGCAACAGCGCCACCCTGGTCGGCGACGTGCTCGGCTACTTCCGCTGAGCCCTCGGGGATGTGCTCAGCTTCCGCTGAGCCTCGGGGATGTGCTCGGCTACTTCCGATGAGCCCTCGGGGACGCCGAAACGGGCCCACCTAGACTCGCCGTCTATGCGTTCACACTGGGTCACCCGTCTGCTGTCCTCGGCGCCAGTGCTGGTCCCGGTGTTCTTCGCCGTCCTCGCCGCGGTCGGCACGACCATGGTCCTGCTGGACTCCTTCGACGGGGTACTGGCCACGGCGATCGCCTTCGCGGTCACGGTGGTCCTCGCCCGGGTCATCGGTCTCGGCGAGGAGGTCATCACCCGTAAGGCGCTGCTCGTCGACCTGCTCGCGATCGGCCTCGCGTTGGCCTTCGGTTTCATCAACGCGAAGTACTCCGCGCAGAACGTCGTCGTCGGCCGCGACCCCGGCACCTACGCCGTCACGGCCCAGTGGCTGCTGCACCACAGCACCCTCGACATCGACACCCAGCAGAACCTGTTCGGCAACGTTTTCGGCTACGCAGGTGCGGGTTTCGGCCAGGCCTCGCCCGTAGGCCACATCTACTCGCAGGGCGCGCACGGGCTGCCCGAGGTGCTCGCCGCAGGCGGTTCGCTGTTCGGCAGCAGCTTCATGTTCCGGATGAACGCCCTCATCGGCGGCCTGGCCCTGCTGGCCGTCTACGGCTTCGCCCGCCTCGTCATCGGTCGCTGGCCGGCGCTGATCGCAGCCGGCCTGGTGGGGCTGTCGCTGCCGCAGATCGCCTTCGCCCGCGACGCCTACACCGAGCCGATCTCGCAGCTGCTCGTCTTCGGCGGTCTCGCGCTGCTCTGGCAGTGCCGCCCGGGTCAGAGCGGCCGCTGGGCGATCGCCGGTGCGGTGCTCGCGGCCAGCTGCCTGACCCGCATCGATGCCTTCCTGGTGCTGCCGCCGCTGGTCGCGTTTGCCGCGCTGCGACTGGCCATCACCCTGCCCGCCGAGCGCAAGGTCGCGCTCCGCGACACGGCCGCGCTGCTCGCCGGAGCCGCCGTACCCGCCCTGCTGGGGTTGCGTGACCTGCAGCAGCTGTCGTCCGGCTACTACCGCGACCTGCACGGGCAGTTCAGCCAGATCTTCGCCCTCATCGCGCTGTCCGTCGTCGTGGGTGTGGTGGCGGTCGTCGTCGGCTGGAAGACCCCGCTGCTGGCCTGGTTCGAGGAGCACGGCACGAGCTGGCGCAACCGGGCTGGGGACCTCGGGGCCGGCCTGGTCGTCCTCGTCGGGCTGATCCTGGCGCTGCGGCCGCTGTACATGGAAGGCGACGGCGCCAAGCCCGGCCAGTTCGGGCTGGTCGGTGCACTGCAGAAGGGCGCCGGGCAGCGGTTCGCACCGGAGCGCACCTACGCCGAGAACTCCGTCACCTGGCTTGCCTGGTACGCCGGACCCCTCGCCACCGCGCTCGCCCTCCTCGGCGTCGCCCTGCTCGTCCGCCGGGTCGTGCGCGACCGACGGCTGGAGCTGCTGCCGTTCCTGGCGTTCCTGCTCGTCACCGCGCTGCTCTATCTGCTGCAGCCGTCCATCACCCCCGACCAGATCTGGGCGATGCGCAGATATGTCCCGATCGTCATTCCCGGCCTGGCGATCTGCGCCCTGCTGGTGCTGACCGAGGGGCTGCGCCGGCTCTCCGGCAACACCCGGACCGTTGTCGCGGTGGTCGCGGGCATCGCCCTGTTCGCCCCCGTCGCCTACATCACCCGGCCGCTGCTCACCGTCCGCGAGGGCACCCCGCAGCTGCAGGAGATCAAGCGGGTCTGCGACACCCTCCCGGACCGGGACGGCGTCGTCATCGCCGGCGACATGGGCTTCCGCTATGCCATGACGGTCCGCTCGTTCTGCCTGTCCCCGGCCGCGACCGTCGGTCAGGACCGGATGAGCGTCAACGCCTTGTCGATCGCCGCCAAGAAGCTCGCCAGCGACGGTCGGCAGCTGTGGATCCTGGGCGCGGACGACGTACAACCGCAGCTGGCCGCCCTGAGCGCCGCCGGTGAGCCGGTCATCTTCAACCAGCTCAACACCAAGGTCTGGGCCAAGGCGCTCGAGACGCCGCCGCGCGGGATCATCAACGTCGGGCGCAACTTCTACCTCGGCCACGTCGGGCTCGACGGCAAGGTCGACCGGTGGGCCCCGTCCTACGATGGCATCCCCAAGTCCGCCGCGAAGAAGCCCTGAGGAGCCCCGTGACCGAGCCTCGCCCGGTGCACGGTCCGGCGGCGGTCCACGACCTGCCGATGGAGCGGGTCAACGCCCCGCAGGGGTTCTGGCGCGGCTTCGGCGGCACCGTCGGCGACATCTGGCGCTACCGCGAGCTGCTGACCAACCTGGTCCGCAAAGAGCTCAAGGTGAAATACAAGGGCTCGTTCCTCGGCTTCGCCTGGTCGCTGGTCCGGCCGCTGCTCATGCTGGCTATCTACTACATCGCGATCGGCAAGTTCCTGAAGTCGCCGGTGCCCAGCTTCGTGGTCTTCTTGTTCAGCGGCCTGGTCGCGTGGACGTTCTTCGCCGATGTCGTCAACGGCGCCACCGCTGCCATCACGGGCAACGCAGGGCTCATCAAGAAGGTCTACTTCCCACGCGAGATCCTGCCGCTGGCCGTGGTCGGTGCGGCCCTCATCCAGTTCGCCCTGATGCTCGGCGTGCTGTTCGTCGTGGTGCTCGCCACCGGCCGTTCGCTGGACCTGCTGAAGCTGCTCTACCTGCCCTACGCGATGGTCCCGCTGCTGCTGTTCACCACCGCCATCGCGCTGCTCATGTCAGCGGCCAACGTCTATCTGCGGGACACCTCGCACCTGGTCGAGGTGGGCCTGCTGTTCTGGTTCTACATGACCCCGATCCTCTACGCCTTCGGGACTGTGCAGGAAAAGATCGCCAGCGCCGGCGGGTGGGTCGAGCAGATCTATCTCGCCAACCCGATGGCCGTGATCGCCTTCGGCTTCCAGGAGGCGATCTACCAGACCGAGACCGACAACGGCCTCCAACTCCTGTACGGCGGTGACCTCGCCTTACGACTCGGGGTCGTGACGGTCGCCTCCGCTGCCTTCCTGTGGTTCGCGCAGCGGATCTTCGCCCGCGCCCAGGGCAACTTCGCCCAGGAGCTCTGAGATGTCCGACATCGTGATTCGGGTGGCCGACGTCAGCAAGCGGTTCCGCATCGACAAGGACAAGTCCCTCAAGGAGCGGCTGGTCCTGCGGAAGTCCAACCGGGTGCCGGTCGAGGACTTCTGGGCGTTGCGCAACGTGTCCTTCGAGCTCGAGGCCGGCTCGACGCTCGGCCTGATCGGGCACAACGGCTCCGGCAAGTCGACGCTGCTCAAGACGGTCGGCGGCATCCTCACGCCGACCACCGGGTTCGTGGAGAAGCGGGGCCGGATCGCGGCCCTGCTCGAGCTCGGAGCCGGCTTCCACCCCGACCTGTCGGGGCGCGAGAACGTCTACCTCAACGCCTCGATCCTCGGGCTGACGAAGGTGCAGACCGACCGCTACTTCGACGCGATCGTCGACTTCTCCGGCATCGAGCAGTTCATCGACACCCAGGTGAAGTTCTACTCCTCCGGCATGTATGTCCGGCTCGCGTTCGCGGTCGCCGTCCACGTCGACCCCGAGATCCTGCTGGTCGACGAGGTGCTGTCCGTCGGTGACGAGCCGTTCCAGCGCAAGTGCCTGGAGCGCATCAAGACCTTCCAGCGCGAAGGCCGCACCATCGTGTTCGTCACCCACTCCCTGGACCAGACCCGGGAGCTGTGCAACCGGGTGATCCTGCTCGAGCACGGCGAGATGATCATCGACGGCCCGCCGGTCGACGCGATCCGCACCTACCGCGACCGCTACGCCGTGCCGGAGGACGAGCCGGTCGTCGACGAGGGCACCGGTGAGCTCACCATCACCGGCGTCGAGGTGGTCGGGTCCGACGGGGTGAAGCGCACCGAGTTCGTCCCCGGCGACGACGTGTCCATCCAGCTCGAGGTCACCGTGCACCAGCCGGTCGCGGCCTGGGTGTGCGGCATCGAGGTCCGCAACCAGGTCGACACCCTGGTCTTCGGGACCAACTCCCAGCTGCTCGGCTGCACCTTGCCGGCGTTGACGAGCGGGGTGCAGCGGCTGCGGTTCACGTTGCCGCAGATCCCCATGACCGAAGGCAAGTACGCCGTGACGGCGGCCGTCCACCCCCCTGAGGCGGCCAAGGAGTTCCACCGGGTCGACCGTGTCTCGGGGTTCACGGTCCGGTCCGGGTCGGACCAGACCGGCGTGGTCTACCTCCGCGCCTCCCTCGACCTGCTCTGACCCCTGCGGGACCCCGGCTCTGACCTCGGCGTCCTTGACGGCTGCACGATTCCGCTGGAATGCAGTGAACGGAACCGGAAGGGGTCCTCGAGGGGCCGGAATCGCCCCTTCCGCGTCCGTTCATCTTGACGGGTCGTCACCGCAGCCGAACTGGCGCGAGCGGCCACGAGGGTCAGGCGGGGAGCTTTCCGCGGAGCTTGTAGATCTCGGTCAGGCGGTCGCGCATCTTCTGGCCCGCCACTTCCCGGTTGAAGCCCTCGGTGATGGTCTTGCGGGCGGCCTCGCCGAGGCGGGCGCGCTGCTGCGGCCGGTCGAACAGGTGCCGCATCCAGCGGGCCGCCTGGTCGAGGTCGGGATCGGCCCAGTACTGCCCGGCGCGGTAGAGGCCGGTCATCACCGGGTGGTACTTGTGGTCGTCGTCGGTGACCTGCACCAGGTCATAGCCGACCTGCAGGCAGTTGTCGGCGGTGCAGAAGTCGACGTTGGCGCTGAAGGCCGTCGCGATGAGCGGCTTACCCAGGCGCATCGCCTCCGCCATGCCGAGGCCGAAGCCCTCGCAGCGGTGCAACGAGACGTAGACGTCGACGCAGTTGATGAGCGAGCTCATCTCGGTGTGCGTCAGGTCATCGACCATCAGGATGCCGTTGATGCGCTTCATCTCGCGGCGCAGGAAGCGCTCGAGCTCGGGGAACCAGTGCAGGCGCATCGCCTTGACGACCAGGGTCGCGGAGGTGCCGCGCTCGTGCGGCGCGAAGGCCTGCTCGAAGGCCTTGATGAGGCCCATCGGGTTCTTGCGGGCGTAGGACGAGGAGGCGTCGAAGTTGAAGAAGTAGAGGGTCGAGCGGTCGGGGAGCCCGAAGTGGCGGCGGTCGAACTCGTGGCTGGTCTCGCCCTCGACCACCGCCGGGATGATCGTGACGGGCTTGTTCACCACCCGCAGGAAGATGTGCTGGACGTATTCGGCGGCGACCCAGATCTCGTCGACCTTCAGGACGCTGGGGATGAAGTCCCACGGCAGCTCGGGCAGCTCCCAGTACCAGCTCGCGATCGTGTAGGACCGCGGCCGGTCGGGCGGGTGCACGACGTTGTCGGGCAGCGCCGAGAACACGTTGGTGTTCTCGTAGTGGATGTCGATGTCGGCGCTGCGGCCGCGGGGCAACTGCTGGATCAGCGGCGAGATGCGGTTCTTGGACTTGGGGGCGTCGAGGTCGACAGGCACGACCTGCACGCCGACCCGGGAGTGCACGAGCGCCTCGACCTGGCGGCGGGCGGCCTCCGCGAGGCCGGTGCTGGAGTCGAAGTCGCCGATGACGTTGACGTCGAGCTGGACGTCCGCGTCAGGGGCGGGCGAGCTCACAGGCGGGTGCCGAGGACGGCGTAGTCGGCGGCAGCACCGAGGTGCACGTTGACCACGTCGACGAGCCGCTCGAGGGTGGGGTCCGGGTCGGCCCCGAGGTCGGCCTTGGAGACGGGGAGCTCGCTGCGGTGCAGGGGGCGGACCTCGACGTCGGTGAACCCGCGGCTGGTGACGAGGAACGACAGCAGGTCGCTCGGCAGCGGCCGGATGTGCGTCGGGTCGAGCCAGAACGTCGAGGCGCCGACCGTCAGGTTGGCCGGGTTGGGAGTCTCCAGGATGAGCTTGCCACCGGGACGCAGCACCCGCAGCGCGCCGTCGATCAGCTCGATCAGCGGCTCCAGCGGAAGGTGCTCGGCGACGTGGAACGCGGTGACCGCGCTGACGCTGCGGTCACCGAGGGAGGCCAGGTGCAGCATCGCGTCGGCGGTGCGCACGTCGAGCCCGCGGGCGGCGGCCCGCTGGGCGACGTCGGGGTTGTTGTCGACGCCGTAGGCGTTGATGCCCTTCTGCTTGAGCAGGTCCAGCCACTCGCCGCGCCCGCAGCCGATGTCGACGACCGGGTCCTCGGAGTTGGGGATGTCGCCGAGGTAGATCTCGAGCCGGGTCTGGATCTCCTCGTAGGAACCGCGCTGCAGGTCCTCGAAGGCGTTGTAGAGGTGGTCCCACGCGGTGGGCTCGCGGACCAGCTCCTCCGCGGTCGGTCCCTCGGGCATCTTGCGACGCACCGAGTTGAGGAACAGGTCGACCTGACCGATGGTCGAGCGCTGCGTGGACTCGGCCTCGTCGACCCGGTGCTGGGTGTCGCTGCTCTGCTGCTGCAGGGCGACCAGGTCGCGGCGCAGGGCGGCGATGCCCTCGTGCTGCTGCACGAACTGGTCGCGCGTCTCGGGGGCGATGACGTTGCCCTCGGCCGCCATCCGCAGGTGGTGCAGCGCGTCGACGACGGCCTCGTTGAAGCGGATCTGGCGGAACACCAAGATCTTGGTGATCTTCATCTCGAGGTTCTTGAGCCACCGGAACCGCACGTTCTGCGGGATCGGCCGGCCCAGGCCCTTGTAGCTCTCGGCCATAGCCATGGCCATGTGCAGGTCATACCGGCGCGTCATGAGCGGCAATCCTAGTCGGTCCTGCTGGACGGCCCGGGCTCGGGCAAGCGTCGGGCAGACCTCAGGCGAAGGCCGCGTCGTACGCCCTCGTGTAAGCCAGCATGGCCTCGCCGGCGCAGCGCTCCCAGGTCCACTGCGCCGCGTGCGCGCGGCGGGCTCGGGCATCACCGGGGGAGTCGAGGGCGCGCTGCAGTGCCTCCGCCAGTGCCTCCACATCCCCCACCGGCGTGTACGACGCCTGGTGGCCCAGCACCTCGCGCAGCACGGGCAGGTCGCTGACCACCACCGGCACCCCGCAGGCGAGTGCCTCCAACGGGGGCAGGCCGAAACCCTCGTGCCGGGACGGGAAGGCCAGGACTGAGGCGCCGGCCACCACCCGTTGCAGGTCGGCGTCGGACAGGTAGCCGGTGCGGTGCACCGCGATGCCGCGGGTGTCGAGCTCGGGTCCCCAGCCGGCCGGGCCGGCCAGGACCAGCGGGGGAGGGCTCGCCATCCGGCGCAGCGCCTCGACGAGGACCGGGAGGTTCTTGCGGGGCTCGACCGAGCCGACGAACAGCACGTACTCGCTGGGCAGGCCGTGGGTGGGCCCGGGTGCCTCGACGGACTGGCCCTGGCTGGGCACCGCGAACCAGGACGGGTCGACGCCGGGCCGGGCCACCATCACGTTGTCGAGCTGGTAGCGCTCGCGTACTTCCTGGGCCGTCGTCTCGGTCAGGGTCAGCACGACCTTCGCGCGCTGCAGGCCGCGCGGCACCAGGCGCTGATAGCGCAGCACCTGGGCGTCCACGGTGTCCGGGTGCTGGTCGAAGCTCAGGTCGTGGATGCTCACCACCCCGGCGGCCCGCCGGGTGGGGGGCAGCACGAAGTTGGTGGCGTGGAACACGTCGCAGCGGCCGGCGAACCACTCCACCGGCGGAAACGGCATGCGCTCCCAGGCCGCCTGCAGCGCCCGGGCCGGCACCCGTCGGCTGCTCCAGCGGGTCCCCTCCGGGGGCGCGACATCGACCCCGCGGACGGTGAAGGCGGCGAGGGTGATGTCGGGGGCCGGGTCGAGGCGAGCGAGGGCGGTGGCCAGCCCAGCGACGTACCGCCCGACGCCGGTGGGGCGTCCGAGCAGCGGGGTGCCGTCCAGAGCGAGGTGCACGGCGGCAGCCTAAGCGGGCGGTCCCGGGGTGCCGGGTAGCCTGCAGTCCATGTCAGATCTCGCCGCAGACCGACCGAAGCGCGCCCTGGTCACGGGCATCACCGGCCAGGACGGCCTCTACCTCTCTGAGCTGCTGCTCAGCAAGGGATATGAGGTGTTCGGCCTGATCCGTGGGCAGAACAATCCGAAGTACGAGCTGGTCAGGGAGACCGTGCCGGGGGTGAAGCTCCTCACCGGTGACCTCACCGACCTGTCGAGCCTGCTCCGGGCGCTGGAGTCCTCGCAGCCGACCGAGGTCTACAACCTCGGCGCGATCTCGTTCGTGGCCTACTCCTGGGAGAACGCCCACGTCACCTCCGACGTGACCGGCATGGGGGTGCTCAACATCCTCGAGGCGATCCGGCTTTTCGACTCCAGCAACCAGATCCGCTTCTACCAGGCGTCGAGCAGCGAGATGTTCGGCAAGGTGCAGCAGGTCCCGCAGACCGAGGAGACCCTGCTGTGGCCGCGGTCGCCGTACGGCGTCGCCAAGGTCTACGGGCACTACATGACCATCAACTACCGCGAGTCCTACGGGATGCACGCCTCCAGCGGCATCCTGTTCAACCACGAGTCGCCGCGTCGCGGGCCGGAGTTCGTGACCCGCAAGGTCAGCCAGGCCGTCGCCCGCATCTCGCTGGGGCTGCAGGACTCCATCTCGATGGGCAACCTCGACGCGAAGCGCGACTGGGGCTTCGCGGGCGACTACGTCGACGCCATGTGGCGGATGATGCAGCAGGACGAGGCCGACGACTACGTCATCTCCACCGGCGAGACGCACACCATCCGCGAGCTGCTCGACGTGGCCTTCGCCCGGGTCGGTGTCACGGACTGGAGCAAGTACGTCTTCCAGGACCCGGCCTTCATGCGCCCGGCCGAGGTCGACCTGCTCATCGGCGACTGCTCCAAGGCGCAGGACAAGCTCGGCTGGAAGCCCACCGTCGGCTTCACCGACCTGGTGACCATGATGGTCGACTCCGACCTCGAGCTGCAGAAGAAGATCGCCGGGCTGTAGGGCATGTCGACTGCCCTCATCACCGGGATCACCGGCCAGGACGGCGGCTACCTCGCCGAGCGGCTGCTCGCTGAGGGCTGCGCCGTCCACGGCCTGGTCCACGACGGTGACCCGCACGTCGCCGCCCTCACGGCGCGGGCGCCGGGCGTGGTGCTGCACCACGGCGACCTGACCGACGACGCCTCCCTCGCCCGGGTGGTGGCCGCCGCGGCCCCCGACGAGGTCTACAACCTGGCCGGCATCAGCTCGGTGGCGTTCTCGTGGGAGCGACCGGTGCTGACCGCCGACGTGACCGCGCTGGGCGCCGCCCGGCTGCTCGAGCAGGTGTGGCAGCTGCAGGAGCGGCTCGGTCGGCCGGTGCGCTTCGTGCAGGCCTCGTCCGCCGAGATCTTCGGCGACGCCGAGATCGCCCCGCAGGACGAGCACACCCCGGTGCGGCCCAACAGCCCGTACGGCGCGTCCAAGGCCTTCGCCCACCAGCTCGTCGGCGTCTACCGCGGACGGGGGCTGCACGCGGTCAGCGCGATCCTCTACAACCACGAGTCGCCCCGGCGCCCGCCGACCTTCGTGACCCGCAAGATCACCCGGGCGGCGGCCCGGATCTCCCAAGGGCTCGAGAACGAGCTGGTGCTCGGCAACCTCGACGCCCGCCGGGACTGGGGCTGGGCCCCGGACTACGTCGACGCGATGATCCGGGCTGCCCGGCACTCCTCGGCCGGCGACTACGTGGTGGCGACCGGCACCGCGCACAGCGTCCGCGACTTCGTCGCCGCGGCCTTTGCCCGCGCGGGCGTGACGGACTGGGAGTCCTACGTCCGGGTCGACCAGGCCTTCGTACGGCCCGCGGACGCCGTACTGCAGCTGGGGGACAGCTCCAAAGCCCGGGCTGAGCTCGGGTGGCTGCCGACCGTGGACTTCGAGGAGCTCGTCGGCCGGATGGTCGACGCCGACCTGGAGACCAGCCCCGCCCGGTAGATCGTTCCTGCTGGGCCTCGGCTGGGCCTGCGTTGCCGCCGGGAGCCACTGGCGTTGCCGCCGGTGGCACTGGCGTTGCCGCCGGGAGGCAGGAACGGGGCGGCCGGCGTCGAAACACCAGGGCAACGCCAGCCCACTCTCGTGAGGTACTCCCGTGCGCAAGCCCAGCAGCAAGACCCGCTTCCTGACCGCCACGGTCCTCACCGCCGTGGCCATCGGCGGAGGCGTGACCGGCACGGCCAGCGGGGTGGCTGCGCCGGCTGCCGGACCGACGCCCGGCATCGCCTGCGGCAAGGGCTCGCTGCCCGAGAAGACGCAGGGCCGGGCGCCCCTGTCCGACGTCGCGAGTGGGCGGTATGCCAAGGGCTATACCTGCAACGTGGAGGAGGTCAGCCGCTTCGGGAAGTCCGGGGGCTTCCGGGTCGAGCGGTACGTCGACAAGGCCGGCCACGAGTGCGCCTACTACGACAGCACGCTGCTGTTCCCGACCAGTGCTCCGGATGCGGGCACCGAGACCACCGGCACCTACGTGATGGACATGACGAACCCGGCCAAGCCGGTCCACACCGACACGCTGCGCTCGCCGGCCTTCCAGTCGCCGCACGAGTCGGTGCGGCTCAACGCCAAGCGGGGCCTGCTGGTGGCGAACATGGCCTACCCGACGACCAACCCCGGCTTCGTCGACGTCTACGACGTGAGCAAGGACTGCCGCAAGCCCACGCTGCTGTCGAGCACACCGCTCGGCGTCCTCGGCCACGAGGGCGGCTTCTCGCCGGACGGCCTGACCTACTGGGTCGCCTCGCTCTACTTCCACACCCTGGCCGCGGTCGACCTGAAGAACCCGCAGACGCCGGGGATTGCCTTCTTCAGCTACGACTACCAGCCGCACGGCGTGTCCATCAGCGAGGACGGCAACACGCTCTACATGGCCGAGGCGGCCTTCTCCGACGGTGGGAGCGACTTCTCCGGACTCACGGTGCTCGACGTGAGCCAGGTGCAGAAGCGCTACGTCAACGCGACAGTGCCGATCATCAGCCGCCTCACCTGGCCGTCGGTGAGCACCCCGCAGAACGCGACGCCCTTCACGAGCAAGGGGCACAAGTACATCCTCGAGACCGACGAGTTCGGTTCGGGCGCGTCGATCGGCGGCGCCCGGATCATCGACGCGCAGAACATCAAGAAGCCCTTCGTGGTCTCCAACCTGCGGCTGGCCGTCAACGAGGCGAAGGCCCAGGGGGCCGCGCTCGAGGCCGATCCGGGTAACGACCAGCAGTTCCAGGGCTACCAGGCGCACTACTGCTCGCTGCCCAGCCGGGTGAACCCGCAGATCGTGGCCTGCACGTTCATCATGTCGGGCCTGCGGGTCTTCGACATCTCGGATGTCAGCAAGCCCAAGGAGATCGCCTACCACTCCCGGCCGGTCGTGAAGGGCGGCGTCCCGAACCAGCCGCTGCGGGCCGGTTCGTTCGCGATGGCGGCGCCGGCCTACGACCAGGCGACCGGCGACATCTGGTACTCCGACGGCAACAGCGGCTTCTACGTCGTGCGCCTCACCGGTGCGGCGAAGCGACGCGTGTTCGCCTCGGTCATCAGCAACCCGGGCAACTGAGCGCGACCCCGCGACCTGGACCCCGGCCGTCCCGGGGGCGGGAACCCTTTCGCCGTACCCCGATAGACTCGGGGCCTTCCCTCCCCGACGCGATCGAGGTCGAACCCGTGCGGCTTGTTGTCCAGGTCCCCTGCCTGAATGAGGAGGACACCCTCCCGGCCGTCCTCGCCACGATCCCCAAGCAGATCCCCGGGATCGACGAGATCATCGTCCTCATCATCGACGACGGGTCGACCGACCGGACCGTCGAAGTCGCGCGGGAGCACGGCGTCACGCACTTCGTGCGGCACGCCCGCAACCGGGGTCTGGGCCGGTCCTTCCACGACGGCGTGCAGCGGGCGCTGGAGCTCGGCGCCGACATCGTGGTCAACACCGACGGCGACAACCAGTACCCCCAGGAGCGGATCACCGACCTGGTCCAGCCGATCATCGCCGGCACGGCCGACATCGTCATCGCCGACCGGCAGGTGCACCTGGTCGAGCACTTCTCGGGACCGAAGGTGCTGCTGCAGAAGTTCGGCAGCCAGATCGTCAACAAGGCGGCCGGCACCGACCTGCCCGACGCGGCGAGCGGTTTCCGGGCCTACTCGCGCGAGTCGCTGATGCTGCTCAACACGATCACCCGCTTCAGCTACTGCATGGAGACGATCATCCAGGCGGGCAACAAGAAGCTCGCGATCACCAGCATCCCGATCCGCACCAACCCCAAGACCCGCGAGTCCCGGCTGTTCAAGAGCACCTACCAGCACGTGCTCAAGAGCGCCGGCGCGATCATCCGCGCCTACATCATGTACAAGCCGTACGTCATCTTCAGCTCGCTCGCGGTGCTGTTCGGGGTGCTCGGTCTGGTGCCCTTCGTGCGCTATGCGCTGCTCCAGCTCGGGGGCGACGCCGGCAGCCACCTGCAGTCCCTGCTCGTCGGTGTGGTGCTGCTCGTGATGGCGTTCCTGTCGGTGATCGTCGGGATCGTGAGCGACCTGTTGCGCACCAACCGCGCGCTCATCGAGGACAGCCTCGAGCACACCAAGAAGCTGCGGTTCGGCCAGGCCGGCGAGGTTCCCACTCCACTCGCGACCCGGGCGAGGACGCGCACCTCCGCCTGACACCGGGGCCGCGACGCACGGTCAGGGTGCTGTGACGGCTGGGACACGTGTGGCACCGTGTCCAGATGGCCGCTCCAATAAAGGGTCATAGCGCTTCTGCCGACGCATACCCCGTAACGCCGTCACACGTCTGGACCTCATCGTGCCGTTCCACCGCTCCCCTTCCGCCCTGACGAAGGCGGCCCTGGTCGCCCTCTCCGCGCTGTTCGGCGGGCTGGTCGTCACGGCGGGCGTCGCGGCGGCCGAGGAGATCTACCCCCGCGACGGGGACAGCGTCTTCGCCATCGAGGGGCACGGCTGGGGTCATGGCCACGGGATGAGCCAGTGGGGCGCCCAGGGCGGCGCGTCCCTCGGCCGCACGGCCGATCAGATCACCGCCTTCTACTACCCCGGTACGGCGAAGACCGTCCTCCCCAACACCCCGATCCGGGTGCTGCTCCAGGCCGACACCGGAGCGGACACCCAGGTCTACCCGGCCGACGGCCTGACCGTCACCGACCTGGCCACCAACGCCAAGGCGACCCTGCCGACCGGGGTGGAGCGTTGGCGGTCGGTGGTCGACAGCGCCGGGCTGCACGTGCAGAGCTATTCCGGTGGGGTCTGGCGCGCCTGGGCGCTGGCCGGCAAGACGACGCTCGCCGGTCCGGTGCAGTTCGCCGGACCGACGTTCGTGCGGGTGCTCTTCCCCAACGGCAGCAGCCGCGACTACCGCGGCGCGATCCGCTCGGTGAAGACGGGCAGCGCCACCGTCGGCTCGGTCAACGCCCTGCCGATGGAGAGCTACCTGATGGGCGTGGTGCCGCGGGAGTCCTCGTCGTCGTGGAAGCCGGCGGCGCTGCAGACCCAGTCGATCGCGGCCCGCAGCTACAGCGCCTACAAGCGCGAGCATGCCCCCGCCAGCCAGTTCTTCGACATCTGTGACACCACCCAGTGCCAGGTGTACGGCGGAGCGGCGACCTGGTCCGGCAGCACCCGCACCTCGCTGGAACCGGCCACCACCAACGAGGCGATCCGGGCTACCGCCGGGGTGGTCCGCACCTACTCCGGGAAGTCGATCTTCGCGGAGTACTCGAGCAGCAACGGCGGGTGGAGCGCCGACGGTGGGGTGTCCTACCTGCGGGCCCAGCGCGACGACTGGGACGGGGTCGTCTCCAACGGCGTCCACTCCTGGACGGCCACGGTGACCGCCGCGCAGATCGAGAAGCGCTATCCGGCGGTCGGGACGCTCCGGCGGGTCCGGGTGACGGTCCGGGACGGCAACGGCGAGTGGGGCGGCCGGGTCAAGCAGGTCATCCTCGAAGGCGTCGACGGCGCCGGCGCCGCCACCTCGGTGACCACCACCGGGGCCGGGATCTACAACGCCAATCCCTGGCCGGCCAACAGCAACGGGCTGCGCTCCAGCTGGTGGCACATCGCCGCGGCCACCTCCAGCTCGATCGTCACCCAGTCGGCCGCGCCGACCCTGGTGCAGTCGCCCGGGATCAGCACCGGCACCCTCACGACCACCCTGCGCAACACCGGCTCGACGACCTGGTCGGCCGACCGGCTGCACCTCGCGGTCGCGTCCCCGCCCGGCCAGGCCGACCCGCTCGTGGGGGGCAGCACCACCCCCGGCACCTATACCGGCACGGCGACCACCATCGCGCCGGGCGAGAACGCCGACTTCCGGTTCGTCCTCACCGGTGACGGGGTGGCGGCGGGTCTGCACGGCCGTTCCTACCGGCTGCGCAGCGGCACCGGCGCGTTGTTCGGCACCACCGTCTCCTGGCAGATGCAGGTCAACGCGCCGGTCTATCGCGCGGTGGTCGCGGCCCGTCCGGTGAGCACCGCTGCCCGGCCGGCCACCGCACCGGCCGACGCGCCCAGCGCGGTCTTCGCCGACGGTCGCACGGTCGTCGTGCCGATCAACGGCTCGACCGGTCTGCGCGTCGCGGCTAAGAACACCGGCAACATCACCTGGCCGGCGGCTACCTCGTCCGGCACGCCGGCGACCACGACCCCGAGCCCGATCCTGCTCGGCACCTCGGGTGCCCGCGACCGGGTCAGCGACTCGGCCGACCCGTCCTGGGTGTCCCCGGCGCGCGCGTCCCGGATGGGTGGCACCGCCCCGGTCGGCCCCGGCCAGGCCGGCACCTTCGACCTGACGCTGGCCGGCAACGGCAAGCCGGTCGGTGTGACCAGCGAGTCCTTCGAGCCGCTGTGGGATGCCCGGCGCTGGCTCGACGGGGCCCTCACCGCGCTGACCGTGGTGCGGGTCGACCCGGCCACCTCGCGGATCGCGACGGTCGACAGCGCGCCGGTTTCCTCCTTGACTCTGAACAACGCGCCCTCGGGCAACGCGGTCCTGCGGGTACGGCTCCGCAACCTCGGCGGCCAGCCCTGGACCATCGCCGAGGAAGCGCTCAGCGCCTCCGCCACGCCGCTGTCGACCAGCGCCTGGCCGGCCAGCACGACCCCCCCGAAGCTGGTCGGCAGCGTCACCCGCCCCGGCCAGACCAAGGTCTACCCGGGTGAGGTCGGTGAGTGGCGCGTCCCGCTGTCGGCCTTCCGCAAGGCCGCCGGCACCTACTCCGTCGCCGTCCAGCCGATCAGTCCCGATGGGACGCTCTACGGTCCGAAGCTCAGCACCACGGTCACCGTCACCAAGGCGGTGTTCAGCGGATCGCTGGTCCGCGTGAGCCCGTCGGTCAACGTGCCCTCCGGCGGTCGGGCCACGGCCTACTTCGACGTCAAGAACACCGGCAACGTCGGCTGGGCCGTCGGTGGGGCGATCCGGTCCGAGTCGCTCACCTCCGGCGGCTCCCCGTCCCGCTATTCGAGCTGGCTGTCGCCGTCGCGCCCCGGCCCGATCCGGAGCAACGTCAGCAAGCCCGGCACGTCGGTCGTCAACCCCGGTGAGGTAGCCCGCTTCGTCGTTGTCCTGGCCGGCAACGGCCGCACCCCCGGGGCCCGCACGGAGCCGTTCGGTGTGCTCTGGGAGAGCTGGACCCGGATCGCCGGCGTCAAGGCCACCCTCACCTACAAGATCACCTAACCCGCCCCCCGCACCCCCCCTTCTCGGTGATCTACCCCTTGTGGTCGCGATTCTGAGCGTGTCGGCGACCACGGGAGGTAGATCACGCGCGGGTGGGGGCCGGAAGGGTCCGAGCACGCGGGGGTGGGGGTTCGGAAGGGTCCGGTCACGCGCCGGAAGGGTCCGCGGCGGGCGGGAGGGGAGCGCCGGTAGCCTCCCGAACGTGCAGGTCGGTGTCCTCCTCGAGCAGTGCCTCGCGCCCGTCCCCGGGGGCACCGGCCGCTACAGCCGCGAGATCGCGCTCGCCCTCGCCGCGCAGGCCCCGGCCGGTTCCTCCGTCGTCGGCGTGACGGCCTGGCACTCCCGCGAAGCCGCGGGGGACCTCCACTTCCCCTTCCCGGTACGACGTCTCCCGCTTCCGCGCCAGGCCCTCATCGCGGCGTGGGAGCGAGGACTGCCCCCCGGCGTCCCCGGCGATCTGGTGCACGCCCCGACGCCGCTGCATCCCCGCCGTACCCGGTCCGGGGTGCCGTTGGTGGTCACGGTGCACGACGCGGTGCCGTGGACGCACCCGAAGACGCTGACCCCGCGCGGGGTGCGGTGGCACCGGGCGATGGTGGAGCGGGCCGCCGCCACCGCCGACCTGATCGTCGTTCCGACGCAGGCCGTGGCCGACGAGCTGGTCCGGCACCTGCCGCTGCGGGAGGTGCTCGTCGTGGGGGAGGGCGTCAGCGCCGACCTGGCGCTGCCGGCGGACGCCGACGAGCGGGCCGCCCGGATGCAGCTGCCGGAGCGCTACTTGCTGACCGTGGCCACCCTCGAGCCACGCAAGGGGCTGTCGCAGCTCATCGAGGCGCTTCGGGACGTCCCCGGGATCCCGCTGCTGTGCGTCGGGCAGGTCGGCTGGGGACAGCAACCGCTGCTCGCCGGACCGTCCGGACCGTCCGGAGTGTCCGGAGTGTCTGGACCACAGTGGTCGGCCGGCGGGCCTGAGGGGAGCGCGGACGGAGGCGCGGGGCCGGATGTGCGGATGCTCGGGCGGGTGCCCGACGCCGACCTGGCCGTCCTGCTGCACCGGGCCACCGCGCTGGTGGTGCCGTCGCTGTCGGAGGGGTTCGGTCTGCCGCTGCTCGAGGGGATGGCGGCAAGCACCCCAGTGCTGACCTCGGACGCGCCCGCACTGGTGGAGGTGGCCGGTGGGGCGGCTCTCGCCGTACCGCTGGCTGACCTGGTCGACGGGCTGCGGCAGATCACCGAGGACGAGGGGCTGCGGTCGCGGCTGCGCCTCGCCGGTCCGGTGCGGGCCGCGAGCTTCACCTGGGAGGGGGCCGCGAAGCAGCTGTGGCGCGCCTACGCAGATCTCCACGATCGCGACACGTGACAGGCGTAGGCTGCTTTGCGGTACTGACCCAACCGGAGGTGAACGCGCGTGACCGACGCTGGACCTCGCGTCCTCGTCGACGCCACCGCTGTTCCCGCTGACCGCGGCGGCGTCGGGCGTTATGTCGATGGACTCGTCCAGGCCCTGTCTGAGGCCGGCGCCGACCTGGCGATCACCTGCCAGCGCAGCGATGCCGAGCGCTACGGCCGGATGTCGCCGACCGCGAAGGTCATCGCCGGACCGGCCGCGATCTCGCACCGCCCCGCACGGCTGGCCTGGGAGCAGACCGGCCTCCCGCTCGTCGCGCAGCAGGTCGGGGCGCAGGTCGTGCACTCCCCGCACTACACGATGCCCCTGCGGGCCGGCCGTCCCGTCGTGGTCACGATCCACGACGCGACGTTCTTCACCGAGCCCGAGATGCACTCCTCGGTCAAGGGCACCTTCTTCCGCTCCGCCACCCGCACCGCGCTGCGGCGCTCCGCCCGGTGCCTGGTCCCGTCCAAGGCGACCCGCGACGAGCTGATCCGCATCCTGGAGGCCGACGCGACGCTGATCGACGTGGCCTACCACGGCGTCGACCAGCAGACCTTCCACGTCCCGGCGGACGACGAGAAGCAGCGGGTGCAGGCCCGTCTCGGCCTCGCCGGGCACTCCTACATCGCCTTCCTCGGCACCCTGGAGCCGCGCAAGAACGTGCCCGGTCTGATCCGCGGCTGGGTGCAGGCCTGCAAGGACCGCGAGGACGCGCCCGCCCTGGTGCTCGCCGGCGGCTCGGGCTGGGACGACACGATCGACCTGGCCATCAGCGAGGTGCCGTCGCACCTGCGGGTGCTGCGCCCGGGCTACCTGCGCTTCACCGACCTGCCCGGTTTCCTCGGCGGCGCCACCATCGTGGCCTACCCGTCGCACGGCGAGGGCTTCGGCCTGCCGGTGCTCGAGGCGATGGCGTCGGGCGCCCCGGTGCTCACCACCCAGCGGCTGTCGCTGCCCGAGGTCGGCGGCGACGCGGTCGCCTACACCGAGCCGGACGCCGCTTCGATCGCGGCGGCGCTCACCGCCCTGCTCGACGACCCGGCCCGGCGCGCCCAGCTCGGCGAGGCGGGGCATCAGCGCTCGCTCGAGTTCACCTGGGCGGCCAGTGCCGAGGCCCACCTCGCGAGCTACGCCCGCGCCCTGTCGACTTGACGGCGAGGGCCTGATGCCCGCACCCGTCCGGGTCGTGGTCGTCACCTGGAACTCCGCGTCGGTCCTCCCCGGATTCCTGTCCTCCCTGCGGGCGGCGACCCTTTCGCCGTACGACGTGGTGGTGGCCGACAACTCCTCACCGGACGGGCTTCCGGAGGTGCCGACGGGCGTCACCCTGCTCGAGACCGGCGGCAACCTGGGCTACGGCAAGGGCGCCAACCTGGGGGCGTCGGGTTTCGACGGCGACTGGCTCGTGGTGGCCAACCCGGATGTGGTGTGGGCGCCGGGGGCGCTCGACGAGCTGCTCGCCGCCGCCGTGCGGTGGCCGCGTGCGGGCTGTCTCGGGCCCGCGATCCGGACGACCGACGGCAAGCTCTATCCGTCGGCGCGGGCCTTCCCGTCGCTGGGGCGTGGCCTCGGGCACGCGGTCTGCGGCTGGTGGTGGCCGTCGAACCCGTGGACCCGGTCCTACCGCGCGGAGGTCGGTACGCCCGTCGAGGGCACGACGGGTTGGCTGTCCGGGTCGCTGATGGTGCTGCGCCGCGAGGCGTGGGAGCAGGTCGGCGGCTTCGACCCCAAATACTTCATGTACTGCGAGGACATGGACCTGTGCCGGCGCCTGGCCGAGGCCGGCTGGGACAACGTCTACGTGCCGTCCGCGGTCATCACGCACGTCGGTGGGCACGCCACCGCCGGCCGCCCCCGGGCGATGCTCCGCGAGCACCACAAAGCCTTGTACGTCTACCTTTCCGAGCACTACCGCGGGGCGCAGTGGGCGCCGCTACGGGCGCTGCTCGGGGCGGGCCTGTTCCTGCGCTACCTGATCGCGGCGCGCGTCCGTTCCGTCGGGGAGGGCGCCGCGCCCACCCGCTCCGCCGACCTGTTGGAGGAAAGCCCGTGAGGCACGCACTGGTCCTGGCCGGAGGGTCGGGCACCCGCCTCTGGCCCTACTCGACCAAGGCGCTCCCCAAGCAGCTGGTCCCGCTCTTCGACGGCAAGTCACTGCTGCAGATCGCCGTCGACCGCGCGGCCTCGGTGACCTCCTCGGTGTGGCTCGGCACCGGAGAAGCCATGCGTACGGCGGTTTCCGCCGTCCACGGGCTCGACGCCGAACGGCTCATCATCGAGCCGTCCGGACGCGACACCCTGCCTGCCCTCACCCTCGGGATGGCGCGGATCGCCGCTTCCGACCCGGAGGCCGTGGTGGCCGTGCTCACCTCCGACCACCTCATCGAGCCGCTCGGTGCGTTCACCGCCACCCTGGAGCGCGGGTTCGCGGTGGCCGAGGCGCACGACGACGCGCTGGTGACCTTCGGGGTCGTGCCGGACCACCCGGCGACCAGCTTCGGTTACCTCGAGCTCGGCGTCCCGCTGGTGGGCGACGCCCTGGTGGTCGCCCGGTTCGCCGAAAAGCCCCAGCTGGCCCGGGCCGAGCAGCTTGTCGCCCAGGGGGCGCTGTGGAACTCCGGCATGTTCGTCTGGCAGGCCGCGACGTTCCTGCGGGCTGTGGCCGCCTTCGCCCCGGAGACGCTGGCGCAGGTCCGCAAGGTGCTCGACGGATCGCTGGACGCGTGGGAGGACATCCCCAAGCTGTCGGTCGACTACGGCGTGATGGAGCCGGCCTCCACCTCCGCGGACTTCACGGTCGCGGCCCTGCCGCTGTCCGCCCGCTGGCTCGACGTCGGTTCCTGGCCGCAGTACGGCGATGCGTTGGCCCGCACGCCCGAGGGCAACGCGGTGGGAGCCACCACCTCGCTGCTGCTGGACTCCCACGACTGCCTGGTTGCCTCGACCGACCCTGAGCACCTGGTGGCGCTGATCGGCTGTGAGGGTCTCGTCGTGGTGCACACCCCGACCGCGACGCTGGTGATGCCCGCCGAGCAGGCGCAGCGGGTGAAGGAGCTGCACGCCGAGGTGGTCGCGCAGTTCCCCACCCTCGCCTGACTGCGCCCTGGTCTGGCCACCTGGGCCGCCGGCCGCCATTCTTGCGCCATGGACCTCGACGAGGCGCGGGACTACCTCCGCCAGCACCACCACGCCGTCCTCACCACCCTGCGCCGGGACGGGACGCCCCAGATGTCACCGGTGCTGGTCGCCGTCGACCCCGCCGGCCGGGTCGTGGTGTCCAGCCGCGAGACGGCGTACAAGACCCGGAATGCACGACGCGATCCGCGCGCCTGGGTCTGCGGGTTCCCTGACAGCTTCTTCGGCGGCTTCGTACAGATCGAGGGCACCGTCGAGGTGCTGTCCCTGCCCGAGGCGATGGAGCCGCTGGTCGACTACTACCGCTCGATCGCCGGCGAGCACAGTGACTGGGACGACTACCGCCGGGCCATGCAGGCCGAAGGTCGTTGCGTGCTCGCGATCACGCCGACGCGCGCCGGACCCGACCGTTCCGGCTGACCCCTCATTGTGCGTACGGCGAAAGGCGGCCGCTCACCGCAGGCTCCCCGGGTCGTCGGTGGCCGTCGGAGGGTGCCGACGAGGTGAGCGTTAGACCCGTGGTCAGAGAGCGACGGTGAAGTCGGGCTCGGTGACGGCCCGGACCTCATCGACGGTGACGCCGGGGGCGAGCTCGCGCAGCACCAGCCCGGCGGGCTCGACGTCGAGGACGGCCAGGTCGGTGATGATCCGCTGGATGCAGTGGCGCCCCGTATAGGGCAGCGTGCATTCACGCACGATCTTGGGGCTGCCGTCGCGGGCCGCGTGCTCCATCATCACGATGACCCGCTTGGCGCCGTGGACCAGGTCCATCGCGCCGCCCATCCCCTTCACCATCTTGCCGGGGATCATCCAGTTGGCCAGGTCGCCCTTCTCCGAGACCTGCATCGCGCCGAGGATCGCGACGTCGATGTGCCCGCCACGGATCATCCCGAAGGACGACGCGCTGTCGAAGTACGAGCCGCCCTGCAGCAGCGTGACGGTCTCCTTCCCGGCGTTGATGAGGTCGGCGTCGACCTCATCCTCGGTCGGGTAGGGCCCGACGCCGAGGACGCCGTTCTCGGACTGCAGCACGACGTGCACGTCGGACGGGACGTAGTTGGGCACCAGGGTCGGCAGGCCGATCCCGAGGTTGACGTACTGCCCGTCCCGCAGCTCCAGGGCGACCCGGGCGGCGAGCTCCTCGCGGCTAAGCATTGCTCTGGCCCTTCTGCACGGTCCGGCGCTCGATGCGCTTCTCGACGTCGGGGGTGTGCACGACGCGTTGCACGTAGACCCCCGGGGTGTGGACGAGGGCGGGGTCCAGGTCGCCGGGCTCGACGAGCTCCTCGACCTCGGCGATGGTGACCCGCCCCGCGGTGGCGCACAGCGGGTTGAAGTTCTGGGCCGACTTGTCGTAGACCAGGTTGCCGTGCCGATCGCCGTACCGGGCATGGACCAGGGCGAAGTCGCAGACGATCGCCCGCTCGAGCACGTAGTCGACCCCGTCGAAGGTGCGGACCTCCTTGGGTTCGGAGGCGAGGACCACGTTGCCCGACGCGTCGTAGCGCAGGGGCAGCCCACCGAGGGCGACCTGGGTGCCGACGCCACCGGGGGTGAAGAAGGCCGGGATGCCGGCGCCACCGGCGCGCAGCCGCTCCGCGAGGGTGCCCTGCGGCACCAGCTCGACCTCGAGCTCGCCCGTCAGGAACTGCCGCTCGAACTCTTTGTTCTCCCCGACGTAGGAGCCGGTGGTGCGGCTGATCCGCTTGGCCCGCAACAGCGACCCGAGCCCCCACTCGTCGACGCCGCAGTTGTTGGAGACGGTGCGCAGGTCGACGACCCCGGTTTCGAGGAGCGCCTCGATGAGGGCCTGCGGAATGCCGCAGAGCCCGAACCCGCCGACCGCCAGCGACGCTCCGTTGGGAATGTCTGCGACTGCTTCGGCGGTGCTGCCGACGACCTTGTCCACGCGTCCTCCTGGTTGGCCCCCCGGAGAAACTAGCCTGGGTGCGTGCACCCGGCGACCACCGCCCTGGAGTCGGTCTGGCGACCGCTCCTCCCGGTCGACGTGGCGCGTACCCTGGCGCCACTCGTCCGGGGGCGCGGCGACCCGTCGCACCGCACCGCACCCGACGGGGCGTTCTGGCGCATCACCTGGACGGCGGACGGTCCCGCGACGCTGCGGCTCACCCAGCGCACCGGTGAGGTGGCCGCCCAGGCGTGGGGTCCGGGGGCGGAGCGCGCGCTTTCCGCCGTACCGGATCTGCTGGGGGCGCAGGACACGCTGGAGGGCTTCGAGGCGCGGCACCCGTTGCTCGTCGAGGCGCACCGGCGGCACCCGGGGCTGCGACTGTCGCGCGCCGGCGGGGTCTTCGAGCAGCTCGTCCCGGCGGTGATCGAGCAGAAGGTGACCGGCAAGGAGGCTCGGCAGGCCTACGCCTGGCTGCTTGCCCGGTACGGCGAAAAGGCACCAGGTCCGGCGCCGGCGGGGATGCGGGTTCCACCGCCCGCGCCCGTGTGGCGCACCATCCCGTCCTGGGACTGGCACCGGGCCGGGGTGGACCCGCGGCGGATGCGTACGGTGC
>JANOTZ010000028.1:0-2371 GCA_031416735.1 Frankiales bacterium
TGGTTGTGGCTGGTGATGTGCACCCGCCCGGTGGCGAGCTCCTGCACCGGCTGGTTCACGCCGCGGTGCCCGTAGCGGAGCTTGTAGGTGCCCAGCCCCAGGGCCCGGCCGAGGATCTGGTTGCCGAAGCAGATGCCGAACCGCGGCACGTCCGCGGCCAGCAACGCCTGGGCCGCGGCGACCGGCCCGTCGGTGGTGGCCGGGTCGCCCGGTCCGTTGCTGAAGAACACCCCGTCGGCCTTCATCGCCAGCAGCTCCGCACCGGTGGTGGTCGCGGGCAGGACGTGCACCTCGCACCCCTGGGCGGCCAGGAACCGGGGGGTGGCGGCCTTGATGCCGAGGTCGACGGCCGCGACCGTGAAGCGCTTCTCCCCCACCGCCGGGACGATGTAGGGCCGGCTCGTGGTGACCTCGTGGGCGAGGTCGGCGCCGACCATCTCGGGGCTGGCGAGCACCCGCTCCAGGGCGTCGGCGGGGAGGTCGCCGCTGAAGATGCCGACCCGCATGGCGCCCCGCTCGCGCAGGTGCCGGGTGAGGGCGCGGGTGTCGATGCCGCTGATGCCCACGACGCCCTGGCTCTCGAGCTCTTCGTCGAGAGTCCGCGTGCTGCGCCAGTTCGACCGCACCCGGGAGGGGTCGCGCACGACGTAGCCGCTGACCCAGATCCGGGAGGACTCCGGGTCCTCGTCGTTGACGCCGGTGTTGCCGATCTGCGGCGCGGTCATGATGACGACCTGCCGGTGGTACGACGGATCGGTGAGCGTCTCCTGATAGCCGGTCATGCCGGTGTTGAAGACCGCCTCGCCGAAGGTCTCCCCCACCGCGCCGTAAGCCTGACCGCGGAAGGTCCGGCCGTCCTCGAGCACGAGCAGCGCGGGCGTGGTCATCGGTGGGCCTCCAAGGGAGCAGTCGAGCCAGGTGGTGGAACCACCCGGTCAGGACGAGGTCGATCGACCACATCCCGCGGGAGCAGGGCGGTGCTGCCCTCGGGGAGCAGGGCGGTGATGGCGTCCCGG
This sequence comes from Frankiales bacterium, assembly GCA_031416735.1. Classification (GTDB taxonomy): domain Bacteria; phylum Actinomycetota; class Actinomycetes; order Mycobacteriales; family SCTD01; genus RYN-111. Next base: position 1,017 of record JANOTZ010000028.1, read on the forward strand.
AGCGGCGCGTGGTCGGCGGGGTCGTCGGCGCGGAAGGCGCTGGTCAGGGTGTGGTCGCCGAGGCGCCAGGTGAGCACCAGCAGGCCGGCGCTGACGACCTTGCCGGCCAGCGCCTTCTCGATGCTCACGGCCTCGATGGCGGCGAACGGCAGGTACAGCTCCGCGAGGCCCTCCCGCTCGAGGTGCACCCCGTCGATGCCGATCGCGAGGTCGCAGCGGGACCGGTCGGACAGGTGGTGCACGGCGATCCGGTCCAGCCAGTGCGCGGACCCCGTGGTCCCGATGAACAGGCCGGGCACCCGGGGCGCTCCCGGGTCGACGGGCCCGGTCGCGACGGGCGGTGCCGGGAGGTCGCTCTGGCGTGCCTGGCGGTTGCGCCAGCCCTTGACCATCAGGGATACCAAGGCACCCCAGAACAGCAGGGTGGCCACGGTCAGCAGGATTCGGGAGATCAAGCGGGCTTGCCCTCCAGGACCGTGGGGACGCCCCGCAGGAAGGTCGCGCGGACCCGGGCTGGGAGGTCGTGGCCGGCGAACGGGGTGTTGCGGCTGCGGGAGGCCATCGCGGACGGGTCGACGACCCAGCGGGCGGCGGGGTCGACGACGACCACGTTGGCCGGCTCACCGACGGCGAGCGGGCGGCCGTGGCCCTCGAGCCGACCGATCCGGGCCGGCCGCTCGCTCATCCGGTCGGCAACCTGACGCCAGGTGAGGCGACCCGGCTCCACCATGGTGTGGGCGACGACCGACAGCGCGGTCTCGAGGCCGGTCATGCCCATCGCCGCCGCGCCCCACTCGGTCTCCTTGTCCTCCAAGGCATGGGGGGCGTGGTCGGTCGCGACGCAGTCGATGGTGCCGTCGGCGAGGCCCTCCCGCAGCGCGTCGATGTCGACCTGGGTGCGCAGCGGCGGGTTGACCTTGAACGTCGGGTCGTAGGTCTGGGCGCAGTCGTCGGTGAGCAGCAGGTGGTGCGGGGTCACCTCGGCGGTGACGTCCCAACCCTTGCCCTTGGCCCATCGGATCAGCTCGACGCTGCCGGCGGTGGAGACGTGGCAGACGTGCAGCCGGCCACCGACGTGTCCGGCGAGCAGGCAGTCGCGGGCGATGACCGCCTCCTCCGCGACGGCCGGCCACCCGGTGAGGCCGAGCAGGCTGCTGTTGACGCCCTCGTTCATCTGCGCGCCGTCGGTGAGGCGCGGCTCCTGGGCGTGCTGGGCGATGACCCCGTCGAAGGCCTTGACGTATTCCAGGGCCCGCCGCATCAGGGACGCGTCGCTGACGCACTTGCCGTCGTCGGAGAACACCCGGACCCGGGCGGCGGAGTCGGCCATGGTGCCGAGCTCGGCCATCTCCTTG
>JANOTZ010000029.1:0-9121 GCA_031416735.1 Frankiales bacterium
GCTGGACTCGGCGGGAGCGCTGCCCTCCGACACCTCAACCACAGGCCGAGGACTGCGCTCGCCCCGCTCGGGACGCGGCCCGCGCTCACCCTCGGGACGACGCTCGCCCTCGGGACGACGCTCGCCCTCGGGACGTGGGCCGCGCTCCCCACGGCTGCGGCGGGCCTTCGGCGGCCGCGGCGTCCGGTCCCCCGCCAGCTCGCGGAGCGGCACGGACATGTCCATAACGCCGGCCAGCGCGTACTCCTGCACGAGCAGCTCGATCGCGGGAGCGTCCTCGGCGGAGGCGGTCAGGAGCTTGCCCTCGGCGAGAGTCCGCAGCTCGGTGAGCCGGGTCAGGCGACGCTGGGGGGTGTCGGTCGGGTGGGTCAGGAGGACGGCGTGCGCCATGCACGACGCCGTACCGGACACCGCCGTGACGGCCTCACGGACGAGGGCAATATCGGCGAGGCACGGAGCGCAGTAGGTGGTCATGAGGGGAAACGTTACGCGGAAGCGCCACGGGGTTTTTCGCCGTACCCCTGTGTCCGGCCTAAATCCTGACATGTCACCTGTTCGGCCCTGCGGAAACGCCGCCGACCGGCCGAAGCACACAGCATGGCCCACGATGCCCAGGACAGGCTGCACCAGGCGGTGTGGGCCTACCACGCGGCCGTGCAGCGCCGCGACGGCATCGAAGCCCGCGTGCGCCGGGGTGAGCACAGCCCCGACCTCGATGACCGGAGCCTGTCCGCGGCCGAGGCTGTGGTGGAGAGCCGGATCGCGCTCTACCGGATGCTCATCGAGGACGGCTGGATCCCCACCCCGTCGGTGGTGCAGGACATCGTGTATGACGGCACCCTGCTCCGCCAACAGAGCGACTGATCAGAACGGCGTGACGACGGCCTGCACCGGTGCCAGGACGTTCGGCGCGTAGTCGGCGATGACGTTCTTCGGAGCTGTCATCGGCACGCTGTAGCGCCACTGCTGCCCGTCGATCTCGGTGAGCGGCACCCCGGCGGTGGCGTTGTCACTGTCGTGGGTGGCGAAGAAGTGGATCCCGTGACTGGCATAGGCCCCCTGGAACGGCGTCTTGCCGTGGGCCGGGTCACACACGAGCGAGGAGTACGGCGCTCCGCCGTTGAGTGCGGAGTAGCCGGCCTTCACGTGCGGGTCCGTCGAGGCCTCGCCCGGGTAGGGGCGCTGCACCGGGTCGTCGCCGGTGCCGTCGTCCAGGCACGCGTCGTCGCGGTAGTAGGGCACCGCGCTGGCGTTGGTCAGTGACGTCGTGCTCTTGAACTCGAAGACGTAGACCAGGCTGCCCGCGCTGCCCTTGCCGGCGATCTGCTCCGGACGGTCGACCGCCGTGGGCAGGTCGAAGGTCGGGTCGGGGAAGTCGAAGTACGCCGGGTCGCCGTTGGGCAGCTTGTCGATCTGGCCGGAGTCGTCGTTGACCCCGTCGATCGCGACGCCCTCAGGCTTCAGCAGGTTGTAGTAGCGCGACGCGACGCCCTTGTTGTAGTCCCACGAGGTGTAGAGCCCGTCGCTCGGGATCGGGTGCACCCGGATCCGGTAGCGGTAGACGTCGGCGTCGCGGTAGTAGGTCTCGGTCTTGGTGACGTTGGTGCCGGAGTCGGCCCCCCACACCTCGCGGATGGCGCGCACCGCACCCTGCCGCCAGCCGAGCAGCGACGCGTTGGCCTCCCAGTTGACCTGCTCGTCCTCGAAACCGACGAGCGAGACCGTCGAGTCGGGGCTCTGCTGGAACGCGCGGCCCTTCCAACGGTCGATCAGGTCAGGGCCGAACTCGACCGTAGCCGGCGGGACGACCTCGACGCACTCCTCCTTCTTGTCGTGCCCGTTCTTGTTGCCCTGCCCCTTGCCGTCGCTCTTGCCACGCACCTTGTCGGTGCAGACCTGGACCGGCGTGGGCGGCGGTGCGGCCGCGTCGCGCACCTGGAAACCGCGCACCATCCAGCGCCCGGTCGCGGTGACCTGGTACGTCGGAGTGGTGACCGTGACGGCATCGATCGGGAACCGGTCGGTGCTGGTGCGCACCCCACCCGTGGCCGGGTCGCACACGGTGCCCGGCAGGTTGGCGCCGTAGCCGGTGTTGCTCGTGCCGAGCTTCTGCGGGTCGTTGTCGGCGAAGGAGCCCTTGTCGAGGAACCGGTCGGCGTCGGCCGCCCGGGTCATCTGCACCTCACCGTTGGCGGCGGTGAAGGAGGAGCCGCCGGCCTTGCGGAACAGGTAGGTGTAGCGCGGGGTGCCGGGGTTGAGCGGGTCGACCATGGTCACGGCCTGGCCGCTGCTCGCGCCAGCCGGAGGCGTCGTGCCGGCCGGGGCCTGCAGGCCGGCATCCCTTACCTGCAAGGCGATCTCGTCGTCATCGTCGATGCCGACGGCCGGGTCGGCCATCGCCTTGAGGTAGTCGACAGCCGTCTCCTGCGGGCCCAGCGTGACGGTCCCGGCGGCGATGGCGGCCTGCACCTCGGCAACGCTGGTGGCATAGCGCGCGTCGCACTGGCCGAAGACCTTCTTCCAGGCCTCCTCCCCCGTCGCGTGGGCGCTCGGCGCCCAGGCATAGGTGAGCTCCTGGTCGGTGCCGCTGTAGAAGGCGAAGTCGCTGCGGGCGTTGGCGAGGAAGTGCGGGAAGCGCTCGTCGACCTGCACCGGGACCTCCCGCCACTGCTTGCCCGTCCAGGCGAAAGCCGCGACCTCGTCCACCGGCACACCCTGCTTCACGGTGGGCGCGATGGTGCCGTTGTGGGCGCTGCGGACGGCGAACTGGCCGTAGGGAACCGGCACGGGGTCGGGGAGCGGGACCTCGTCGCGATACTGCTTCAGGTTCACGCCGCTCGGGTAGGGCTGCGCGACGCCCTGCGCCGGCGGCGCGCTCCAGACCGGCAGCTGGGCGCCGGTGAGCACCACCGGAGCAGTGTCCCGGGCGATCGGAAGGAGCGCCTTCGTGGGGGCGGTGGGGGCGGCGGTGGCAGCCAGCGCGCTCCCGGCGAGAGCGGCGGCAGTCAGGCCGGAGACGAACAGACGAAGACGGGCAGCGGGCAAGGTGAGCGCTCCTGAGCTGGGGGTTTCGTGCGTCTTTCGACGTCAGACCCCCAACTCCTGCCTCACTCAGGTACGGCGGGCAGCGTGCCTTCCGGCGATGTGCCCGAAGACGGTGGCGGGCCCGAGGGTCCCGCCCGCTCCCCAGTACCCGGCACCCGCGGGTGAGGCGATGCAGTTGCCGGCGCCGTACAAGCCCTCGACCGGGCGTTCGTGGGTGTCCAGGATCCGGCCGAACTCGTCGATGGCCGGCCCGCCCTTGGTGTCCTGCAGCCCGGAGCTGAGGATGACCGCATAGTAGGGCGCCTCGAGCGGCCGCATCGTCGGGTTGGGGTAGCGCTTGCCGTCCGCGTCGGTGTTGGAGGTGATGCAGTCCTTGGACCCGACGCCGGGCGCGACCTGGCTGTCCATGCCGTGGAAGGCGAGGCAGAAGGCGTGCCACCACAGGTCGATGGCCGACTCGCCGCGCTGGAAGTCGAGGTCCTTGCCGGTCCGGGCGAAACCGTTGAACCGCTTCACGGTGCTGCTCAGCGCGGCCCGGAAGTCGCTCGCGACGCCGAAGGCCGCGGTGTCCGGGTACTTCTTGAGCCGCTCGGCGATCTGGCCGCCCAGCTCCTCGAGGGTGTTCGCCGGCCCGATGAGGGTGGTCTGGTTGGGCAGGATCTGCCCACCGATCCCGACGAAGTTGTCGTAGGAGTGCTTGTCGAAGATGCTGAACAGGAAGCTGTTGTCGGGCGAGAAGTGCGCCTTGGTGCGGTCGTGGTAGTTGAGCTTCTCGTTCACGACCCGGACACCCTTGCGGTTGACGACGACCATCGAGTCGCCGGCCAGCCAGTAGGCCTGGAACAGCAGGTAGTTGGGCGTCAGGGTGCTGCTGCTGTCGAGCTTGTACTGCTCGTAGATGTTCTCGACGTACCAGGCCTGGTCCATGTTCTCGAGCAGGAAGCCGTACTTGCGGCCCAGCTCGGTGAGGTCCCCGACCGCCGACACGACGGCGCAGCCACCGCCGGTGAGCCGGTTGTCGCCGGTGAAGTTCGCGGCCAGCTTTGCGTCGCTCTTGGAGAAGCCGCCCGCCGTGAAGATGACACCGCGGCGAGCCAGGTAGGTGCGGCTGACCGGGATCTCCGCGTAGGGCAGCGGCTCGCTCATCGTCGTGCCGCCATCGCTGACGGTCAGGGCGCGGACGCCGTGCACGGCCATCCCCTCGCCTTTGCCCTTGCGGTCGGCGGCGGTCGTGACGATCAGGTCCACGACCCGGGTGGCCAGGTGCACATCGGCGCCGCCCTGCCGGGCCGCCATGTTCAGCCACTCGATGACGTCGGGTCCGTAGACGGAGGAGCCGAAGTTGCCGACCGTGGTCTTGCGCCCGACGTCCCCGGCCATCGTGCCGGTGGGATCGAAGAGCTCGGGCATGATGCTGCGACCGCCCTTGGGGACGTCCTCCTCGAACTCGGGGTGGTAGTCCGGCGCGAACTTTCCGGCGAGCTGCAGCGGGTCGGAGACGCCGGGCAGGAAGACACCGGTCTCGGCGTGCCACGGCATGATCTTGGTGGCCCGGTAGTAGTCGAGCATCTCGGAGCCGTAGTCGTAGTAGGCGCTGAGCTGGGAGTAGTGCCGGTCCTGGAGCCCAAAGCGGTGCGCGTGCGGCTTGTAGCTGTCCGGGTGGGCGAGGCGGGCCATGTAGGCAATCGCCTCATCCTTCGGGTCCTTGAGCCCGGCCGCGCGCATGTCGGCGTTGTTGGCGACCCACAGCCGCCCACCGGAGCGGTAGCTCGTACCGCCATAGTTGGGGCGGGCATCGAGGATCACCACCGAGGCCTTGGGGTCCTGCCGCAGCACCCCGAGGGCCGCCGAGAAGCCGGCCGCCCCGGCGCCGACGACGACGACGTCGTACACGAGGTCCGTGGGTCCAGGGGTGGCGGGGTCCTGGGCGTTGGCACGGGAGAGCCCGACGCCGACCACGGAGGCCGCGGTCCCCATCAAGAGTTGACGACGGCTTACGCCCCCGATGGATCCCACAACGATTCTCCTCCTGCGTCAGCGGTCCCTGACACGTCGGAGGAAAGACGGCTTTCCTGATGAGCCAAACGGCCCAATCAGGACAAAATGATCAACTCGTGATCAGCTGAGGTAGAAGGCGGAGCGGCCCTCGACCTGCGCCCGCAGGGTCTGTCCGATCAGCCGCCTGGCGGCGTTCGGCGCCACGAACGTGGTCGCGCCCCCGTGCTCGATCACCACGTCACGCTTGCGCGGCTGCGGCGCGAGACTCATCACCAGCGCGTTGCTCTCCGGGTCGGTGGCAAGGCGCAGCCCGGCCGACGTGGGAAGGTCCTGGCGATCGACCAGGCGACGGATGAGCAGCGCCGCTTCATCGGAAACCGCGAACATGGAGCCCCCTTGCACACAGGCTGTCAGGCTTGGGGAAGCCAGCCCGCACGTTCGTACGAATGGAGAATCGGAGTCGGCAACCCGGTACCCGATTGATCTTCAACCTCACACGGATCGGCGAGGCTCGCTAGTGCGCGGGTAGCCACAAAGGGCTAGCCCGCACGGGGCTGGGGTCGGTGGGTCTCATACATCCGCTGGGCGACGACGATGCCGGACGCGGCGGTGAGGGCGGCGACCACCCAGATGGCGGCAACGATCCCGTAGGCGTCGGCGACCAGGCCGGACAGGAGTGCGCCGATGGCGAAGCCCCCGTCGCGCCAGAGCCGATAGACCCCGACGGACCGGGCCCGCCAGGTGGGGTGGGCGACGTCGCCGATGACGGCGAGCAGCGTGGGGTAGACCATTGCGGTGCCCGCGCCGAGCAGCACGGCCGCCGTCGCCCACTCCGAGAAGCTGTCACCCAGCGCGACCAGCCCGATCGCGACGGCCTGCAGCCACATGCCGCCGGCGATCAGCCGCTTGCGGCCGATCCGGTCCGACCAGGCCCCGGTGACGAGCTGGCCAAGGCCCCAGACCGCGGGGTAGAGCGCGGCCAGGATCCCGATCTTCGCGATGGACAGCCCGTGGCTGGCGTAGAGCAGCGGGAAGATCCCCCACGCCAGGCCGTCGTTGAGGTTGTTGACCAGCCCCGCCTGGCTGGCCGCGGACAGTGCCTTGTCGCGATAGCTGGTCAACGCCGCGACCTGCCGGGTGCTCAGGTCGCCGTGCAGCGCCGCGTCGGTGGTGACGTGTCCGGCCGCCTCGAGCTTGGCGTGACCGTGGGTCTCCTTGACGGCGAAGGTGGACAGCCCGAGCCCGAGGGCGACGAAGGCGATGCCGAGGAAGAACGGCTCAGGGCGCAGGCCCGCGCGTTCGGCGATCAGGCCGGTGGCCATCGCGGTGACCGCGACCGCGCCGTAGCCGGCCGCTTCGTTCAGGCCCATCGCGAAACCCCGCCGGGCCGGTCCGACCAGGTCGATCTTCATGATGACCGTGGTGGACCAGGTGAGCCCCTGGTTGACGCCGAGCAGCACGTTCGCGGCGAGGATCCAGCCCCACGTCGGCGCCCAGATCAGTAGCAATGGCACCGGAAGTCCGACGAGCCAGCCGGCGACGAGCACCGGCTTGCGGCCGTAGCGGTCGCAGAGCTGGCCGGCGAAGAAGTTGACGACCGCCTTGGTGAGGCCGAAGGCGAGGATGAAGGTGAGGGCCGCCGTGTAGGCGGTCAGGTGGAACACCCGCTCGGCGAGCAGCGGCAGCACGGTGCGCTCCTGGCCGAGCATCCCGCCGACGAGCGCGTTGACGGCGACCAGCAGGCTGAACTGGGCGACGTTGGCCCTCAGCCCAAGCGTTAACTTGTCGGCGGTCACTCCGTGTCCAGGGCCGTGCCGCTGGCTGTGGCCCACTCCCCTGGTCCCCCGGTGACGATGGTGACGTCGGTGCGCCCGTCGGCGGCGAGCAGGCTGGCGGCGGTTGCGGCGCGCTCGCCGTGCGCGCACATGGTTTGCACGGGACCCATCAGGGATCGTCCCTTCAGACTGCCCAACTCGGTGTGGGTGACTCCGGGCAGGTGGCCGGCGGCGAACTCCGAGTCCTGTCGGATGTCGAGCACGAGGGTGGGGTCGGCGTCGGCCGCGTCGATCACCGACAGGCTGGAGGTGGCTCCGCCGGCGGCCTGCCAGGCGCCGATCCCGCCGGCGAGCTGAGCCAGCGACTCGTGTCCGATCTTGAGGGCCTGCCAGAGGATCTCGTCGGGGTCCTGACCGTCGTCGCGGACGATGACCACCGGCCGGTCGGGGTCGACGAGCCACCCCAGCCAGGTGGCGAACGCGGCCCGGAGTGCGATCGACAACGAGCCGGGGAGGTGGGCGGCGGCAAAGGCCTCCACAGGCCGTACGTCGATCACGTGGGCGCCTGCGGCGATCAGCTCCATCACCTGCTGCGCCGTCAAGGTTCGCAGGGTCGGAGCCTCACCGATGACGGCCGGGCCATGGCGGTTGACCTCAGCAAGTCGCGAGAAATACGCCGGGTAGCTGCCCAACCCGTCTCTCAGCAGGCGGACGAAGGAGTCCTCGTCGGGGGCGGCGAGCAGTGGGTTCGTGGCCTTCTCGGCCCCGATCGTGCTGGTGCGGGCCGCGCCTGGAGGGGCGGAGCAGAACGACCCGGCTCCGTGGGTCGGCAGCACCAACGTGTCATCGCCCAGCTCTTCCACGAGGCGGTGCAGGGAGCGGTACTGCGCCCGGGCCAGGACCTCGGTCTGCTCCTCCCCGGACAGGTCGGTGCGGGCAGCCGCGCCGACGATCAGCGACCCGCCGGTGAAAACCGCCAGTGGCTGTGCCCCGTCGAGCAGCAGGTAGGACAGGTGTTCCGGGGTGTGGCCGGGGGTCGCGAGCGCCCGCAGCGTCAGCCCACCCAGGTCGACCTCATCCCCCTCCCGCAGCCCGCGATGCGGGAACTCCCGGTTGCCCGTGGCGGAACCGAGGATCTGGGCCCCGTGGTCGACGGCGAGTTGGACCGTGCCCGTGAGGAAGTCGGCATGCAGGTGGGTCTCGGCGGCGAACGCCACTTTCAGCCCGTGCCGCTGCCCCAGGTCGCGGAGGGCGCGCAGGTCCCGGGAGGGGTCGACCGCGAGGGCCCGACCGTCGCCGAGGTCGACCAGGTAGGCCGAGTTGCCCAGCCCCTCATCGACCGCCGACAGGATCAGCGGAGTGCTCATGCAACTTCTCTCAATCTCTTCAAGCGTTCCCTTGACAAAGCCTGGCCTTCCGTGGGTTCCTTGTCAAGTAATCACTTGAAGTCTTGCGGCAGGAGATGGTGATGGCTGACCAGGCCGCCAAGGATGCTCTGTTCGACGGGTTTGCCTTGGTGGGCAAGGCCTTGGGCAGTGGACGTCGGGCCGAGCTCATCGACGTGCTGCTCCAGGGCGAGCGCTCGGTGGATGAGCTGGCGACCGAGATCGGGCAGAGCGTGGCCAACACCTCGCAGCACCTGCAGCAGTTGCTGCGGGCCGGGCTGGTCCGCACCCGCCGGGACGGCACCCGGATCCACTACACCCTCGCCAGTGCGCGCGTCGGCGAGCTGTGGGCGCTGCTGCGCACCGTCGCCGCGGAACATGTCGGCGAGCTGGACCGGCTGGCCCAGGACTACCTGGGCGATCGGGACGCGCTCGAGTCGATCAGCCGCGCCGAGCTGCGCAAGCGGTTGCGCACCGGCGATGTGCTGGTGGTCGACGTGCGTCCCGCAGCGGAGTACGCCGCCGGGCACATCACCGGCGCCCAGTCGCTGCCGCTCGCCGATCTGGCGCGCAGGCTGCGTGGCCTGTCCAAGGAGACCGAGGTCGTCGCCTACTGCCGCGGCCCCTACTGCGTCTACGCCGACGACGCCGTACGCCTGCTGCGTCGTCGCGGGTTTCACGCCAGTCGTCTCGAGGACGGCTTCCCGGAATGGGCCCGGGCCGGTCTTCCCACTACCAGCGGTGCGCTCAGGGCCGGAGGCCGGACATGACGAGAGCCGTCACCCCCACGCGGGCGCGTTCGGAAGGCCACCGCTGGGCGTGCCGCAACTGCACGTATCCCCAGCCGAACGCGTTGAAGAGCACGGTTGCGGCTTCGACCGGGTCCTCGTGGACCGCCAGGGTCCCGTCGGCAGCGCC
>JANOTZ010000030.1:0-1964 GCA_031416735.1 Frankiales bacterium
GACCCAGGCCAGCACGCTGGTCGCGACACCGGACGTCGTGCCGCAGATCACCGAACAGGGTCGCGCCTACACCCCCGTCGACATGCTCCTCGTCGAGCAACAGGCGCTCACCCTCGCGGGCCGCACCGACAGCGTCCTGGCCGCGGCCGACCCCGGGAGGGCGGCGGCCGCGATCGCACGGAACAGTCTGCGCCCAGATCAGCAGCGACTTGGGTTTGCGCTGCTCACCGCGGGCCGCCCGGTCGAGGTCGTCACCGGACCGGCCGGATCCGGGAAGACCGCCGCCCTGAAGGTCGCGACCGAGCAGTGGCAACAACACGGCCTCCCGGTCGCGGGCACGGCCGTCGCTGCCCTGACCGCCCAAGGACTGAGCCGAGCCACCGGCGCCCCCGCCGTCTCCCTCGCCCGGCTCCTGCACGACCCCGACCGGCACCTACCCACCGGCGGGGTACTGCTGCTGGACGAGGCCGGGATGGTCGGCACCCGGCAACTCCTCACGCTCCTCGAACTCACCCAGCAGCGGGAGTGCAAGCTCGTCCTGGTCGGAGACCCCGCCCAGCTCCCGGAGATGGAAGCCGGCGGCCTGTTCGCGACCCTCGCCGCACAGCCCACCGCGCTGCGCCTCGACGGTCACGGCCGGCAACAGGACCCCTGGGAACGCGACGCGCTCGGCGCTCTGCGGGCTGGCCGGACCGACCAGGCCCTCGACGCCTACGAACAGCACGGCCGGCTGCACACCGCCCCCGACCGCGACACCCAGCACGACCAGGTCGTCACCACCTATCTGCAAGCCCGGGCCGGCAGCACCGACCCGTGGCAGTCCATCGTCCTGGCGCCCAGCCGAGAGCAGGTCCGGACCCTCAACCAGCAGATCCGACAACGCCTCCGAGAGACCGGCCAGCTCGGCAGCACACCCCTGCACGTAGAGACCCCGGACGGGGCGGTCGAGTACCGGACCGGTGAGCAGGTCCTCATCACCCGCAACGACCATCGCCGGGGGCTGCTCAACGGCACCACCGCCGAAGTCACCGAACTCGGCGACCACGCGCTGACGCTGGCCACGACGGACGGCAGGAGGGTCACCGTCGACCGAGCCTGGCTCGAGCAGGGTCTGCTCGATCACGGGTACGCGATGACGATCCACAAGGCCCAAGGCCGGACCGTCCACACCGCCCTGCTGGTTGGGGATCTGAGCTTGTCCGCGGAGGCCGGCTACGTCGGGCTGAGCCGCGGCACCCACGCGAACCACCTGTTCCTGCACACCACCGACGACCCGCGCGGCGAACCGGCCTGCCAACCCACTCCTGCCTGGCGCCGACCGCCAGCTCCGGAACGCGACCGGTTCTCGGCACTGACCCGCAGCGCCCAGCAACACCTCGCCAGCCACCAGCTCCGCGCGGAAGGACGAAGCCGATGAACCGCCACCCGACCGACCGAGCAGGGCTACTGGCCCTGGCCGCCTGCAAGCTCCTCGAGACGCAGCGCGCCCTCGCGCCCGACGAACGCCAGGCCGCGACCCTGCTGCTGGCCGACCTGTACGCGGCCGGGCTGCGGCACGGCATCACCCCCGAGCACTGGGCCGCCGTCACCGGCCTCGGCCACTTGACCATCGACGCCGTTCGACTGCGCGACCGCCCGAGACCAGCAGAACGATCAACGGCCTGCGTGAACGACGGGCCACCGCCGGCGCGCCTGCGGTGCGACCAGCGAGACGATGGACGCAGGCGATGAGGTCGCTCAACGCTGCTGAGCCAACCGGGGTCGCCGGACTGGACCCCCAGCAGCAACTATCCGTCAGCCAGGTGGCCGGCCTGCTGCAGTGCAGCGAACGGTGGCTCTACGGCAAGATCCGGGCCGGTGAGCTGCGCGCGACGCACCTGGGTCGCGCGGTCCGGATCAGCCGCGCGAACCTGCAGGCCTTCCTCGATGCTCAGCAGGCCTGGGTGCCACCGGCGCGTCGCGTC
>JANOTZ010000031.1:0-11735 GCA_031416735.1 Frankiales bacterium
GCCACGGGCCACGGGCCACGGGCCACGGGCCACGGGCCACGGGCCACGGGCCACGGGCCACGGGCCACGGGCCACGGGCCACGGGCCACGGGCCACGGGCCACGGGCCACGGGCCACGGGCCACGCGTGAGGATTACCGGCATATCTACGCCTCTCCGCGGTGTTTCAGCAGCTCCCACTGCCGCCGGCGCGTCTCCCTGATCTGTGTTGCTGTACGGCGTGTCCCACACAGAACGGGATTCGGTAGGGGTTCGGCACGCCGCGTTGAGCGTGCCGGGCGTGAGAGGGCGGACGAAGTGTGTGGGACACGCCGGTCCCCCACACACCTTGGGGTGTCGCGGGCGGGCGGGTCAGACGGAGGCGAGGAGCTCGTCGGACACGTCGAAGTTGGCGTAGACGTTCTGGACGTCGTCGAGGTCCTCGAGCGCGTCGACAAAGCGCAGCACCTTCAGGCCCTGCTCGTCCTCCAGCGTGATGGTGGCCCCAGGGACCCAGGCGATGTCCGCGGAGTCGACGGTCAGGCCCGCGTCGGTGCAGGCAAGCCGGACGGCGTGGGTGTCGGTGGCCTCGCAGACCACCTCGAAGGCCTCGTCGGTGTCGTTGACCTCCTCGGCGCCGGCCTCGAGCACGGCCATCAGCACGTCGTCCTCGGTGAGACCCTCGGTCTTGGTGATGAGCACCAAACCCTTGCGGGCGAACAGGTAGGCGACCGAGCCCGGGTCGGCCGGGTTGCCACCGTTGCGGGTGATCGCGGTGCGGACCTCGGCGTTGGCGCGGTTGCGGTTGTCGGTGAGGCACTCGATGAGGAAGGCCACGCCGCCGGGCCCGTAGGCCTCGTACATGATCTCCTCGTAGGCGTTGACGTCGCCCATCTCGCCGCTGCCGCGCTTGACGGCCCGCTCGATGTTGTCGGCGGGGACCGACAGCCGCTTGGCGCTGGCGATGGCGTCGGCGAGGGTCGGGTTGCCCGTCGGGTCACCGCCGCCGGTGCGGGCAGCGACCTCGATGGTCTTGATGAGCTTGGCGAACAGCTTGCCTCGCTTGGCGTCGACGACCGCCTTCTTGTGCTTGGTCGTCGCCCATTTTGAGTGGCCGCTCACGGCGCTCCCCCTTCGGTTGCAGTGCCTGACAGCAGTCTACGAACGAACAGCTCGTGCATGCGGTGGTCACCCGTCAGCTCCGGGTGGAACGAGGTCGCCATCAGGTGACCCTGCCGGACCGCGACCGGGTGCGCGCCGATGGAGGCGAGGACCTCCACGTCGGGCCCGGCCCGCTCGACCCACGGCGCGCGGATGAACACGCCGTGCACCTCACCGACGCCCTCGACCAGCACGTCACTCTCGAAGGAGGCCACCTGTGGCCCGAAGGCGTTGCGGCGGACGGTGATGTCGAGGCCGCCGAGCAGCTCCTGGTCATGGCGCCCGTCGACCACCTCGGCGGCGAGCAGGATCATGCCGGCACAGGTGCCGTATGCGGGCAGTCCCGCCGCGAGCAGCGCCCGCAGCGGCTCGAGCAGCTCGAAGATCCGGAGCAGCTTTCCCATCGTGGTGGACTCGCCCCCGGGCAGCACGATCCCGTCGAGCCCGGCCAGGTCGGCAACCCGCTTGACCGGTACGGCGACAACCCCCGCAGCCGTCAGCGCCGCGAGGTGCTCGCGGACGTCACCCTGGAGTGCCAGGACCCCGACGGTCATCCGCCCGGCCCCGGGACTCACCAACCGCGGTTGGCCAGCAGGTCGCCCGCGCCGAGGGAGTCGACCGCGATGCCGACCATGGCCTCGCCGAGCCCCCGGCTGACCTTGGCGATCCGCTCGGCGTCCTCGTAGTAGGCGGTCGCCTCCACGCAGGCCCGGGCCCGCGCGGCCGGGTCGCCGCTCTTGAAGATGCCGGAGCCGATGAACACACCGTCGGCACCGAGCTGCATCATCATCGCCGCGTCGGCCGGGGTGGCGACGCCACCGGCGACGAACAGCACCACGGGCAGCCGGCCCAGCGACGCGGTCTCGCGGACCAGCTCGATCGGGGCGCGGAGCTCCTTGGCGGCCTCGAACAGCTCGCTCGAGTCCATCGTGGTGAGCCGCTTGATCTGGCCGAGGATGGTGCGGATGTGGGTGGTGGCCTGCGACACGTCACCGGTGCCGGCCTCGCCCTTGGAGCGGATCATCGCCGCGCCCTCGGAGATGCGACGCAGCGCCTCACCGAGGTTGGTGGCACCGCAGACGAATGGCACGGTGAAGCCGGCCTTGTCGATGTGGTGGGCGTAGTCGGCCGGGGTGAGGACCTCGGACTCGTCGATGAAGTCGACGCCGATCGCCTGCAGGACCTGGGCTTCGACGAAGTGGCCGATGCGGGCCTTGGCCATCACCGGGATGGTGACCTCGGCGTTGATGGCGTCGATCATGTCGGGGTCGCTCATCCGCGACACCCCGCCGTCGCGGCGAATGTCGGCCGGGACGCGCTCCAGCGCCATGACGGCGACGGCGCCGGCGTCCTCGGCGATGCGCGCCTGCTGAGCGTTGACGACGTCCATGATGACGCCGCCCTTGAGCTGCTCGGCCATACCGCGCTTGACGACAGTGGTTCCGGTCGAAGTCATGCCCTCATCCTAGGCCAGCCGGGGGCCAGCGGAAGACTCAGCCGAAGGCCAGCGAGCCGGTCGACGGGAGCAACATGATCCAGGTGCGACCGGGCTTCAGTGGCAGGTCGTGCCCGGCTGCGTCGAAGAAGCGGGTGGCCCCCAGCCCCTTGCGCTTCCAGGTGCCCTCGAACCGCTTGCCGTCCCGCAGCAGCGTGAACCGTCCCGAACCCTCGGTGACGGTGTACGGCGTGGGGTTGCCCGTCACGTCGGAGTAGCGGCTCGACCGGATCTTGACGAACTGCACGATCACGTTGTCCGGCGAGACCGGGATGACCGCCCCACCCTGGGACATCGCGTAGGTGCCGGCCGCGGAGTCGTAGCGGGCGCGCACGGAGTACATCCGGGAGAAGCCGGCCGTCGCGACGACAGCGGGTGCGCCGCGCCCGACCCGGCCGAAGCGCAGCCCGATGTCGGCCGGTCCGGCGCCGGGCTTGCGGCTCACCAGCTTGTCGGCGGTCGTGAAGAAGTTGCGGGCGTCCTTGCGCCGCTCCCCCAGCCGGTAGGCCCCGGGGATGGCGTCGTAGGACGCGTCGACGACGTAGCCCTTGCGGGCGGCGCCCGCGAAGGTCGCCTTGACGCCGGTGTTGCCGCCGGAGAACCCGACGGCGATGCCCTTGAAGGCCCGCAGCAGGTCGATGTCGCTCTCCCGGACGCTGCGGATCGGTCCGATCTCGGTGCTGCCTGCCACCTCGCTCTCGAACACCGCGAGGAACCGGGTCGTGCCGCCCTCGACGAGCTCCTGATAGACCACCGCGGCCTGCCGGAGCCCCCGCTGGTAGGGGCGGGCGAACACCGAGTTGTCGACCTTGATCGCCACGACCGGCCCGGTGCGCCGGGGTGCGGTGCCGGTGAGCAGGTCGAGCGGGACCGGCTTGGGCTTGGGCGCCGGGGTCGGCGAGACGGTCGGGGACGGCGTGGGCGTCGGCGTGGGCGTCAGGGCGGCCTTCGGGTCGCCCCCGCCGCCGCAGGCGGTGACCAGGGTGAAGGCGAGCAGGGCAGCGACCGTGGCCACCGGCTTACGGACAGACGTCATCACCTGACGATAAGTGCCGGGCGACGGGGCGCCGTTCAGGACAGGTGCGTGTCGTCCACGTCGAAGAAGGCCGGCATCGCCCGGTGCCCGGCCAGCCGCAACAATCGCGGCACGCGACGGCGACGCAGCCCCCGCGTGTCGTTCACGGCGCTGTTGTGGAACGACCGCGCCAGCCCGACCCGGACCGCGGCCGACTCGAGCTCCTCGAGGGCATACCCCCGCTCGACGAGCAGCGGGGCTGCCCGGCGCAGCGCCCGGGACAGGTTGTTCTCGATCCCCTCGCGTCCCTGCTCGCCGGCCTCGGCCGCTGCAGTCGCGGCCGCATCCAGCTGGTCGTGGGTGGGGCCGTCCGGGAGCAGCGGTAGCAGGGCGTGGGCAGCGAAAGCCCGCCGTACCAGCTGGGCGTCGAGAGCTGCCCAGGCCGCGTCGACCCGGGCGTGCATCCGGTCCAGGCGCCCCGCGGTCCACGTGACGTAGGTGGCGAGGAGTACCACGCCCAGGACGACCCAGGAGACGGTGTTCACGGCGCCACCCGCTCACGGACGACCGCGAGCCAGCGGCGCAGGGTCTCCGACACCCGGCCGGGGTCGTCCTCCTGCCCGAAGTCCTCGACGTCGGGCTCGTCGGCCTCTTCGTCCAGGACGACGGGCGCCGCCGCCTTGACCGTCTCGTAGACAGCGACGATCTGCTTGGTCACGTGCGCCCAGTCATAGGCCTGGACGACCCGCGAGCCGGCTACGGACAGCCAGCGGCGGCGCTCGGCGTCCTGCAGCAGGTCGGCCAGCGCGTCGGCCAGTGCGGCGCTGTCGCCGACCGGGAACAGGACCCCGGCCTCGCCGTCGTCCAGGACGCGGCGGAAGGCCTCGAGGTCACTGGCCACCACCGGCGTGCCGGCCGCCATCGCCTCGATGAGGACGATGCCGAAGCTCTCGCCGTGGGTGTTGGGCGCGCAGTAGATGTCCCCGGTGGCATAGACGCGCGCCTTGTCGGCCTCACTCACCAAGCCCAGCAGCCGCACGTTGGGCGGCAGCGGCTCGTCGAGCTCCCCTGGACCAGCCACCAGGACCTGTACGTCGGGCAGCCGGCGGGTCAGCTCCGGCAGCGCCTCGAGGAGGACCGCGAGGCCCTTGCGGGGCTCGTCGATGCGGCCGAGGAACACCACAGTGGGACCCGTCGGGGCGTCGGGCAGCTTCTCGGCCCCGGCGAAGGCGGCGACGTTGACGCCGTTGGGGATGAGGACCGCGTCGTGGCCGAGGTGCTCGACCACCACCCGGCGGGCAGCCGGCGAGACCGCGATCCGGCCGGTGATCTTCTCGAGACCGGGTTGGAGTGCGGTGCCCATGACATACAGGGCGCGGGAGCGGGAGGTGGCGGTGTGGAAGGTCGCGACGATGGGACCGCGGGCGGCAAACAGCGCGAGCATCGACAGGGACGGCACGGTCGGCTCGTGCAGGTGCAGCACGTCGAACCGGCCCTTGCGCAGCCAGCGGCGGGTGCGGGTGAGGGTCAACGGGCCGAAGGCGAGTCGGGCGACAGAACCGTTGTAGGGCACGGGAACTGTGCGTCCGGCCGGGACGACGTAGGGCGGCAGGTCGGCTTCGTCAGGGTCGTCGACGGGGGTGAGGACCGACACCTCGTGACCCAGGGCGAGCAGGCTCTCGGCGAGGTCCCGCACATGCGCCTGCACGCCACCGGGCGTGTCCCAGGTGTAGGGGCAGACGATGCCGACCTTCACGGGGTGGCGCCGACGTCGTCGAGCCACAGCCGCTGGAGCATGTGCCAGTCGACGGGGTGCTCCGCGATGGTCGCCTCGAAGACGGTCGCCACCTGCTGGGTCATGGTCGCCAGGTCGGTGTGGGCGATGTAGTCGTGGAAGGCGATCTCCCAGCCGTCCGGGGTGAACGACAAGGTGGTCGGCATCAGGTTGGCCCCGGTCGCCAGCGCCAGCTTCGCCGGTCCGGCGGGCATCCGGGCGGTGGCCCCGAAGAACTGCACGTCGATGCCGCGCGGCGTGAGGTCCCGGTCCGCGACGAGGGCGATGGTGCCCCCTGCCCGCAGCCGTTCCTCGAGGATCTCCGACGGGGGCCGGTCCCCGCCCCGGTGCGGCACCACGATCATCCCGAGGGACTCCCGGTAGGCCAGGAACCGGACGTAGAGCGACTCGGGCTTGAGACGTTCGGCGACGGTCACGAAGGGCACGCCGGTCGCGGCGAGCCAGGTCCCGGCGGCATCCCAGTTGCCGCTGTGCGACAGCGCCAGGATGGTCCCGGTCGGACCGGCGACCGACGCCCGGAGGAGCTCCTCGCGCACCGGGCGGGTGTCCGCGACGATCCGGTCCCGTTGCAGTGCGGGCAGGCGGAACGCCTCGCACCAGTAGCGGGCATAGGAGCGCATCGCGTCGCGGAGGAGGTCCTGGCCCGGTGCGACCCGCGCCAGATTGGCGCGCAGTTGGTCGACGCTCTTGCCCCCCCGACGCACCGCCAGGTCCGCGCCCGCCTGGAACAGCCGGCGGGCCACCGGTTCGGGCAGCCGCTGGACGAGCGCCCACCCAGCGGCGTACGAGCCGTCGGCCAGTGACTGGGTCAGCGCACCGCCCGGACTCACGCGCGGGGCAGCCCGGCCTGTCGCCGGACCTCCACCAGCCGCTGGACGACGGTGACCAGGGTCAGGGCGGCGAGCAGCCAGAGGGCCCCGTCGATGAGCTCGGCCGGGGCGCCCATCCCGACGAAGCCGGTGGCGACGAGGACCAGGATGAGGCGTTCGGGGCGCTCAGCGATGCCGACGTCGCAGGTCAGGCCCAGGCCTTCCGCGCGCGCCTTCTCATAGGAGACGATGCCGCTGGACACGAGCACGAACAGGGTGACCGCGAGCATCGTCTGGTCGCGCTGGTCGGCGAAGTAGAGCGCCAGCCCGACGAAGATGGCACCGTCGGCGATCCGGTCGCAGGTCGAGTCGAGCCAGCCACCGAAGCTGCTGCTGATGCCCTTCTTGCGGGCCAGGGCGCCGTCGATGGTGTCGGTGAGCACGAAGAAGGCGATGAGGTAGGCGCCGATGAGGAACTCGCCGCGCGGGAAGAACCCGAGGGCCGCGCCCACCACACCGAGCGTTCCCGCCGCCGTGACAGCATTGGGGGTGACCCCCAGCCTCAGCAGCAGGTTGACGAGGGGGTCGGCGATCCGTCCCACGACGGGACGTAACTGCGAGCCGATCACTGTTTCGCCTGACCGCAGGTGTTCACCGGCGAAACGATAGCGGTGCCCCACCCTTGTCCCCTGCTCCGGAGGGCGAGAGGCTTCTGGCACGCCGACCGAGGAGGATCCATGTCCAAGACAGGCAAGCAGACGGGCCCGGCACCCGAGCCGAGGGTTGCTGAGCTGGTCCGCAACGTCGTCGTCGTGGGTCACGCCGGCGCGGGGAAGACCACGCTGGTCGAGGCGCTGCTGGCGCGCACCGGCACGGTCACGCGGGCCGGCAACGTCCTGGACGGCACGACGGTCAGCGACAGCGAGGAGGTGGAGGTCCGCCTGCAGCGCTCCGTGGCGCTGTCGCTCGCGCCGCTGGAGTTCGCCGGCGTGAAGGTCAACCTGCTCGACACCCCCGGGTCCGCCGACTTCGTCGGGGAGCTGCGCGCCGGTCTGCGGGCCGCCGACTCCGCCCTGTTCGTCATCTCGGCCGTCGACGGCGTCGACGCCATCACCGTCCAGCTCTGGAACGAGTGCGCCGCGGTCGGCATGCCCCGCGCCGTCGTCATCACCCAGCTCGACCGGGCCCGGGCCGACTTCGATGACGCCGTGGCCATCTGCCAGCGGGTGCTCGGTGAAGGGGTGCACCCGCTGTATCTCCCCATGCACGGCGACGACGAGAGCGTCGCGGGCGTCATCGGCCTGATCTCCCAGCGCGTGTACGACTGGTCGTCCGGCGACCGGGTGGAGCGCGACCCCGACCCGCAGCACCTGCCGCTCATCGAGTCGCTCCGCGGTGACCTCATCGAGGCGATCATCGCCGAGAGCGAGGACGAGACCCTCCTCGACCGCTATCTCGCCGGCGAGGACATCGACACGAAGGTGATCGTGGCGGACCTGGAGGTGGCGGTCGCCCGAGGCAACTTCTTCCCGGTGCTGCCTGCCGCCCCACTGACCCTGCTCGGCACCGAGGAGTTGCTGGAGGTGCTGACGCAGGCGATGCCCTCGCCGCTCGAGCACCCCTGCCCGGTCGTCACCCACCCCGACGGCTCCCCCGCCGCCCCCCTCGAGTGCTCCCCCGACGGCCCGCTCGTCGCGGAGGTCGTGAAGACCACCAGCGACCCCTACCTCGGCCGGGTCTCCCTGTTGCGGGTGTTCTCCGGAACCCTGCGCGCCGATGCCGTCGTACACGTCTCCGGACACGGCCAGGTCGAGCGAGGCCACCCCGACCACGACGCCGACGAGCGCGTCGGTGTCCTGTCGACGCCGCTGGGCGCCCTGATGCGGCCGGTGGCCGAGGCCCGCGCAGGCGACATCGTGTCGGTCGCGAAGCTGCTCACCGCCGAGACCGGCGACACCATCTCCAGCAAGGACGACCCGCTGCTCATCAGCCCGTGGGAGGTCCCCGAGCCGCAGCACGCAGTGGCCATCGAGGCCGCCACCCGCGCCGACGAGGACAAGCTCGGCACGGCCCTGCAGCGGCTTGCCGCCGAGGACCCGACCGTCCGGCTCGACCGGCAGGCCGAGACCGGCCAGGTGCTGCTGTGGACCGTCGGTGAGGCGCACGCGGAGGTGCTCATCGACCGGCTCAAGACGCGCTACGGCGTGCACGTCACCCTGCCGGAGGTCCGAGTCGCGCTGCGCGAAACCCTGGCCCGTCCCACGGACGTCACCGGTCGGCACGTGAAGCAGTCCGGTGGCCACGGTCAGTACGCCGTGGTGCACATGACCTTCGAGCCGCTCCCGGCCGGGTCGGGGCTGGTCTTCGAGCAGAAGGTCGTCGGCGGCTCGGTGCCCACCAACTACATCCCGAGTGTCGAGAAGGGTGTGCGGGCCCAGATGGAGCGCGGCGTCGACGGCCGGCCGATCGTGGACCTCCGGGCTGTCCTCACCGACGGCAAGTCGCACTCGGTCGACTCCTCCGACGCCGCCTTCCAGTCCGCCGGGGCGCTCGCGGTCCGCGAGGCCTGCACCGCGGCCGGCGTCCAGGTCCTCGAACCGGTGTCATCGATCGAGGTGCGCCTGCCGTCCAACTACGTGGGTACGGCGATGAGTGACCTCTCCGGGCGACGCGCCCGCGTCACCGGAACCGACGTGGTCGACGACGACACGTCGGTCGTCAACGCCGAGGTCCCCGACCTTGAGCTGCTGCACTACGCGGCGGAGCTCCGCTCGCTGTCGCACGGCACCGGGTCGTTCAGGCGGACCTACCTGCGGCACGAGCCGATGCCCGCGCACCTGGTCCCCAAGACCTGAGGCACGGGGAGCCGGGGGCGGCCTGAACCTGACCAGCTCCCGCCGTACCAGCCCAACCTTCTCGATGGACGGACGCGGAAGGGGCGTTTCGATCCCACCGATGACCCCTTCCGGTTCCGATCACACAGGAACTGTAGCGTGAAGGGTGGGTCAGAGGACCTCGAGCCAGGCCTTGGCGAGGAGCTCGCGGGTCTCGGGGAGCAGTTGGGGAAGCACCTTGGTGTGCCCTACGACCGGCATGAAGTTGGTGTCGCCACCCCAGCGCGGCACCACGTGCTGGTGCAGGTGCGCGGCGATGCCGGCGCCGGCGACCCCGCCGAGGTTCATGCCGACGTTGAAGCCCTGCGCACCGGACGCCTGCCGCAGCGCCCGGAGCGCGTGCTGGGTCATCTCGGCCAGCTCGAGGGTCTCTGCGGGCGTCAGGTCCTCATACCCCGACACGTGCCGGTACGGCACGAGCATCAGGTGGCCCGAGTTGTAGGGGTAGAGGTTGAGGAGGGCGTAGCACGAGGTGCCCCGCGCGACGACCAGCCCGTCGGCGTCCGGCAGGGTGGGGATCACGCAGAACGGGCAGTCGCCGCCCTTGCCCTCGCCTTGGATGTAGGCCATCCGGTGCGGGGTGTAGAGCCGCTCGAAGGCGTCCCGGATCCCGGCGCCCTTCTGCTCCTCCGAAGGGAAACTCGCGCTCTGCTGGCCCTGCTGGCTCGGTTCGGTCTGCTGGCTCGCCGGCTCCGTCACGCTCGGTCCCTCACCGCCGCGACGATGCGGGCAACCGCCTCATCGACCGGGATGCCGTTGTCCTGGGTGCCGTCGCGGAACCGGAACGAGACCGCCCCGGCCGCGATGTCGTCCGCCCCGGCGATGAGCATGAACGGCACCTTCTGCTTCTGCGCGTTGCGGATCTTCTTCTGCATCCGGTCGTCGGAGGTGTCGACGTCGGCCCGGATCCCCTGCGCCTTGAGCTGCGCGGCGATGTCGAGCAGATAGCCGTCGAAGTCGGCGTGCACCGGGATGCCGACGACCTGCACCGGCGCGAGCAGGCCGGGAACGCTCCGGCGTAGTGCTCGACGAGCACCCCGAGGAAGCGCTCGATCGACCCGAAGAGCGCGCGGTGGATCATCACCGGCTGGTGGCGCTGGCCGTCCTCGCCTTGGTACTCCAGCTCGAACCGCTTCGGCTGCTGGAAGTCGACCTGGATGGTCGACATCTGCCAGGTCCGGCCGATCGCGTCGCGGGCCTGCACCGAGATCTTCGGGCCGTAGTAGGCCGCGCCCCCCGGGTCGGCGACGAGCTCCAGACCGGAGGCGTCAGCGGCGGTCTGCAGCGCCAGGGTCGCCTCCTCCCACTCGGCCATCTCGCCGACGAACTTGTCGGAGTCGTCACGGGTCGACAGCTCGAGATAGAAGTCGTCGAGGCCGAAGTCGCGCAGCAGGTCGAGCACGAAGGTCAGCAGTGAGGTCAGCTCGCCGGCCATCTGCTCCTTGGTGCAGTAGATGTGGGAGTCGTCCTGCGTCATCCCCCGCACCCGGGTCAGCCCGTGCACCACCCCGGACTTCTCATAGCGGTAGACCGACCCGAACTCGAAGAGCCGCATCGGCAGCTCGCGGTAGGAGCGCCCGCGGCTCTTGAAGATGAGGTTGTGGAACGGGCAGTTCATCGCCTTGAGGTAGTAGTTCGTGCCCTCCATCTCCATCGGCGGGAACATGCCGTCGGCGTAGTACGGAAGGTGCCCGGAGGTGTGGAACAGCCCCTCCTTGCTGATGTGCGGGGTGTTCACGAACTCATAGCCACCCCGCTCGTGCTTGAGCCGCGAGTAGTCCTCCAT
Source organism: Frankiales bacterium (assembly GCA_031416735.1). Classification (GTDB taxonomy): domain Bacteria; phylum Actinomycetota; class Actinomycetes; order Mycobacteriales; family SCTD01; genus RYN-111. Next base: position 10,934 of record JANOTZ010000031.1, read on the forward strand.
GACCCGCCGGATGGTGCCGCCCTTGGGGTGGAACACGGCCAGCCCCGAGCCGAGCTCGTCGGGGAAGGAGAACAGGTCGAGCTCGGCGCCGAGCCGGCGGTGGTCGCGCTTCTCGGCCTCCTCGAGCAGCCGCAGGTGCTCCTTGAGGGCGTCGCGGGACTCCCAGGCGGTGCCGTAGATCCGCTGCAGCTGCGGGTTCTTCTCCGAACCGCGCCAGTAGGCCGCGGCGGACCGCATGAGCTTGAAGGCGGGGATGTCGCGGGTGGTGGGCAGGTGCGGGCCGCGGCACAGGTCGCGCCAGACGGTGTGCTCACCGACGAGGTTGTCGTAGATGGTCAGCTCGGTGCCGCCCACCTCGACGTCCTCGCCGGACTCGGTGGAGCCGCCCTTGAGCCCGATCAGCTCGAGCTTGAACGACTCGTGGGCGAGCTCCGCGCGGGCCTCGCCCACCGTCACGACCCCACGGCTGAACCGCTGCCGCTGCCGGGTGATGTCGCTCATCATCTTCTAGATGATCACCAGGTCCTCGGGCGTGAACGGCCGCTCGGGGAGGAAGTCGTAGTAGAAGCCGTCCTTGATGGGCGGGCCGATGCCGAGCAGGGTGCCGGGGAACAGCTCCTGCACGGCCTGCGCCAGCACGTGGGCGGCCGAGTGCCGGAGCACCATCAGCCCGTCGGGAGAGGCGTAGGGAACCTGCTCGACGAGCGATCCCTCCCCCACCACCGTGGCCAGGTCGACCAGCACCCCGTCGACCCGGGCGACCGCAGAGTCCTTCACCCCGAGGACCTCGCCGGCCGTGGTG
>JANOTZ010000032.1:0-5622 GCA_031416735.1 Frankiales bacterium
GCTCGGGGCCGCCGAGGTGCAGGGTGAAGGAGCCGTCGTCGGCGAAGACCATCTGGTCGTCGTCGAGGTTGCCGGCAATCCGCTTCGCTCCCCCGTCACCGGTCCCGTAGAGGCAGAACCCGAGGTAGGCGCTGGTGCCACGCCGGCCCCGGATGACGTAGGTGCGTGCCCCGGAGATGACGGCGGCGTCGTAGACCGTGCCGGGGTTGTCGCCATACATCTTGCGATGGGCGGTCATCCAGCGGGTGAAGGCCGGGTGGGCCGGATCGCCTTTCTCCACGAGCATCTCGGTGGCGATCGAGAAGATCCGGGTGAGGTGCCGGTAGCCCTCGGCGAGCTCGCGGTCGCTGCGGCCACCGGTCGGTCCGGCGACGACCTCGCCGGCCTGGCGGAGCTGTTCCAACAGCGCCTCCCAGCTCATGCGGGGACTCCGAAGCGGTCGCGGTAGGCAGCGAAGGCGGCGTCGACCTCGTCGCGGTCCAGCCCGAACTCCTCGAGGGAGTAGCTGTGCGAACCGTGCTTGTCGCGCGGGTTGTCGGCGAGGTAGTCACGCACCCCCTGAGCGACCGCGGGCGTGTAGTCAAGGCCGAGGTGGGAGTAGACGCGTTCGACGGTCTCCACCGGATGGGCGACGGTGTCGTCGTACAGGACGTCGACGACGCGCTCGGGCGGGACGAGCTCGCGGGCCTTCATCACCTGGTCCATCCCCCACGTCCAGGCGTCGAGCTGCTCGCGGCCGATCGCGACCGGGTCGATGCGGTCGGTCATGGCGGAGCGGATCGACGACATCAGCGACGACACGCTCGCCAGCACCGTCGTTGGGTTGCGGTGGGTGTGCACGAGCAGTGCATCGGGGAAGACCTCCAGCAACGCCTCGAGCCACATCAGGTGGCAGGGCGTCTTGAGGATCCAGTGCTCCCCGCGTTGTCCCCCTGACTGCAGGTGCTGCAGGAAGACCTTCTCGAAGGCGTACGCCGGAGCCATGTTCTGCTCCCGGAGCCACGCCCAGTACGACGGGACGGGGAACGTCGTGGGGAACTCGTAGGACATGAACTGTGAGGCCTGCATCGCCAGGCACTCCTGCGGCAGGAACGCGCCCATCGGATGGATCTGGTCGATACCGGGCGCGATCTGCCGGAACCCCTTGAGGTCCTTGTCGAACGCCGCAACCCTCTCCTGGTCCACCCCCGACGGGGCAGGGAACGGGCGGCTGACCTCCCACGACGCGGGGCTGCGCATCGCGGGGTTCGCGGCGAGCATGCCGTAGAGCACCGTGGTTCCCGTGCGTGGCAGCCCGAGGACGAAGACGGGCTTGATGATCTGCTCACCCTCGACCTCCTGTGCCCTGGCCACCAGCCGCAACCGCGTCTCCAGCAGGCTGACGAGTCGCTTGCGCGCCGCGACCCGGCCGAGGGCGGTGAGGTGCGCCTCGTTCTCGAGCGAGGAGGTGAGCCGCATCAGCCCTTCGTGGAAGTCGTAGGTCCCGACGTTCTCCAGCCCAGTGCTCTTGCGGGCGGCAGCCAGCAGCGAGCCCGGATCGAGGCTGGCTCGCACGCCGACGCGACCGAGCACGCCGCCGACCTTGTTGAGGGCCTTGACGGCCTTGGGCTGAGGCAACGTGGTGGACACAGAACACGTTCTACTGCACCGGGGCGGCTCGCGTCAGTACGGGCCCCGCCCGCCTGGATGATCGAAGCACTCAGGGAAGGCGGAGGGTAGCGACCACGCCGGCGTGGTCCGAGGGCCAGAACGGCGGTGTCCCCTGGAACGGCACGGCACCCACCCGGTGGGCCGAGACCGGCTGCGCGGGGCCGTGCGCGAGCACCAGGTCGATGCGGCTGACGAGCTGCGACGTCGGGTTCGTGAGCGTCCCGTTCTGGCAGCAGGTGGCGCCGACAGCGGGGGCGGCGTCGCGGAAGTACTCCCTCAGGTCAGCGTAGGTCGTGGTCGTGCTGCCGTCGGCGGCGCTGTTGAAGTCACCCACGGCGATGACAGCCCTCCGGGTGTGTACGGCGGCCAGGAACTCCTGCGCCTGCTGCTGCTGCACCACCGGCGCGTCCTCGGTCTCCAGGTGCGTGTTGGCGAAGCGGAACGTCCGGCCCTGCTTGGTGGCGTCGACCGTCGTCCAACCCCGGTCGAAGCTCAGCGGGCCGACCGGCGTGGCGATCGTCTGCTGGCGGGTGTACCGCCCGTGCCGAGGGTTGGTGACGGTGACCCCGGAGCCGTTCCGGACCAGGATCACGTCACGGTCCTGGAACGTCAGGGTGCAGGTTCCGACGCACGGCACCCCGAACAGCGGCACCGGCCCGATGTCGGCGTTGTCGGAGACGGCCGCAACGTCGTACTGCAGGCCGCGGGCGACGAGCTGAGCCTGCAGGATCGCGAGGAAGTCCAGGCTGGGTGCCGGCGTCGTTCCGGCGACGGTCCAGCGCGAGACCTCCTGCAGGCCGATCAGGTCAGGTCGGTCGGCCAGCACCTCGTCGGCAAGCGCACCGGCCCTGGCAGGGAAGTCGGTGAACAGCATCGTCCCGTAGATGGTCGCCACAGCCACCACGAAATCGGTCGGGTTCGTGGCCGCGAGGGCAGGGGCGAGGTCGGAGCCCAGGTAGAGGTTGCGGCTCATCACCGTCACCTGCGGATGGGACCGGGCCTGCGCGATCCCGGGCGCCGACAGCGGCAGGACCAACGCAACCACAGTGAGGAAGCGGACCAGGAAACGGGTACGAGTCATCATTTCTCCAACGTTCGGTTGAACCGCACGGTCCGCTTGCCGCGTCTTGGGGTCAATGGCCCAAAGGAACCGGATGGCCCTCTATGGAGTCGATCCTGGAGGTTCCTGAGAGAGTCATCGTCATGACCCGACGCCTCACCCCCCTCTACACCGCTCTCGCCGTCGCCGACACCGTGCTGGCCGCGACCGGACGTGACAAGGCCCGCCGGCTCACCAAGCCGCTGCTGATGCCCACACTGCTGCAGGGCCGGGACCGGCCGACCCAGCGTGCGCTGGCGCTCGGCGGCGCCGGCGACGTTGCGCTGCTCGGCGAGAGCCAGCTGGCCTTCACCGCGGGGCTCGGCAGCTTCCTCGCCGGGCACGTCGCCTGGATGGCGGCGCTGCGGCCCCGCTCCACGGGAGTGCTGCGCGAACGCCCGCTCACGGCTGCGCCGTACGTCGCTGCCTGGGTCGGCCTGAACGCCTACCTGTGGCCGAAGACCGGCCGGGACCGCCTACCGGTGCTGGCTTACAGCGCCGCTCTTCTCGGGACGGCGCTGGCCGCCTTGGATACCGGCGACAGGGCTGTGGCGGCTGGTGGCGCGCTGTTCCTGCTGAGCGACTCGCTGCTGGCCCTCGAGCGGTTCGGCGACGTGCACCTGCCGGGCCACGAAGGCCTGGTGATGGCGTCCTACACGACCGCGCAGGGCCTGCTCGCCTCCGACTGAGCCCTTTAGGCCAGGAACCGCACGACGTCGGCCGCGTCCAGCTCCAGCGCCTTGCGGGTGGTCACGGCCAGCTTCCCGAAGGGGTGCAACTCGACCTGCTTGTTCGGCATCGTCCAGGTCGCGACGGCCTTGCCCTTCACCAGGGCGATCGGCCGGAACACCCCGTTGACCGTGACCACGTCGTCATGTCCGTCCAGCACCTCCTCGCGCGACACCCAGCCGTGCAGCAACGGGTCGAAGGCGCCCAGCAGCCGCGGCGGCGGCAACGGGTAGGCCTCGGCCTTCACCGGTTTCACCTGCTCCATGCCCCGCCGGGCATCGGCGAGGGTGATCCCCGCCCAGCGCGCCAGGTCCCGCTCGGTGGCCGGGCCGTGCCCCGCGAGGTAGCGCCGGGCCAGCTCCCCGAGGGCCACGTCCCGGTCGACCGGTGCGGCGGCGGGCAGCCAGTCGCGGACGAGCACAAAGGCCTGCTCGTCCCCCCGCATCGGCCCACGCACGCACACCCCGCGCAGGGTCGCGAGCAGCAGCACGTGCACGAGCGCCTGCCCGGCCACCGGGACGTTCTTGCGCTCCAGGGCGGACCGCAACTGCGCCCGCGTGCGAGGTCCGTCGCCGAGCTCCTGCTCCACCACGGCGACCCCCCGCTCGGCCTGCTGCGTCGACACCCCCTCCTGCCTGAGCCGGCTCGCATTGCCCGTCGCGATCTGCGGCGTCGTCAGCGCATGCAGCCAGGGGTAGTCCTCCGACCGGATCAGGTGCAGCGTCCCGCGATTGGCCCACGTGATGACCAGCTCGCGGTCGTCGAGGGCCCGATCGATGTCGCTGGCGTGCATCCCCTGCGTGCGCGCCCGCACCGCCAGTCGCGCCCCCTGCGGGTCTTGAGCCTGTACGGCGAGAAGCCGCCCCACGACCTCTCCCGGCGTCGACGCGGGTGGCCCGGAGAGCAGTTGCGCCGAGAGCCGCGCGGCCAGGTCGGTGGGCATCTGCGCATCGTGTCACCGCACACGGCCGACTGGGTGCATCGTGAGGTCATGAGCGGTGCGTTGTTCCGAGACCGGACCGCCGCGGGCCAGGCCCTGGGCGCGGCCTTGGCGGGTCGATGGCCCGGCGAGCGCCTTTTGGTGCTCGGGCTCCCCCGCGGTGGTGTGCCCGTCGCCGCCGAGGTCGCCACGGCTCTGGACGCCCCGCTGGACGTCTTCGTGGTCCGCAAGCTCGGCACCCCGCGACAGCCGGAGCTGGCGATGGGTGCGATCGCGAGTGGCGGCCTCCGGGTCCTCAACGACCACGTCATCGATCAGCTCCACATCCCGCCGGACGTGATCGAACAGGTGTCCGCCGTCGAGCGGGCCGAGCTGGAGCGGCGCGAACGCACCTACCGCGGCGCACGGCCACCGCTGGACCTGTCGGGCACCGTCGTGCTCGTCGACGACGGACTGGCGACCGGGGCGACGATGCGGGTGGCTGTGCAAGCCGTCCGCACCTCCGCACCCACCCGAATCGTGGTCGCCGTCCCTGTCGGTCCGGCGGACACCTGCGCAGCCCTGGCGAAGGAGGCCGACGAGGTGGTGTGCCTCCACACCCCTGCCCTGTTCACTGCCGTCGGCGGTTTCTATGACGATTTCCATCAGACCACCGACGAGCAGGTACGGCGGTTGCTGGCCGTCCCGCGCTGACAACGCAACAGCTCCCCTCCGGCACTGTCGGAGAGGAGCTGTCGCGAGGATGTCAGAACAGGGAAGGCAGCATCCCGTCCGTGGGCGGCAGAAGCCCACCCGTGGGAGGCGGCGGCAGCATCCCGCCCGTGGGCGGCTTGAGCTCACCCGTGGGAGGCTGGAGCCCACCCGGCGGGAGCATGCCGGTCGGAGGTGTGTACCCGGTCGGAGGTGTGTACCCGGTCGGGAACTCGAACGTCGGAGGCAGCATGGCGGTCGGCGGGCCGTAGTTCGCCGGCGGCACGTAGTTCTCCGGGAACTTAAAGGTCGGCGGCAGCATGTTGGTCGGCGGACCGTACGTAGCAGGCTCGTCGTAGGTCGGGGTGTAGTCGAAGGTGGGGTTCTCCGTGTGCGCGGGCGGAGGGAAGTTCGCCGAGGCCGATGCACTCGCCGCGCATGTCGCTTCATTGTGGGGCGACAGGCGCGAGCAGCGGCTGGTGGTGATCACTGGCGGCGAGCCGATGCTCCAGCT
>JANOTZ010000033.1:0-7589 GCA_031416735.1 Frankiales bacterium
CCGCTGACCCGCTGACCCGCTGACCCGCTGACCCGCTGTCCCGCTGTCCCGCCGTCCCGCTGTCCCGCTGTCCCGCCGGCCAGCCGGCCCGCCGGCCCGCAGCGTGACGCCCCGACGTTTCCAGCGGGAACAACTTATCCACAGGAAGGGCAGGTAACCGGTGATCCTTTCGTCCGGACGGCCCGTCGTAGCCGTCGTTGATCACCAGTGCCCAGTGCCCAGTGCCCAGTGCCCAGTGCCCATCACCGGCAACCGGCGACCGGCGACCGGCGACCAGCGACCAGCGACCGGCAACCGGCAACCGGCAACCGGCGACCGGCGACCAGCCGGGCACGGCGGCCCGAAGCGGCCGAGGGCTGGGCCGTCGCCACACAGTCAAGGCGATTTCCTACCGTTGGTGGTGGCTGCTGAGCGTGGCCGGAGAGCACGACCGGCTCCGGTGTGTGGAACGAGCGAGCCCGTTCCCCGACGCGTCCGGCGGCGTCGGACTGCGAAGACGCCGGCTCGCAGCTCCCGGCAGGCTCGCATGTGGTGGTTCCACCCCGGTGGGGTGGGGTCGTTCCACCACGTCGCCCGTGCCACCGCAGCATCCCGGCCGCACGCAGGCTCGGACGTGAGGCTCGGACGTGAGGCTCGAGCGTGAGGCTCGGACGTGAGGCTCGAGCGTGAGGCTCGAGCGTGAGATGAGGCTCAGGGGTGGGGTCAGGGATTGACGGGCAGCGCGACGGGAAGCGGCGCGGGGGCCGTCGGGAGCAGCGTCGGCAGGATCGTCGGGAGCGGCGTGGGGAGCCCGGTCGGCAGGATCGTCGGGAGCGGCGCGGGGGCCGTCGGCAGCGGACCGGGTGAGGAGGTCGGTGCAGGCGTCGGCGAGGAGGTGGGCGTCGGCGCGGGCGACGGAGCCGGCTCGCTGGAGGTCGGCGCGGGGGCCGGCGTCGGCTGCGGCGTGGGGGTGGGCTCGCTGGCGCAGTCGCACGGCGGAACGCCGTTGTCGGCGTCCGGGGACACCGAGGGACCCGGGGTCGGGGTGGGCTCGCCGGACAGCGCCGGGCCGGCGTTGCCGGGGTAGCACTCGCCGCCGCAGGTGCCGAGCGCGAGCAGCTGGCTCGCGTCGGTGCCGACTTCGGTGACCAGCGCGAGGGAAGCCTCGGCGGAGTCCTGCACGCTCGCAGGGAGGGTCGGGAGCAGTGCGGTGAGGGTGACCTTCTGCTGGACCGAGAACGACTTCAGGATGCGTAACGGCTCCGGCTTGCCGGTCTTGCGGTAGACGCTCTCGAGCAGGGACTGCCCGCTCTTGGTCTCGGAGTCGAAGTCCTCGAGGGTGTCGGTGATCTTCGAGGAGAGCGTGCCGCCGAAGGCCATCCCGGACGCGACCGGGGTGCCCGGCGCGCCGAGGGAGAGCTGACCGTCGCCGTGGGCGAGCGCCGTGACCTCGCGTAGCCGGGTCGCGGCGAACTCCAGGTGCTTGGTGCCCTTGGCCGTGTCGCCGGAGGCGAGCTGCAGCTGGACGTTCTCACCGACGCGCTTGACGGCGTAGAAGGGCTGGCCCGGCAGGGACTGCGAGGCGGCGACCCCGACGCCGGTGAGGGCGATGACGCCGGCCATCGCGCCGGCGGTGACGCCGATGCGGCGCTGACCGGTGCGGGTCTGCACCCAGGAAACGGCAGCGTCGACGGCGGTCGCGCGGGGCAGCGGGGCGGCGTACGGCGCGTCCGCTGCGGCAGCCATCTGCACGGTCGCCACGGCCACCAGGCGCTGGCGCAGGGCGGTGCGGAAGTCGGCGCGCGGGGTGGCGCGGGTGTCCAAGGTGGGGGCGAGGGCGCGCAGACGGGTGGCGACCGCGGCGTGGCCGGCGGTCAGCGAGCCCGGGCCGGCGACGGCGCCGTCCAGCAGGCGGGCCAGCTCCTCGACCCTGGAACGGCTGCCCAGCGGGTTCATGACGGGGCTCCTTCCGGGTGGCGACGGGATGCTGACGAAATGGGGGCAAACGAGCCCTTCACGTCACTCAACGAGGCGGACCCCTCAGGGGTGACGGCCCACGAACCGAAACCATCAGATGTGACTAGGTCGGTGCGGGTCACAGCTCCACCCCCTCGGGGAGCAGGCGACCGAGCGTGCGGATGGCGCGGTACTGCAGCGCCTTGATGGCTCCGTCGTTCTTGCCCATGATCTGCGCCGTCTCGCTGACCGACAGGCCCTGCAGGAACCGCAGCACGATGCATTCCTGCTGCTCGGCGTTCAGCTGCTTGACCGCCTCGAGCAGGACCTTGTTCTGCATCGCCTCCAGGACCTCGGCCTCCGGGCCGACCTGGACGGGGGCCGCGCCGGACTCCGCCACATCGTCGGTCGTGAGCTCCAGGCGGTAGCGCCCGCTCTTGTAGTGGTCGGCGATGAGGTTGCGGGCGATCGTGACGAACCAGGCCCCGACGTCGCGGCCCTGCCAGGTGAACGAGCTGATCCGGCGCAGCGCCCGCAGGAACGTTTCGGAGGTGAGGTCCTCGGCCAGCTGCGGCGTCGCCACCCGGTAAACGATGTAGCGGTAGACCTGGTCGACGTACCGGTCGTAGAGCTCGCCGAACGCCTCGGCGTCGCCGGCCTGGGCCCGCTGCACGAGGGTCATCGCGACGGCTGTCTCACCCTCGGGCGCGGCGTGCTCCACCCGGTCCTGCTCGGGGACGACGGGCGGGGCGGTGGGGAAGCCGGGCAGGGCCGCACCGGGTGCCGCAGCGACCCGGGCGGTGGAGGTCATCGCGAAGGCGAGCCGACCCGCATCGAGCGGATCGACGCCCGTCAGGTAGGACCGGGCGGTGCGCTGTCGCTCCTCGCGGCGGGAGTCGGCGACGGCGGCGCGCAGAGCGGACAGATCGGGGGCGGACAGCTGCCGGCTCACGGGCATGCCTGACCCGCGGCATGCGTGGCCAAGGCCACGGCCGCACGGCACCCCACCGCTGCCTGCATCAAGCTCCGTTCGAACGCCGTGCTGGGTCGCCGGCGAGAAGGTCCCCATCCTAGAGGAGCGGCCCCCCGTCCGAGGGCGAACCGGACATCCTTGTGTCGGCAGGTCGGGCCCGTCGCCTTAACCGGCCAGAAGGACCGGCCAGGCGGATCACACTCCGGACAGGTCAGTCCTTGGGCACCGCGAGCGTCAGCCGGACCAGCTCACGGGCGAGCAGGTGCAGCCCCGCCACCTTGTCCAGGCACAGCGCCGCCCCCGCCTCGCGCGCATCCTGCTCGATCTGCGCGTCGAGGTAGGCGGTGTAGACGACGACCGATTGGCCGGGCCGATCGGCGCGCAGCCGGCGGGTCGTCTCCAGGCCGTCGATACCGGGCAGCTGCAGGTCCATCACCACGACGTGGGGGTCGGTCTCGGCCGCCAGTTCGAGTGCGCGCTCGCCGCTTTCCGCCGTACCCACGACGTTGAAACCGTCGAGGCCCAGCATCATCGCGACGACGGTCCGGACGTGGTCGGTGTCGTCGACGACCAACACCCGCACCGTGTGCGCCTCCACCTGGACCTCCCTCCATGATCATGATCGACCCGTACCCTGCCCCCATGCTCTCGTCAGGTCCAGTCGCGCCCCGCCGGGGTCCTGCCCGGCGCCGGCGCAGACGTCGTGGCCGGCTGGTGGCCCGAATGCTGCTGGTGGGGATCCTGGCACTGCTCGTGGGGACCGGCACGTTCATCGGCGGGCTGCTCGCCGTCCCCGTCGACTTCGCGGTGGCGCCGCCGCCGACCGTCGCGGTGCTGCTGGCCGCCGACGGTCGTCAGCTCGCCACCATCTCGCCCCCGGAGAAGCGCGAGCTCGTCAAGGCCGAGGAGATCCCGCAGGTCATGCGGGACGCGATCATCAGCGCCGAGGACGAACGCTTCCTGCAGCACCGTGGCGTCGACCTGCTCGCGATCGGCCGGGCGGCGTTCCGCGACCTGACCGACACGGGCACGGCGCAGGGCGGGTCGACCCTCACCCAGCAATACGTGAAGAACGCGTACGTCGGCAACGAGCGCACCGCACTGCGCAAGATCCGGGAGGCCGCGCTCGCCATCCGGCTCGAGCGCCGCCTGTCGAAGGAGGAGATCCTCACCGACTACCTCAACGCGCTCTATCTCGGCAATGGCCTGTACGGCGTGCAGGCGGCGTCGAAGTACTACTTCGGCGTGCCGGTGAAGGACCACGACCTCAACGAGCGCAGCCGCCAGCGCGACCCGAGCCTGGGTCTCGCGCGCGCCGCGATGCTCGCCGGTCTCGCGCCGGCCCCGTCGGCCTGGAACCCGGTCAAGGACTTCGCGACCGCCCGGGTCCGCCAGCAGTACACCCTCAACCGGATGGTGGTCGGCCGGCTCATCAGCCCGCAGCAGGCGAACGACGCCTTCCAGCACGACGTGAAGCCGCTGCGCGAGTCACCGCCGGCCCCGAAGAACCTGGCGCCGGAGTTCGTCGACTACGTCACCAACAAGATCAAGAAGGACCCGACGTACGACGAGGACCTGTTCTTCCGCGGGGGTCTGCAGGTCAAGACCACCGTCGACCTGGACCTGCAGCAGGCCTTCGCGCAGGCGCTCGAGGAGGTGCTGCCCGCCCCCACCGACCCGCAGGCCGCGATGGTCGCCGTCGACTTCCGCAGCGGCGACATCAAGGCGATGTCCACCAAGCGGCGGGTGCCGGAGCGGGTCGACAACACGACGGGCAAGACCACCCGTAAGCCGATCACGGGCTACGAACAGCGCTTCGGGTTCAACCTCGCGACCAACGCGCAACGGTCCAGCGGCTCGACCATCAAGCCGTTCACGCTGGCCGAGGCGTTGTCGCAGGGACAGACCCTGCAGACCTCCCGCTACGGGCCGAGCTGTCTGTCGCTGGCCAACCCGGGCGGCACCCCCAACCCGTACCGGTTCTGCAACTCCGACCCGAGCGAGGCTGGCCGCTACTCGCTGCGGCGGGCGATGGCCCACTCGGTCAACACCGTCTACCTGCCGCTGGCCAAGGAGGTCGGCCGGGCGAAGGTGGCGGCGCTGGCGGAGCGGGCCGGACTCTCCGGGCGCATCAAGTCCGGCAACCTGTCGTTCGGCATCGGCGCGGGCGTGGAGGTCACGCCGCTGTCGCAGGCGGTCGCCTACGGCACCTTCGCGAACGCCGGCGTGCACGTCAGCCCCCGCAGCTTCACCGAGATCCGCTCCGGCGCCTCCGGCACCGACCCGGGCCAGGTCCTGCAGAAGGCAGGCACCAAACGCAACCGGGTGCTGCGCCCGCAGGTCGCGGCCGACGTCGTCACAGCCCTCACCGACGTCGTCCAGTCGGGCACCGCCACGTTGGCCCGCCAGCCGTTCCCGGTCTTCGGCAAGACGGGCACCACCAACGACTCGACCGACGCCTGGTTCATCGCCTGCATCCCGGACCAGAGCCTCTGCGTCGCCACCTGGATGGGCTACGAGGACACCGTCTGCGAGTCGACGAAGACGCACGTCGTCGGCACCTCCTGCGGCGGCATGAAGGGGCTCTACGGCCACAAGCAGGTGTACGGCGGAACCTTGCCGGCCAAGCTGTTCGCCCGCTCCCAGGAAATCCTGCGCCAGATCAAGGCCGACCGGGAGGCGCGGGCCGCGGGGCTGGTGCCGACGCCCACACCGACGGCCACCAAGAAGCCGTTCCGGCCGCGCCCGACGCCCACGGCGACGACCGCTCCGACGCCCACTCCGACGGTCGCCCCTGTGCCGACCGCGACCCCGGAGCCGACCGCGCCGCCGACCAGCGCACCGCCCGTCATCGTGCCGACGCCGCCGCCGAGCCCACCGCCTTCGTCAGCGCCCGGCTAGGAACACCTCGCTGTGGGATGCTGCCCGAGTTACCGCCGTACAAAGGGGATCTTGTGACCGCGCGCACCGCCGGCAACCTGGCCGACCTGGTCCGTGACGCTGCCCTGCAGACGCCGGACAAGGCCGCGTTGATCTTCCAGGGCGAGACCACCACCTGGGGCGAGCTGGATGCCCGGGTGTCCGCCGCCGCGCGGGGCCTGACCGGCCTCGGTCTGCAGGCCGGCGACCGGGTCGCGGTGCACCTGGGCAACACCCCTGACTTCCCCGCCGTCTACTTCGGTGCGCTGCGGGCCGGGCTGGTCGCGCTCCCCATCAACACGGGCTACACCTCCGACGAGCTCAGGCATGTGCTGTCCGACAGCGGTGCGGCGGTTGTCGTCACGGGCTCGACCACCGCCGAGACCGTCCAGGCCGCCACCGCGGTGCCCGTCGTCGTGGTCGGGACCGAGGCCTACACGGCGCTGCTGTCCGACCCGACCGCCGTCGACAGCGTGCGGGGCGGCGAGGACCTGGCGGTGCTGCTCTACACCTCCGGCACCAGCGGGCGAGCCAAGGGCGCGATGCTCACCCACCGGGCGCTGCTGGCCAACCTCGAGCAGACCGCCTTGATCGACCCGCCGGTCGTCGCCCCCGACGACGTGGTGCTGCTGGTGCTGCCCCTTTTTCACGTCTTCGGCCTCAACGCGGCGCTCGGGGCGGTCGCCTGGCACGGCGCCACCGGCGTGCTCGTCGAGCGCTTCGACCCGGTCGAGACCCTCGCGCTGCTGCGCCGCCACGGCGTCACCAACGTGGTCGGCGCCCCTCCGATGTACGTCGCCTGGTCGATGCTCCCCGACGTCGGCGACGCCTTCACCTCCGTCCGGCTGGCCCTGTCCGGAGCGGCTCCGCTGTCGCCGACCGTCCTGCACCGGGTGCTCGACGTCACCGGCCAGCACGTCTTCGAGGGCTACGGCCTCACCGAGACCGCTCCCGTCCTCACCTCAACCTTGATGAGCGAGGTCGCCAAGCCGGGGTCGATCGGCCGCCCGGTGCCCGGCATCGAGCTGAAGCTGCTGGATGAGTCCGGTCGGCCGGTGGAGGAGGGCGACCCGGGCGAGATCGTGGTGCGCGGCGCCAACCTGTTCAGCGGCTACTGGCCCGACGGGGTCGACGGTCCGGACGCCAACGGCTGGTTCGCCACCGGCGACGTGGCCGTGCTCGACGACGACGGTGACCTCCGCCTGGTGGACCGCCGGCGCGAGCTCATCTTGGTCAGCGGCTTCAACGTCTATCCGCGTGAGGTCGAGGACGTGATCTCCACCCTGGACGGCATCGCGGAGGTGGCCGTCATCGGCCTCCCGCACCCCTACACCGGCGAGTCCGCGAAGGCCCTCGTGCTCCTCACACCCGGCACCCGCCTGACCGCCGACGAGATCATCGCGCACTGCGCCCGGTCGCTGGCCCGCTTCAAGTGCCCCACCGCCGTGGAGTTCGTCGACGCGCTGCCCCACACGGCGACCGGCAAGATCAGCAAGGGCCGCCTGCGCGAGCTCTCCGCCTGACGCCTGACCCCTGATCGGGCTGGCCACCACCGTGTGGGTCTCGGCGCGTAGCGTGGCGGGGTGCTCAGGAAGTGGCCGACCAGGCGTCGTACCCGGGGGTCGGGGGTGACGTTCGTGACGCGGGCGGGGTGCACGATGTGCGCCGAGGCGCTGCCGGTGGTGGAACGGGCGGCCCGGGACGCCGGGGTGCCGCTGGAGGTGCTGGACGTCGACGCCGACCCGGCGCTGCGGGTGTGGAG
>JANOTZ010000034.1:0-10177 GCA_031416735.1 Frankiales bacterium
GCGGGTGCTCGAAGCCGTCGAGCAGGTCGCGAAGGTGGTCGACCTCGGCGGCGGCAAGACGATCGGCGCGTCGTCGCTGGCCGACCGGTTCGGCTTCACCGGCAACGCCCAGTGGACCCGGGTCGGCGACCTGTCCGGTGGCGAGCGCCGCCGGCTGCAGCTGTTGCGTCTGCTCATGGGCGAGCCCAACGTGCTGCTGCTCGATGAGCCCACCAACGACCTCGACATCGACACCCTCAACGCCCTCGAGGACGTCCTCGACGGCTGGCCCGGGACGCTGCTGGTCGTCAGCCACGACCGGTACTTCCTGGAGCGCACCACCACCGTCACGTCCTCGCTGATGGGCGACGGCACCATCAAGGCGCTGCCGGGCGGCGTGGACGAATACCTCGAGAAGCGCGTCCGTCGTACGCCGGCCCCCTCGGCGGCGACGGCCGCCGGACAGCAGGCCCCGAAGGGTGACTCCCGGGCCGCCCGCAAGGAGCTGCAAAAGCTCGAGCGGCAGTTGATGAACCTCGACAAGCGGGAGTCGGAGCTGCACGCCGCGATGGCGGCCCAGGCGGCCGACCACGCCGCGGTCCTCACCCTCAACGAGGAGCTGCACCAGGTCCGGGCCCAGAAGGAGACGGTCGAGCAGGCCTGGCTCGAGCTCTCCGAACAGGTGTAGCCCCCGGCGCGGAGATCTTTCCGATCCCTCCGCCCCTCCTCGACGATCTACCGCTTATGGTGCGGCTCGTGAGCGTGTCGGACGCAACGGTAGGTAGATCGGCCAGGTGGTCTCGACGATCTACCTCTTATGGTGCGGCTCGTGAGCGTGTCGGCCGCAACGGTAGGTAGATCGGCCAGGTGGTCACGACGGAACGTCAGCTCGCCGAGAGGGTTGCCCGGTCAGGGCGGGGTGAGCTTGGGCTTGTGCTCGAGCCGGGACAGGCCGTTCCAGGCCAGGTTGACCAGGTGGGCGGCGACCTCGTCGCGCTTGGGCTTGCGGTGGTCCTGCCACCACTGGCCGGTCAGTGCCACCATGCCGACGAGGGCCTGCGAGTAGAGGCCGGCGAGCTTGGTCTCGAAGCCGCGGGCCTTGAACTGCTGCACGATGATGTATTCCACCTGGCTCGCGACGTCGCTCATGATCGTGGCGAATCCGCCGCCGCGCTCGGTGCCGACGGGGGATTCGCGGACCAGGATCCGGAAGCCGTCGCCCTGCTCCTCCACGTAGGTGAGCAGCACCAGGCAGGCCTGCTCGAGCAACTCCTTGGGGGACTCGCCCGACAGTGCGGAGGAGAAGGCGTCCATCAGGTGCTGGACCTCGCGGTCGACGACGACCGCGTAGAGCCCTTCCTTGCCGCCGAAGTGCTCGTAGACGACCGGCTTGCTGACGCCGGCGCGCGAGGCGATCTCCTCGACCGCCGTCCCGTCGTACCCGCGCTCGGCGAACAGCGATCGGCCGACGTCGAGGAGCTGCTCGCGTCGCTCCTTGCCCGTCATGCGTACGCGGGCGCGCCCGTCCGAGTCAGTTGCCACGCCCTGGAGGTTAGGCGGCGCGGCGCGCGGCGAGGCGTTCCGGCTTCGGCCAGCGGACATCCCAGGCCCAGCCGAGACGCTCGAAGACCCAGATCAGGCGGGCGCTGGCGTCGAGCTGGCCCTTGTCGACGCCGTGCCGGGCGCAGGTCGGGTCGGCGTGGTGCAGGTTGTGCCAGCTCTCGCCGCCGGAGATGACCGCGAGCCACCAGACGTTGACGGCGCGGTCCTTGGTGACGAACGGTCGTTGGCCCCAGGTGTGGCAGATGGAGTTGATCGACCAGGTGATGTGGTGCAGCAGGCCGATCCGGATCACCGAGGCCCAGAAGAAAGCCGTGAGGGCGCCGGTGAAGCTCCAGGTGATCAGACCGCCGAGAACCGCCGGGGCCAGCAGCGAGAACGTCACGAGGAACGGGAACAACGTCGCGACCTTCGCGATGTCGCGGTCGGCCAGCAGGTCAGGCACGAAGCGCTTCTGGTCGGTCTGCTCCACATCGAACAGCCAGCCGATGTGGGCGTGGTAGAGCCCCTTGGTCAGCCCCGTGAAGCCGCCGCCGTAGCGCCAGGGGGAGTGCGGGTCGCCGGCCTCGTCGCTGAAGGCGTGGTGGCGGCGGTGGTCGGCGACCCAGCGGGTCACCGGACCCTGGATGGCCATGCTGCCGGCGACCGCCAGGGCGACCCGGAGTTGACGGGTCGCCTTGAAAGAGCCATGAGTGAAGTAGCGATGGAAGCCGACCGTGATCCCGAACAGCGTCACGGAGTAGAAGGCCGCCGACAGCACCAGGTCGGTCCAGCTGAGCCCGGTGCCCCAGAGCACGAAACCCGCCCCGAGCACCCCGAGCAGGGGTACGGCGATGAAGATGGCCAGCGCCACCTGCTCCCAGCGGGCCTTGAACTCGGTCGTGGGGATCTGCTGCAAGGGGCGCGAGTCGTCCCCGTCGTAGTCGATCGTCGTCACAGGCGCATCGAGCGTCTCGGTCATGGGGGTTCCTCGCGGGCGTGGGCCAGGGGGCTACGCAAGCGTAACTTACGGCTGCGTAGCCGTCTGTAGTCACCTGTGCGCAGCCGGGTGTGCGGCAGACTGTCAGCGTCGCGCCAGCACCGCGACGAATTCCGCTTTGGTGTAACAGGCAGCACAGGACCTTTTGGTGGTCTCGGGTCCGGGTTCGAATCCTGGGGGCGGAGCTTGCGTCGAGCAGGCAAGGGCAAGGATCGGGTGGCCCGGTAGTCTTGTGGCTACCGGGCGCCCGGACCTTCTCTGCTCGTCCGGGCTGCACGTCAACCACAGAAGCTGGGAGCCTGCGTGCCGTCCGCGCGACCTGTCGCCGTGATCGTCCTGGCTGCGGGCGAGGGCACCCGGATGCGGAGCGCCACCCCCAAGGTCCTGCACACCCTCGGCGGCCGCACCATGCTCGGCCACGTGCTGCACTCCGCCGCCGCACTGGAGCCCGACCACCTGCTGGTCGTGGTCGGCCACGGTCGCGACCAGGTCACCGCGACGCTTTCCGGTAAGGCCCGGGCCGTGGTCCAGGAGACCCAGTACGGCACCGGCCATGCTGTCCGCGTCGCCCTGGACACCCTCGAGCACCTCGACGGGACCGTGCTGGTCGTCCCCGGCGACGCGCCGCTGCTCACCGCGTTGACGCTGCAGGACCTGGTGGACGCCCACGAGAGCGCGCATGCCGCGACCACGCTGCTGACCGCGGTGGTCGGAGACCCGACCGGTTACGGCCGGGTCGTGCGGGACGGTCGGGGCGTGCAGCGGATCGTCGAGCACAAGGACGCCGACGAGCAGGTCCTGCAGATCAACGAGGTCGCCACCAGCGTCTACGCCTTCGCGGCCGGTCCGTTGCGCGAGGCGCTGGGCAAGCTGACGACCGACAACGTGCAGGGCGAGCTCTACCTCACTGACGTGATCGGGTTGCACCGCGACGCCGGCCTGATGGTCGCCGCCACCACCGCTGCCGACCCCGACGAGACGCGGGGCGTCAACGACCGGGCCCAGCTCGCCCAGCTCGCCAGGATCCTGCGGGACCGCATCGTCACCACCCACCTGCGGGCCGGCGTGGCGATCCTCGACCCGCAGACGACCTGGATCGACGCCGGTGTGGTGATCGAGCCCGACGCCACGATCGACCGCAACACCTCGCTGCACGGCACCACCGTCGTACACCGCGATGCCGTGATCGGGCCGGACACGACCCTGACGGACTGCGAGGTCCACCAGGGCGCGACCGTCCTGAAGAGCCACGCGAGCGGGGCCACGGTCGGTGCCGGCGCCACCGTCGGGCCGTTCAGCTTCCTGCGCCCCGGCACGGTTCTGGGTGCGGGCAGCAAGGTCGGTGCCTACGTCGAGGTGAAGAACGCCGAGCTCGGCGCGGGCAGCAAGATCCCGCACCTGTCCTACGTCGGCGACGCCACCATCGGCGAGCGCAGCAACATCGGGGCGGGCACGATCGTCGTCAACTACGACGGTCGCGACAAGCACCGCACCACCATCGGCGACGACGTCCGCGTCGGCAGCAACAACAGCCTGGTGGCACCCGTGACGGTCGAGGACGGCGCCTACACGGCGGCCGGATCGGCCATCACCGACGACGTCCCGGCCGGCGCCCTCGCGGTGGCCCGGGAGAAGCAGCGGAACATCGTCGGTTGGGTCGCCCGCAAGCGCCCCGTCGCAGAGAAGAAGGACTGAATGGCCAGCCTCGAGATCGACAGCCGCAAGAACCTGATGCTCTTCACCGGGCGGGCCGCGCCCGAGCTGGCCGACGAGGTGGGCGAGGAGCTCGGCTGCCTGCCGGTGCCGACCGCTGCCTACGACTTCGCCAACGGCGAGATCTTCGTGCGCTTCGAGGAGTCCGTCCGCGGCTGCGACGCGTTCGTCATGCAGAGCCACGCCGCCCCCATCAACACCTGGGTGATGGAGCAGCTGCTCATGGTCGACGCCCTCAAGCGGGCGAGCGCCAAGCGGATCACCGTGGTCATGCCCTTCTACCCCTACGCCCGCCAGGACAAGAAGCACCGCGGCCGCGAGCCGATCAGCGCCCGCCTCATCGCCGACCTGTTCAAGACCGCCGGCGCCGACCGCCTGATGAGTGTCGACCTGCACACCGCGCAGATCCAGGGCTTCTTCGACGGCCCGGTCGACCACCTGTTCGCGCTGCCGCTGCTCGCCGACTATGTCGCGGCGAAGTACGACGCGAGCAACATGACCGTCGTCTCCCCGGACTCCGGCCGGGTGCGCGTCGCCGAGCGCTGGACCGACCGGCTGGGTGGCTGCCCGCTGGCCTTCATCCACAAGACCCGCGACCCGATGGTCGCCAACGAGGTCGTCGCGAACCGCGTCGTCGGTGACGTCCACGGCCGGGTCTGCGTGATCGTCGACGACATGATCGACACCGGTGGCACCATCACCAAGGCCGCCGACGTGCTCTTCGAGGCCGGCGCCGCCGAAGTGCTGGTCGCCGCCACCCACGGGGTGCTCTCGGGACCGGCGATCGACCGCCTGAAGAACTCCCGCGTCTCCGAGACCATCATCACCAACACGCTGCCCGTCCCGTTGGACCGCCGCTTCGACAAGCTCACCGTGCTCTCGATCGCGCCGCTGCTCGCCCGGGCGATCAGCGAGGTCTTCGAGGACGGCTCGGTCACGTCCCTGTTCGACGGCGCCGCCTGACCCTGCAAGCCAAATCTCAAGCCGGTACGGCGAACCCGACGCACCGGTCCGGGCCGCCGAAGCGGTCCGCTAGACTCATCCCTTGCGCCTTCCGCGCCACATGCTCTGCCACCGCAGTCAGCCCCGCAGCATCGTTTCGAGGAGTTTCCGTCGTGTCCGAGGTCCGCATCGTCGCCGAGTCTCGCACCGAGTTCGGCAAGGGCCCGGCACGCCGGACCCGGCGCGCCGGCAAGGTGCCCGCCGTTCTGTACGGCCACGGCGACAAGCCCCGCCACTACAGCCTTCCGGGCCATGAGCTCGCGCTCGCGCTCAAGCACGACTCCAACGCGCTCCTGACCCTGGAGACCGAGGACGGCGAGCAGCTCGCGCTGCCCAAGGTCATCGTGCGCGACCCGATCCGCCGCACGCTCGAGCACATCGACCTGGTCGCCGTCCGTAAGGGCGAGAAGGTCACCGTCGAGGTCCCGATCGTGCTGATCGGCAAGGCCACCCCGGACACCCTGGTCGACCAGCAGACCATGACGCTGACCGTCGAGGCCGACGCCACCCAGCTCCCCGACCACGTCGAGGTCAGCATCGAAGGCCTCAAGGTCGGCGACCACCTGGCGGCCAAGGACATCACGTTGCCCGCCGGCACCACGCTGGCCCAGGACCCGGAGCACGTCATCGTGCAGGGCCTCGGCACGCCGTCGGCCGCCGAGATCGATGCCGAGCTGGACGCCGCCGCTGCCGAGCTGGCCCCCGAGGTCGTGGCCGAGACCGAGGCTGCCGAGACCGAGGGCGACGCCGAGGCTGCCCCCGCCACCGACGCCTAACTCCCGCTCCACACGCACTGCACCGTGGCCGACGACCTGTTCCTGGTCGTCGGCCTCGGCAATCCTGGACCTACGTACGCCGGCAACCGGCACAACGTCGGCTTCATGGTGGCCGACCTGCTCGCGGAGCGGATCGGTGCGCGCTTCAAGGCCCACAAGGGCCGGGCGGACACCGTCGAAGGCCGGCTGCTCGGCCAGCGGGTCGTGCTCGCCAAGCCCAAGTGCTACATGAACGAGTCGGGCGGCCCGGTGGCCAGCCTGCGTGACTTCTTCAAAGTTCCCGTGGACCGCATCATCGTCATCCACGACGAGCTCGACCTGCCCTTCGCGACGCTAAGGCTGAAGAGCGGCGGCGGCGACAACGGGCACAACGGGCTGAAGTCGCTGACCAAGTCCCTGGGCAACAGGGACTTCCTGCGGGTGCGCTTCGGCATCGGCCGGCCGCCCGGTCGGCAGGACCCGGCGGACTTCGTGCTCAAGGACTTCTCCCCGGTGGAGCGCAAGGAGCTGCCCTTCCACGTCGACCGGGCGGCGGACTCCGTCGAGGCGCTGGTCACGACCTCGCTGGAGCTGGCGCAGAACACCTTCCACGCCGACCCGGCCTGAGCCCCTGGCCTGACCGGGCCGATCCACGCCGACCCGGCCTGAGCGGGCCATTCGTCGTACCGGCTGGTGGGGTTGCCGCTAGCCGTCGAGCTCGGCTAGCCGTCGGGCGATGGAGTCCTCGAGCCCGATGTTGAAGCGGGTGAGCAGTCGGCCGAGGTTGACCCGGTCCTCCGCGGTCCAGTCGGTGAGCACCTCGTCGAGGACTTCGGTGCGCTGCCGCTTGGTCTGCTCGAAGGCCGCGACCCCCGCGGCAGTGGCCGAGACGAGGGCAGCCCGCGCGTCGGCGGGGTCGGCGGCGCGCTGCACGAAACCGACGTCCTCCAAGGACTTCACCTGGCGGCTCACCACCGACAGGTCCACCTCGAGCAGCACCGCGAGGGCGGTCGGCCGCACCGGTCCCTCCTCGACGATCCGCCACAGGGCCTGGTAGGCGGGCCGGTCGAGCACCGTGTAGCCCGACGAGGTGAACAGCCGCACCGGCTTGGACAGCCGTCGGGCCAGCAGGATCAGCTGCTGCTCCAGCTCCAGGGTCGCCACCCTCGCAGCGTACGGCGCTCGATTGCCCTCGGGCACCCTCTTCCTTGCGTCTGCTCGCCCACGCGGTTGAGGTGGCCATACGAGCAGACGCAAGGTGGCCGGAAGGGTGGACGCAAGGTGGCCGGAAGGGTGGACGTGAGGTGGCCGGAAGGGCAGACGTAGGCTGGGTGCACGGCCCGCAAGGGCCGTCACCACCCCCCGGCTGACGCCGAGCGGGGGACATTCGTGTTGCCTGGAGCCTGATCTGTGACCCTCGCCGGCCTGCTGGACACCGTCCTCGCCGACCCTTCGCTGAGCCAGGTGCTCGACGCTGCGCCCCAGACCCTGGACCTCACCGCACCGCCCGGCCTGCGGCCGTTCGTGGTCGCGGCGCTCTCGGCGCGGGCCGGTCGCACGGTGCTCGCGGTGACGGCCACCGGCCGCGAGGCCGAGGAGCTCGAGGCCGCCCTGGGGAGCCTGCTCGACCCGCATCGCGTCGCCCTCTACCCCAGCTGGGAGACGCTGCCTCACGAGCGGCTCAGCCCCCGCGCCGACACGGTCGGCCGCCGGCTCGCCGTCCTGCGCCGGCTCGCCCACCCCTCGACCGACGACCCGGCCACCGGCCCGATCGACGTCATTGTCGCCCCGGTGCGTTCGCTGCTCCAGCCGCAGGTCAAGGGCCTCGGCGACCTCGAGCCGGTCGCCCTCCACGTCGGCGATTCTGCCGACCCTGAAGACGTCGTACGGCGATTGGTGGACCTGTCCTACGCACGTGTCGAGCTCGTCGAGAAACGCGGCGAGTTTGCCGTACGTGGAGGCATTCTCGACGTTTTCCCGCCGACCGAGGAGCACCCGTTGCGGGTGGAGTTCTGGGGCGACGAGGTCGAGGAGGTGCGCTCCTTCAAGGTCGCCGACCAGCGGTCGATGCACCTGGTCGAGCACGGCCTGTGGGCGCCGCCGTGCCGCGAGCTGCTGCTCACCCCCGAGGTGCGGGCCCGCGCGCTGGCCCTGGCCGAGAAGCACCCCGAGCTGGCCGACATCTGCACCCGGATCGCGGACGGCCACCCGGTCGAGGGGATGGAGGCACTCGCGCCCGTCCTCGTTGATGACTTACAGCTGCTCGTCGACGAGTTGCCGCGCGACACCGTCGTCCTGGTCTGCGATCCGGAGCGGGTCCGCACCCGGGCCCACGACCTGGTCCGCACGTCGCAGGAGTTCCTCGAGGCCTCCTGGGCCACCGCCGCGACGGGAGGGCAGGCGCCGGTCGACCTGGGGGCTGCGGCGTACAAGTCGCTGGTGGAGGTCCGGGAGCACGCGACCGCGCACGGCCACCCGTGGTGGTCGGTCACGCCGTTCACCAGCGACGCCGAGCTCGAGGACGACACCGTCGTGCTCGCGGCCCGCTCCCCGCAGGCCTACCGCGCGGAGACCGAGCGCGCCCTCGACGACGTCCGGAGCTGGGTGGCCGACGGCTATGCCGTGCTGCTGACCACCGAGGGACACGGCCCCGCGCAGCGACTGGTGGAGGTGCTCAAGGGCGCCGACCTGCCGGCCCGGCTCGTGGAGCACGTGACGGCGGCACCCGAGCCGGGGGTGGTCCTCGTCTCGACCGGCTCCCTCGGCAGCGGCTTCGTCAGCGACCTGCTCAAGACCGTCGTCCTCACCGAAGGGGACCTGACGGGTGCTCGCGGGGCCGGCACCAAGGACATCTCCAAGCGAATGCCCTCGCGGCGCAAGAACGCCGTAGATCCCTTACAGCTCAGGGCAGGTGACCCCGTCGTGCACGAGCAGCACGGCGTCGGGCGCTACGTCGAGATGGTGCAGCGCACCGTCGCGGGGGCGACCCGCGAATACCTCATCCTGGAGTACGCCAAGGGCGACCGGCTGTTCGTCCCGACCGACCAGCTCGAGCACGTCACCCGGTATGTCGGAGGCGAGGCACCCTCGCTCGACCGCCTCGGCGGGGCGGACTGGTCCAAGCGCAAGGGCCGCGCCAAGAAGGCGGTGCGCGAGATCGCCGCCGGTCTCATCCAGCTGTACGCCGCGCGCACCTCTGCCCCGGGACACGCCTTCGGCCCGGACACCCCGTGGCAGCGCGAGCTCGAGGACGCCTTCGCCTACGTCGAGACCCCGGACCAGCTCGACGCGATCAACGAGGTCAAGGGCGATATGGAGAAGCCGATCCCGATGGACCGGGTCGTCTGCGGTGACGTCGGCTACGGGAAGACCGAGATCGCGGTGCGGGCAGCCTTCAAGGCGGCGCAGGACGGCAAGCAGGTCGCCATCCTCGTCCCCACGACGTTGCTCGTGCAGCAGCACTACAACACCTTCCGGGACCGCTTCGCGAAGTTCCCCGTGACGGTGCGGGCGACCAGCCGCTTCAACTCCGACAAGGAGCAGAAGGAGGTGCTCGCCGGCCTGCAGGAAGGGTCGGTCGACGTCGTCATCGGCACCCATCGGCTGCTGTCGAAGTCGGTGGTGTTCAAGGACCTCGGCCTGGTCATCGTCGACGAGGAGCAGCGGTTCGGCGTGGAGCACAAGGAGTTCCTCAAGGGAATGCGCACGGCGGTGGACGTCCTCACCATGTCCGCTACCCCCATCCCGAGGACGTTGGAGATGTCGCTCACCGGCATCCGCGAGATGTCCACGATCCTCACCCCGCCGGAGGAAAGACATCCGGTCCTGACCTTCGTCGGGCCCTACGACGAGAAGCAGGTCGGCGCGGCGATCCGGCGCGAGCTGATGCGAGAAGGCCAGGTCTTCTACCTGCACAACCGGGTCGAGTCGATCGACCGCGCGGCCAAGCGGCTGCGCGAGCTGGTGCCGGAGGCGCGGGTCGCGGTCGGGCACGGCCAGATGAGCGAGGAAGCCCTCGAGCAGGTGATGATCGGGTTCTGGGAGAAGCACTACGACGTGCTGGTCTGCACCACGATCGTCGAGAGCGGCCTGGACATCCCCAACGCCAACACCCTGATCGTGGAGCGGGCAGACGCCTTCTGGCTCCCCCAGCTGCACCAGATCCGTGGTCGCGTCGGGCGCGGTCGCG
>JANOTZ010000035.1:0-6689 GCA_031416735.1 Frankiales bacterium
TGTTGCTCGACACCCCTGCACCGATCCCCCGTGACCTGACCGGTCGCACCGTCGTGATCGTCCACGCCCACCCGGACGACGAGACGATCTTCACGGGCGCGACCATCCGCCGGCTCGCCGACCACGGCGCCCGGGTGGTGCTCGTGGTGGCCACCGGTGGCGAGCTCGGCACCCCCCGGCTCCCCCTCCGCGGCCGGACCCTGGCCGAGGTACGCACCGCCGAGGTTGAGCGGGCAGCGGACCTGCTCGGGGTCGCCCGCCTGGTCCTGCTGGGCCGCCGCGACTCGGGCCTGCCCGGCTGGGAGTCCGGCCTGCACCCCAAGTCGCTGGTCCGGGCCGATCTGCCCGCGGTCGCGACCACCCTGGCCCGGCTGGTGGAGGCCGAACGGGCCGAGGCGGTGGTCGGCTACGACGCCGACGGCATCTACGGCCACCCCGACCACGTCGCGGTTCACCTGCTCGCCCGGCATGCCGCGACGCTCGCGGGCGTCACGTCCTATGACGCGACGGTGGACCGCGAGCACCTGCACTTCGCCGGGGAGCACGTGCTCGACAACGCCGGCGGGTCGCGGACCTACGGTCGTGTGACGGCCGAGATCAGCGTCGCGCTGGCGGCGACGCCCCGCGAGCTGGCCGTGAAGCGCGCGGCGCTGCTCGCGCACGAGAGCCAGATCGGGCCGGAGACGCTGACCGAACAGTTCCAGGAGACCTATGAGCTCGAGTGGTACCTCCGCCGGGGTCCCCGCGCGCTGCTCGACGAGCTCGGCAACGCGCACGCTCTGGTCTGAACCGCCCGAAGTGGGCAAGATGACCTCATGACTGACAACCCGCGGCAGAACATCACCTTCCCGAGCAACGGCGGCACCGCCCACGGCTACCTCGCGCTCCCCGCGACCGGGTCGGGCCCTGCCGTGCTGGTGATCCAGGAGTGGTGGGGCCTGACCGACCACATCGCGGACCTCACCGACCGGCTCGCCGCCGAAGGCTTCGTGGCCCTCGCTCCTGACCTGTACGGCGGAAAGACCACCCACGACGCCGCCGTCGCCGGCCAGCTGATGTCTGCGCTGCCCGAGGACGAGGCCGCCCGCGACCTGGCCGGAGCGGTCGACTGCCTGCTCCGGCACGAGGCCGTGACGTCCTCCCAGGTCGGTGCGGTCGGGTTCTGCATGGGCGGTGGCTTCGTGCTGCTGCTCGCCAACCAGCAGGGCGACAAGATCGGCGCGGCTGTCCCGTTCTACGGCGTCGGCCCGGCCGCGCAGCAGGCCGACTTCAGCCAGCTCACCGCCGCGGTCCAGGGGCACTACGGCGAGAAGGACGCCTTCTACCCGGTCGAGCAGGCCCGGGCCCAGGAGGCCAAGATCCGCACCGAGTCGGGCGCACCGGTGGAGTTCTTCTACTACGACGCAGCACACGCCTTCCACAACGACGAGAACCCGCTGGGCACCTACTCGCCCGCCGACGCGAAGCTCGCCTGGAACCGCACCCTCGACTTCCTGCGCGCCCAGCTCGCCTGAGCGTCGGCGGTCAACGCCTGGATCCGGCGACGCTTAGGCTCTGCGTCCATGGCTGACATCAACGCGCTCGGGGACCTGGCCGACTGGCGCTGCTGGCTGTGCGACGAAGCGGTCCCCCAGCAGGCCAAGCCCAACGACCCGAACCAGCCGGTCGCCGACCAGATCGCCCCGGCGGCCAAAGGCGCCAAGGGCCGAGGCGAGCTGCGGCTGGCCCACAAGCGCTGCAACGACCTGCGTAAGGGCCGCCCGCCGAGCATCGCCTGGCCCGAGCGGTTCGGCGTCGCCGACGCACCGGAGCTGCTCCAGTCCCTCGTCCGCCTCGACAAGCGCAAGAACCAAGGCGGTGAGGTCGTCGCCCTGTGCGCCGACCCTCAGGGGGCGGAGGCAGCCGCGGCCTGGGTGGTGCCCGTCGCGGCCACGCTGTTCCCCGGCGAGTGGGAGGCGACGTGCAGCCCGCTGTCGTCGATGACCGCCGTACGGCTCCTCAGACACCACTGACGTCGCCAGCCCAGCGCTGCCTGGACCCTTACGTCTGCTCGGCTACGCGGTCGACGTGTCCTACCGAGCGGACGTAAGGAGGAACCCGAGGCGTCCCCAGAGGGGTCAGTCGTCGGCGCGGACCCAGGCGGTGGTGGCCTTCTTGGCCGGCGCCGGGGTGGCCGTCGGTTCCGGGGCGGCCGGGGCAGCAACCGTCACGCCGGCCTGGGCCAGCCACTGGCGCTGGGTCTCGAGCTGCGCCTCCAGGTCACCGGTCGAGCGGCCGTCGGCGCGAGCCTTCGCCAGCTTGCCCTCGAGGTCGGCGACCTTCTCCTTGAGCCGCACCACGAAGGGCGACTCGGTGGTCTTCACGTGGGAGACGTCGGCGGTCGCGCGGAACTTCTCCTCGACCGCGGCGAACCGGTCCTCCAGCGACTTCATGACATCGCGCGGAACCTTGCCGGCGGTCTCCCACTTCTCCTGCAGCTGACGCAGGCGGGACTTCCCGGCGGGCACCTCGAGGGCCTCGGCCTCGGTGAGGATGTCCTCCTTCACCTTCTGGTTGCCGCGGAACTCCTCGTCCTTCTCCGCGAAGGAGGCGCTGCGGGCCGTGAAGAACACGTCCTGGGCGCCCTTGAAGGCCTCCCAGAGCTTGTCCTCGACCTCGCGGGGCGCCCGACCGGCCGCCTTCCACTCCTCCATGAGCCGCTTGTAGGCGTCGGCGGTGGTCTTCCAGTCCGTCGAGGTCGAGAGCTTCTCGGCCTCCTTGATGAGCTTGTCCTTGCGCTCCTGGGACACCGTGCGCTGCTGCTCGAGGGCCCCGAAGTGCGCCGTGCGACGCTCGCCGAAGCGAGCCCGTGCGCCGGCGACCCGCTCCCAGAGCACGTCCGCGGACTTCTTGTCGACGCCCGTGACGCGCTTCCAGTCCTGCCCGAGGGTGCGCAGGCGCTCGCCGGCGTCCTTCCAGGACGAGCTGGCAGCCAACTTCTCCGCCTCCTCGGCGAGGGCCGTCAGGGTCGCGAGCGACTCTTCCTTGGCGACGGCCCGGGCGGCCTGGTGCTCCTCGACGGCGGTCGCGGTCTTCTCGAGCAGCGCCTCGACCCGAACGGCGAGGGCGTCGAGGTCACCGACGGCAGCAGCTGTCGGAAGGCCTTCCTTCAGCCGCTCGGCGCTGGTCGCCACCTGCCGCGGGTCACCGGCGCCGCTGCGGAGGCGCTGCTCGAGGAGCGTCACCTCGGTAGCGAGCTGCTCATAGCGACGCGCGAAGTGCGCCAAACCCTGCTCCGGCGTCCCGGCGTGCCAGGACCCCACGGCCCGCTCGCCCTCGGCAGTCTTGACGAAGACGGTGCCGTCGTCGGAGATCCGACCCAACTCGCTCATGCTGCTCCCCTGGTCACGTGTACGACACCATCCTCGCGCATGCGCCCACGGGCCTCACCGGACGACCCTGGCCGGGAGCGGACCTGGTGAGGAAGTTGTCCCCGAAAAGAGACTCCTGCCGGGGGGCAAGTTTGCCCACGACCTGACCGAGAATGTCCCTACAGCCGGCCATGACCCACCGGCTCCCGAAGGGAACGAACTGTGCACACCACCTTGCCCCGACCCAGGCTGCTGGCCGGCCTGCTCGCCGCGACCGTCGGCGTCGGCGCCACCGGCTGGATGCTGACCCGCCACGACGAGACCCCGGTCAACGTCGCCGGGAGCACCACCGTTGCCGCCCCGATCCACACCCCTGTCGTCAGCCCGTTGGGGGTGACCGCCGGCCGCGTCGCCTGGGACAGGTCGCTGACCTTGGTGGTCACCGATGGCGTGCTGAAGGAGGTCACGGCGCTGGGTCCTGACGGCCAGCTGGTGGACGGCCAGCTGTCCGGCACCGGCTGGTCCTCCACGAGCGACCTGCTGCCCGCCTCGACGTACCGGCTGGTGGCGACCGTGCTCGACCAGGCCGGCGCGAGCCGGGCCGTGGTGGTCAACACCCGCACCTCCTTCGCAGCCAAGACCCTGCACGCCAGGCTGAGCCCCGGTGACGGGAAGGTTGTCGGCGTCGGTCAGCCCGTGATCGCCACCCTCGACCGGGCCGTCACCGACGGCGCCGACCGGACCGCCGTCGTGAGCCGGCTCACCGTCACGTCCACCCCCGCCGTCGCCGGTGCCTGGCGCTGGATGTCCCCCACCGAGCTGCACTACCGCGGCCCGGCCTACTGGGCCAGGGGCACCCGCATCACGGCCACCGCCGACCTCACCCGCCTCAAGCTGTCCGACGGCACCTGGGGCGAGGGCACCCGCGCCACGTCCTACTCGATCGGCGCAGCGCTGATAGCCACCGTGGACGTCAACGCCAAGACGATGACGGTGGTCCGCGACGGCAAGGTCCTGCGGGTGCTGAAGGTCTCGACCGGACGGGACGAGTTCCCCACCAAGGGCGGGCCGCACCTGGTCCTGGAGAAGGTGAAGCTCAAGACGATGGACTCCGCGACCATCGGGATCCCGCGTAAGAGCCCCGGCGGCTACTACCTGAAGGTCCCCAACAGCGTCCGCATCTCCTACAGCGGGGAGTTCGTCCACTCCGCTCCGGGCACGGTCCGGCAGCAGGGGGTCGCCAACGTCAGCCACGGCTGCGTCAACCTGTCCCCCGCCGACGCGGCGTGGTTCTTCGACCTGGCCAAGCGCGGCGATGTCGTCGACGTCAAGAACGCCAAGGCCAAGCCCCGGTTGTCCGACCCGGGCATGGCCGACTGGAACGTCCCCTTCAGCCGCTGGGCGAACTAACTCCCCCAGTCGGGCCGCAGCGGCATCCCGGACACGCCGCCCTCGCTCTTCACCGCGAGCACCTGGTGCAGCTGGATCCGGTTGGTCTCGAAGCCGATCCGCGAGCCGGCGAGGTAGACCGCCCAGACCCGCGCGGTCCCGACGCCGACCTCCGCGACCGCCTCGTCCCAGTGCGCGTCGAGGTTGTCGCACCAGCCCTGCAGCGTCCGGGCGTAGTGCTCGCGCAGGTTCTCCTCGTGCCGCACCTCGAGCCCGGCGCGCTGGAGCACCCCGATGATCCGACCGACACCGGGCAGCTCGCCGTCGGGGAAGACATAGCGCGTGATGAACCCGCGCTTGCTGATCGCCGCCGAGTGGTCGTCGGGCCGGGTGATGCAGTGGTTGAGCAGCCGACCCTGCGGCAGCAGCTTCCCGGCCAGGAACACCGCGTACGACGGAAGCTGGCCGATCCCGATGTGCTCGGTCAGCCCGATGGAGCTGACCGCGTGGAAGCCGGTCTCGGTGATGTCGCGGTAGTCGCCGTGCCGGACGTCGACGTGCTCGGAGAGCCCTCGCTCCGCGGCGGCCTTGCGGCCCCACTCGGCCTGCTGGCGGGACAGCGTCACCGCGACGACGTCGACGCCGTAGTGCTCCGCTGCGTGCATGGCCATGCCGCCCCAGCCGCAGCCGACGTCGAGGAGCCGCATGCCCGGCTGGAGGCCGAGCTTGCGGCAGATCAGATCGAACTTGGCCTCCTGGGCCTGCTCGAGGGTCGCCTCCTCGGTCTCGTAGACGGCGCAGGTGTAGGCCATCGACGGTCCGAGAACCCAGTCGTAGAAGGTGTTGGAGACGTCGTAGTGGTGCGAGATCGCCAGCGCGTCCCGGCTCTTGGAGTGCGGCCGGAGACCGGCCAGGAAGCGCCTGGCACCGACTTCCTGCGGTGGCGGCTCAACCCAGTGCATCGCCTCCCGGCCCAGGGTGCGCAGGACCTTCCAGCGCTCAGCCCCGGTGAGCTCCGCGACGTTGGTGCGCAGCATGGTGCGCAGCAGCGTGTAGTGGTCGGGTGCGTCGATGTCGAGCTCACCGGAGACGTAGGCCCGGGCCATCCCGAGCTCGCCCGGTGCGGAGACCAGGTGCGACAACGCTTTGCGGGACTGCACCCTGAGCACCACCTCGGCGTCCACCGGGCCCGCGACCGAGCCGTCGTAGGCCTCGACCCGGGTCTGTCGCGGCAACACGGTGGCAAGTGCATCGGCGACGGGTAGACGGGACATGGTTCCTCCTGGTGGGCTCAGCGGCCCTGCACGGCCTTGGCGTACAGGTCGAGCAGGCGGTCGCTGGGGTCGTAGGTCTTCTTGAGAAGGTCATAGACAGGGCCGTTGTAGAGCCGCCAGAAGTGGTCGCGGTCGTAGAAGCTGGTGCTGTAGAGCGATTTACGGCCACCGAGGGACTCGACGAGATCCTCGATGAGCCGGTTGTGGCTGGTCGGGTCCTGGCCGGGTGCGAGCGGCACGGTGGACCAGAAGCCGACGTTGACGTGGAGCACCGACGGGTCGAGCTGGTAGAGCTCCCAGACGTCTTCCCGGCAGCGTTGCTGCAGCGGGCAGAACCAGACCGGCTCGATCGGCACCTCGCGGGCGAAGACCTCCATGAACGACTCGAGCCGGTCGAGGGGGACCTCGATGTCCTGGACGACCTCCTCCCGGTCGGGGAGGCCGCGCCGACGGTCGAGCCGCGCCTTCCACCGGTGCCTGCGCTCGAAGGCGACAAGCTTCCACCAGACGTCCGAACGCAGATAGCGGCGCGGGACCCAGCGTCGAACCGCGGGGTGCTGCACCCCGAAAGCGCGGCTGCACCAGAACCAGTCGGTGTCCCAGCGCCACAAGTAGTCCCGGACGGTCAGCCAGTCCTCGCCGCCAGCCTGCACCGACCGCCAGTAGATGTCGCGGC